>JBJXFJ010000391.1:0-15752 GCA_046154735.1 Chloroflexota bacterium | reverse complement strand
GTCCCTGCTCGTCGCCGCGCGGTAGGTTTTTCACTGTCGGGCAAGATGCCCGACACCACCGGTGGCAGGGGAACCCCATAAACCAGTTTGGACGGTGCACTAGAGTTCGGACATCAGCGTGACTTGGCCGCAAATCCTTCTCAAAATATTCATGTGGCCTTAACATTATTCTCGTAATATTCGACTGGAGCTGCTGCTGCATGCCGAAGCGACGAGTGCTGGTCGTGGATGACGACGAGAACATCGTGAAACTAGTTTCGATGTATCTCGAAAAAGACGGGTATCGCGTTGAGAGGGCCCATGACGGGCGTGATGCGATCGCCCAATTCAGAAGAACGAAGCCCGATATCGTCGTGCTCGATCTCATGCTACCGGAGATCGATGGACTCGGAGTCTGCCGATCGATTCGAGAGCAATCAGACGTGCCGATCATCATGCTCACCGCACGCACCACGGAATCCGACAAGCTTATCGGGCTTGACCAGGGAGCCGATGACTACGTCACCAAGCCATTTAGCCCCCGTGAGCTCCTGGCGCGCATCCGCGCCGTCCTTCGACGTGCGCCGAGTGACGAGTCTGCCGGCCCGATTGAGCTGCGCCATGGCGATCTGGTCCTCAACATACGTGAGCATGTGGCATACATTCGCGGCGAACAGATTGCTCTGACGCCCACTGAATTTAGCCTGCTCCAGACCATGCTGCAATCGCCCGGACAAGCATTCACGCGCGGCCAGCTCATAGATCGGGCCTTCGGCCATGAATTCGATGGCTTCGAGCGGAATGTTGACGTGCACATAAACAGCCTCCGCAAGAAGATTGAGGACCAGCCGGGTCAACCGAACTACATTCGAACAGTCTATGGCGTCGGCTATAAGCTGGACCCACGGGTTCATGCCTAAGCAGCTCTGGTTCCGGCTCCTGCTCGGATCGTCATTCATCCTCGTCGTGGCGCTGGTCACGGCTGGATTTGTGCTGCATCTGTCCACCACGAGCAGCTTTGAGGACTACGTGGACGATGTCTCGGCCGCGAGGTCACAACGCATTGAGGCGCTGCTTAGCCGCTACTTCAGTCGCCGACAAGATTGGACTGGCGTGGAGCCGTTGGTGGCTCAGATTTCTGACCTGGTTGGGCAGCCTGTTATTCTGGCGAACTCACTCGACGTGGTCATTATGGATACCCAGAATCAACTGACCGGTCAGAGGGTGCGAGATACCTGGAGGCACCAGGTTGTACCAATTCGGGCTTCAGACGTGGCAGTTGGCACGCTCTATATTGACCCACTCCATGCGCCTAACAAATTTGGAGCTCGGGGTGATGCATTCCTATCCGAGCTGAGCACTTCGCTGCTCACCGCTCTGGGCGTTGGTCTACTCACCGCGCTTGCCATAAGCCTGCTTGTTGCCCGACGGCTAGCAATGCCGCTGGAGACACTCACCGTGGCGGTGAGAAAGCTGGAAGCAGGCGAACGCACCACGCAGATTGACGCCAGCATGGCCGGTGAGGTGGGTGCATTGGCCGATGCGTTCAATTCGCTTGTGAGCTCACTGGCCCGGGTCGAGCAGCTTCGATCTAACATGGTGAATGATATCGCCCATGAGCTACGGACTCCTCTCACAACGCTACGCGGGTATGTGGAGGCATTTCGCGACGGCGTGGCTGATCCCACGCCAGAGGTCCTTGAGACGCTCCACGGCGAGCTTCTTCAACTGACCCGGCTCGTGGACGACTTGCGAGATATCGCACTCGCGGAAGCGGGTCAACTGCATCTCGCCCCGGAGTTTTCATCGGTTGAAGCGCTTGTCAATCATGATGTCCGGGCTCTCGCCGTAACGGCTGCAGTGCATCAGCTCAGAATCGAAACGCGTATTTCCGCGGACATCCCGAATATCTGGGTTGACGCGGGTCGGTTCAGTCAGGTGCTTCGTAATCTGCTAAATAACGCGATTGCCCACACTCCCGCCGGAGGAATCGTCTCTCTGACAGCCGAGTATGATGGCGAAGACGTCTCCATTCACATTCAAGATTCCGGCACAGGCATCCCATCGGAAGACCTACCACACATCTTCGAACGGTTCTATCGGGGAGATCGATCACGGTCACGACGCGCCGGCGGCGCGGGACTCGGACTCACGATAGCTCGAGAGATCGTGGTCGCGCATCACGGATTGCTGTCAGTGGAAAGTCCGCCGAATCAGGGTGCGCGCTTTACCATCCGGCTCCCCGTGCGGCCCGCAGTAGCCCCTGGTGCAACCGAGCACCCATCGGTCTCGGGACAGCAACGAGTTTCCCCCTGGACCCGAGCGTGGAACGTTCTACGTCTGACGTTCTATGGGTTCATGTGTGGCGGACTGGCCGGCATGGTGGGAGGGGTGGCTGAGTCACTCATGGTTGCCGCGGTAGCGCGCCATAGCCT
Source organism: Chloroflexota bacterium (assembly GCA_046154735.1). Taxonomy (GTDB): domain Bacteria; phylum Chloroflexota; class UBA6077; order UBA6077; family JACCZL01; genus CAVXYC01. The sequence goes on along the minus strand of JBJXFJ010000391.1, from coordinate 13,338 downwards.
GGATACGATGGGACTCGTCTCATACGCCATTGTCATCGATTCCACAGTCATCGGTGGAATCTGCGCAATCCTCGCGCTTGCCATAGGCACCGTGAGCGCTGGTCTCGGTCATTCCCTGCGATTCCGAGCGCTGGCACCCACCATTGGGCCCACGGCTATCCTTGCGGTTGGGGCAATCCTGGCATTGAAATGGGCCCAGATTTCCAGCCGCGACGCGTCGATTCCAAACGCGGTAGGCGGACAGTTACTCATTGTTGGCAGTACACTCCTGGTCGCGGTCGTCGCCTTCGCCGCACTTTCCTCCACGCCCCATTGGCCAAATCGGCCCGTGCATCTCAGCCGGCGCATGCTTCCACTGGTCACCATGACCATCGGCGTACTCGCCGTACTCGGAATCATGCGCGATCTCGCAGACCGTGGATATCCAGCCCCGTTAGCGGTTGTCCAGGCAGTGCGCGAGGTCACCATCGGGCAAGCTTCATCCCCGGGCTCAGTCCGAAGCGACGCCGCCGCGGCGGTGGCAAACAATCTCCTCGCGGGAGCGAGGCCCAACGTGTTACTCGTCAGCATTGACGCACTCAGAGCGGATCACGTTGGTGCGTATGGTTACCACGCCGCCCGCACCCCAGCGCTTGACAGCATTGCAGAGCAAGGGTGGAAGAGCGAGTTGGCCATAACGCCGAAGACGAGTAGCTCCGCGGCGCATGCATCAATCATGACCGGCACTCAACCGAGTCGGCATGGCATCAACACGGATTTACTTGACACACTCGCTCGAGACGTCCCAACGCTTGCCGAGATCCTGAAGGCGAACGGCTACACAACTGCCGGACTTTATAGCTGGTTCAATTTTGAACCGTCATATTCAGGTCTGGACCGTGGTTTCCAGACCTATGAAGACTACACAGTGAACCTCCCACGCTACCTTGCCGATGCGCAGACGCAAGCACTGGCGGCAACCTACCGGCGACTCAAGTCGTACCTGGCACTTCCGGGCGCTGCGGACCTTGACCTCACACTGCTCGATCCCGGTGATTCGAAACTGGATGGGAAAGCCGATATCACAGCGGCTGCCGCGTCCCGCTGGCTGGAGCGGCGGCGATCCGATCCATTCTTTCTGTGGGTGCACTTCCGCGACCCACATGCTCCATACTCGTCACCGCTTTCATTAGCGGCAGACTCAGACTGTAACGTGTGCCATGAAGAATCGGTCGAGACGCTTCAACGGATCCGCGATGGGGACGTCGACCTTTCAGCTCCGGAAATCAATCGGGTGATTAGCGCGTATGATGACGAGGTTGGCTTTGTGGACCGCCAGATTGGATCATTGTTACGTCAACTTGATCTGCTCGGTCTCGACTCCAACACCGTGGTCATCGTGGTGGGCGCATACGGACAGAGCCTTGGCGACCATGGCGCCTGGCTCGAGGGCTCCTCAGTCTACAACTCGGAAATTCATGTGCCACTGCTGATTCGATATCCCGGCGTACTTGCACCGAGCCAGGTCATCACTGAGCCATCCAGCGTCATGGACGTTGCTCCGACGATCCTGCAGCTTGCGGGAATCATGGCCCCTGAGGGTATGGAAGGGCTGAGCCTTGTGGCGGCACTGGGCAACTCGCGGGCTCCGGTACGGTCCGTTGTCTCTGAAAGCGCCGACACGGGTGCTGTGGCACTGATCACCGGTGAGTGGAAGCTTATTCACGCACCAGGTGGTCAGGTAGAGCTCTATAACCTTTCCGCGGATCCGGATGAACTGTTGGATCGTCGGGAATCAGAACCACAGATCGTTCGCCACCTCACGGAGCGTCTCAGCCAGATCACCGGGGGACAGTCTCGGGGAATCCGCGCCGGAGGTTAGCGGTTCTGAAAGCGAGGAGCGCGCTTCTCGTGGAACGCGGCCATGCCCTCAAGTCGGTCAGCGCTATACAAGCACGCAACATACGCCTCTTCCTCAAGAGCCCATCCAGACCACAGATCCTGACCAATACCTCGGTCCACGGCCCGTTTTGCCTGTCGAGCCGACACCGGTGACACTCCAAGTATCTCTCCAGTAATGGCATCGACTGTAGTCCCGAGGTCCTGACTTGGCACCACTCTATTCACCAGCCCGATGCGCAGGGCTTCCGTAGCGTCGATGCGCCGCCCGGTGAAGATGAGCTCCTTAGCCATGGCGGGGCCCACCCGGCGTGGGAGTAGTTGCGTCCCACCGCCGCCGGGAATGATTCCCACCCTGGCCTCGGGGAGTGCAAATTGGGCTCGTTCGCCGGCAATGATGAAATCGCAAGCGAGTGCCAGCTCACAGCCGCCACCCAGTGCATAGCCATCCACGGCGGCAATCATGGGCCGCTCCACGGCAGCCAACGCACGGTACGCCCGCAGGCCCAGGACGCGCTGCGCACGCCACTGCTCCACAGGCATATGCTCTCGCTCCTTCAGATCAGCGCCAACGCTGAAAGCGCGATCACCGGCGGCCTGGAGTGTCACTACCCACACGTCCTGGTCATCGGCAATCAATTGGCACACGTCCACCAGGTCACGGGCCATCTGCGTGTTGATCGCATTCATCACATCCGGACGGTTGAGGGTGATGGAGGCCACGTGGTTTTGAACTTCCAGGATTACAGTTGTTGGCACAATTTCACTCCGATCAATGCGGCACTTGCGCGCGGGACCGCAACGACGCCGCAGAACGAGGAACCTCATTCACTCCCGAGGGGTCCCGCCCCATCCAGTGAGATAGCGGCCACGCCGTTAAGCTGCGCGTCCATCACGGATTCACGCAAGCGCAACAGGCGTTCGCTGAAGCGAACTGGATAGGGCAGCTTCGGGTTAAGCTCGCGGTACCGATCCGGCAGCATGCGCAGGTTGTATTGAGCCAGCTCCCAGATCTCCGAGAGAGGGGGCAGGCTTCCTGGGACCACTTCACCATCCAGCACCACCGGCTTCAGCAGGCGCTCCGCCTCAATGGACGGTTTGGGCTCCTCCGCAAGCTGAATGATGTCTTCATCGAACCGACCGATTCGCCAGACTTCCTTAATTCCCGGCCAGGTACTCTTCTCCCCCGCCACTTTCATCTTGGGGAAGCTGATGCCGCGCTCATCCACATACTGAACGGCCTTGAAAACGCCGCCAAGCGCGCCACCCTCAACCCCATGCTCCGCTGAACCGGCTGCAATACCCACGCTGGTGCCGACGCCGAATACGTCAATCGGCGCGCCCGCTTCAAGCAGCTCGGCAATGATGAACTCATCCAGGTCACCGCTGGCGAGCACACGCACCTCGGTCAACCCGGCCGTGTCCAGAACAGCTCGAACATATCGACTATCTTCGAGCAAATCACCGCTATCAAGTCGAACACCTGCCAGCGAATGGCCGAGTTTCTCCTTATATTTCTTGGCTACCTCCACCGCAAGATGAATTGCCCGGCGAGGATCATACGTATCGAGGAGGAGCGTATAGCGATTGAAGGTCGCCGCAACGGCCTCAAACGCCTCAAGCTCCTCATCGAATATTTGCAGCAATGCGTGGGGCACAGTGCCCGTGGCCAATAGCCGGTATCGATGCGCAGCGCCCAGAAACGATGTGCTGGTGAATCCACCGATGCGCGAAGAGCGCGTCACCGCAAACGGCTCATGGGCTCGACGCAGCGCAAACTCAGCCACCGGCCGGCCACGAGCTGCCCAGGAGATACGAGCCGCCTTCGTGGCCACGAGCGTAGCGAAGTTCATCGCCTGAAGTAAGCCTGACTCCAGCAAGATCGCTTCGCGAAATGGCGCCGTCACTCGGAGCAGAGGCTCGTTCGGAAATGCCACGGAGCCTTCTGGCATAGCCAGAATTTCGCCGCTGAAGCGAAGCCTACGCAACATCTCAAGAAAACCCGGATCGTAATCTCGGATTTGAACGAGAAACGCGAGATCCTCATCGGTGTAATGGAACTCGCGCACATACTCCAGCGCCATCTCAAGGCCGGCCACCAGATGAAACGCCCCGCCGAACGGTGCTTGACGCGCGTAGAGATCGAACGTCGTCATTCCGTTCTTACCCGCTCGCCAGCTCACGTACGCCGAATCCGGGTGGTACATGTCCGTCATGAGCGCCGGGTGGTACCCCAGATCACTGCGGTTCACTCACATCTCCAAACGCGTCACCAAACTGGGTGCAATTGTAGCGACTACCCGTGTCAGAGCGGAGTACACGGCTGTTCTGGACGTGCGGGGGAGCGCCGCGCGCCTAATCGCCCCGACTCGCAATGGCATGTCAGGCGGATATTCCGATCATCTAGCGCGGCCTGCTATAATCTGAGTAGTTCACTCGGTTATTGTCGAGGTCAGTGTGATCACAGTTACGAATGATGCGCTCAAGCATCTTCACCAGCTCCGCGAGCGAAAAAACATTGATGAGCTTGGACTACGAGTGTACGTCCAGCCAGGCGGCTGTTCCGGCTTCTCGTACGGCATGGCCATTGAAGATGATGCTGACGACGACGACCAGGTCTACCGATTCGAGGGGGTCAGAGTCGTCGTTGACCCATTTAGCATGCAGCACATTGAGGGCGCGGAAATTGACTATGTTGACGCCCTGATGGGCGGTGGCTTTCAGGTCCGGAACCCAAACGCCGCCAAATCATGCGCCTGCGGCCAGTCGTTCGACTCGGTCCACGGTGGTGGCACCGCGAAGCCCTGCAGCTAAGCGAATCTAGATTCCCGCGCCGAGCAACCGGTCGGTGGTGGGCCAGGGGCTCCCACCAGCCGGCTCCTGCGTTACCCCTACCCCGGTATAGCGGCTCAACGGGCCCGGCGATTGAATGATCGTATAGCCGCTACCATCCGGATTCGTCCGGAGCACCCCGCCATTCACTCGCTCACCATTCCCCACGAACCAGAGTTGGTAGCATTTCCCCTCGGTAAGCGGAGGCAAACGGTGCATGAGCATCCCGGCACCCGTTGCCCGGTCCAGATAAATGCGCCCCATTGCGCCGGGCGCGGCCTCTGTCGCGGACATCTGCTGAATCGCCACTTCTGAGGCGGCAAGAACGCCGACGATGATGTCATACCGACGCGTGAGACTCGCCAGTGCCAGGTGTTGATTTTCCAGCTCGCCGCTCAATCGAATCGTCCAGGCGAGCGCAATCGCGGCCACCGCGGCCGCCGCAAACACCGGCCAATGCCTCCAGACGGATTGACGAGGCAGGCGTCGTGGAGACTCGATCGAATGCCGCGCTTCGGCCATAATGAACCGCCCCAGCGACAATGGGGGTGTTTGGTCTGGGGCATCGAGGGCAATCACACTCAACGCCTCGAGGTAGTTGCCAGCTTCTTCAGCGCAGCTGGGACATAAACGAATGTGCTCCAGTACGCGTTCACGCTCATCGGCGTCAAAGCTCCCGAGTGCAAACTCCTCAAGAAATTCCGCGAAATGACACTGAGTCACAGTGACTCCTCGAGTGCGAACGGCTCGAGCACGGTGCGTAGCTTGCGCATGGCCAGGCGCGTGCGCGTCTTAATGGTCCCAAGCGGCTCGCCCAGGAAATCCGCAATCTGAGTCTGCGTCATGCCTCGGAGGTAGGCCAGCTCAAGTGCGACTCGCTGTGCGTCGGGTAGCTTGGCGAGTGCCTGACTCACCTCATCTCTCCGCAAGGCCCCCGCCAAGATCGACTCTGGATCCCCGCCAACCGCAGAATGCTCCACGGGATCCACACCTTCCGCCTCATGCCGACGCTCGATGGTGCGTCGGCGAAGCCAATCAATGGCTCGGTGGTGCGCCATGCCGAGCAACCACGGAGTAACGCGCCCCTTTTCGGGCGCGTAGAGCTCCGGTTGCCGCCAGAGCTTGAGAAAGCACTCTTGAACGATGTCCTCGGCCACGTGCGCATCACCAACCAGTCTGACCGCAAGGGCGTAGATTGGTCGAGAGTACCGGGCGTACAGAATTTCGAGTGCATTGACATCTTTAGCGCAAAGCCTTCCAACGAGAATCTCGTCGCTCGCGCCTGAGTCCCGATATACCTGCACGGATATGCTCTGAGCGTCCCCTCAGCCCTGCTCTGCGAGACACGGCTGAGGGGAGTATATCGAAGCAAGCGGCGAACGTCAGCGATTCCCGTGGAAGCCCCTCCGCATGTACTACGACGGAATCGCCCGTTTGGATTACGCAACGGCCCACCGGGAGCTGGGAATGCAGAGACACGTCACGCGCGGCAACCACGCGCATGCGCGCTTCAAGTTCAAATCGCTATGTCTGTGCAAGCACCTGCTGGAGTGGCGCTTGCAGGAGCCGAAGCTCACGCAAGAGCATGGATTGCTGCATCTCTAGATCCTCCGGAGCGCCCGGGGCAACGGTCATCGCTTCAATCCGCTGAATGATCGCGGCTAATCGCTCCGCACCAATAAGCTCAGCTCCCTCACGGAGATCCGCGACTTCGATCGGTGCCACTGGAGGGGAAACAGCCTCGAATCCGCGGATTCGCTCATCTACCACGGTAGAAAATGCCTGAACGACATCCTTATACGTCTGGAAATCCACGCCGATCTTTGACATCACCCGAAATCGATCCTGGAGCACAGGTCGTTCGTTTGAAGTCTCCTCGCGAACTTTGGCAAGCAGATCGGCAAGCCGAATCGGTTTGCTCACAATTTTCTTGCATCCAAGAAAGGCGGCTTTCGTCACGGTATCCGGGTCCGTGCGCGCGGTGCAGAGGATCACCGGCAGCTCACTCAGATCAGCGCGTTCGCGCATGAAGTTCAAGAGTGTAAGCCCATCCATGTCAGGCATCATGATGTCCAGAATTACAAGCTGCACATCAAGCATGTCTCCAAGCAGATCGAGCGCGACAGCACCAGACGTCGCGACGACCGTCTGATATCCGTTGCGTTGCAGACTCACTTCAACCATCTTTGCCGAAATGGCGTTATCGTCAACAATTAAGATGCTCATGCCTGACCTCTTCCTAAAGGCAGTGCAAACATTCGAACAAATGCAGCAATTTCTGATTCAAGTTGATCACATACGGACATCGCGCCCGTGAGGCTTTGCATTCGACCCATCATTTCAAGTTGGAACGCAGTATCTCCTGCGCGCGCGCCAAACGTCCTTAAGGATCCTTTGAGTGTATGTGCCGCAAGCTCCACGCCCGATGGATCTCCTGCGTCCAGTGCATTCCGCAGGTCATTCATCTGAGCTTGGTACTCCTCGAGGAATATGGTGAACAGCTCCTGCAGGAGCTCCAGATCACCATCCAGAGCGAGGAGCGCGGTAGCGTAGTCGATATCCGCCGTGGTCTCAGGCTCCACACGCGAGCTTACAGGAGCCTCACTACCCGCAATCTTGAGCCGGTCAAGCACATCGACAAGCTCGGCACCCTTCACGGGCTTACTCATGTATGTGGTCATCCCTGCCTTAATGCACCGCTCGCGATCACCCTGCATGGCCATGGCCGTCATCGCAACGACAGGAATTGCCCCAGCGGCACGCGCATAGTGTGCGTACGTTGATCCCGGATTGGTCAGAGCCTGGCCGTCTCGCAGGGCATCTTCCACGCTACGGATTTCACTGACAGCCTGCAGGCCATCCTTCACCGGCATATGCACATCCAGCACGACCACATCAAAAACAGCGTTGCTGAGCGCATCGAGCGCTTCTTGCCCGTTGGACACAATCGTAACGTCGTGTCCAAGCTTTCCAAACTGAATGGCCGCGAGATGCTGATTCACCGGGTTATCCTCAGCTAGTAAAACGCGCAATCGAGAGGATTGTGGACGGGTCCCCGGGACCGGGATTGCCAAGGGGAAGGCTCCAGTATCAACCTCCACCGACGTGGCTAACGCATCGTTCAAGCGTCGAATGGTGAGTGGTTTCAGTACCTGCGCCGCAACGCCAAGCGCCTGACACCGAGCGATGTCACCTGGTTGCCAGACGGGCGGAAAGACCATCACCACTTGTGGTGCATCTGAGGGCATACTCCGCAACCGTGCCGCAAGATCAAACCCACCGCAATCGCCAAAATCAGACTCTATGAAAGCGTATCGAACGGGATCGCCGGAACGAATCGCATTGTCCAACAACGTCATCACAGCAGTATCCAGATCAGCCAACTCAGCTCGCGCTCCCATACCAGCGAGCATGTCAACAAGTGCCTGGCCCGCTGAAGTGTTGTCGTCCACTACCAGCACTCGGGCGCCCTTCATTCGTTCGGACGGAGTGTCGATGCTGACGCCCGCAGTCGAGGCAGCACGGCGGAATCGGGCCGTGAAATGGAATTGACTTCCCAGGCCCGCGGTACTCCGCACCCACATCCGCCCGCCCATCGCTTCCGCCAGGCTACGAGAAATGGAGAGGCCCAATCCTGTGCCGCCATACTTGCGGGTCGTGGAATCGTCCGCCTGTGAGAATGAATCGAAGATAATCTGCTGCTGCTCCGGTGGGATGCCGATTCCTGTATCGCTCACGCTGAAACTCAGCAGCGCCTCGTGCCGCGTTTGATGTTGCACATCAACGGAAATCACCACTTCGCCCCGCTCGGTGAACTTGATCGCGTTGCCCACCAGATTGATCACAATCTGCGAAAGCCGGCCGGGGTCGCCAATCAGTGCCGTGGGCACATCCTGCGCCATACGGATCACCAGTTCCAGTTCTTTTTCGTGCGCGCGTAACGCCAGAGTACGCACGGCATCGCTCAACGTTCCGGAGAGGTCCAGGTCAATTTCCTCCAGCTCGAGCCGCCCAGCTTCGATCTTCGACACGTCGAGAATGTCATTGATCAAGCCGAGCAAAGCATCCGCGGAGTCCATGACCACGTTGAGATACTCACGCTGCTCCACGCTGAGATCGGTGGCAAGGGCTAGCTCGGTCATCCCGATGATGCCATTCATTGGCGTGCGGATCTCATGCGACATGTTGGCCAGGAACTGGCTCTTTGCCTGATTTGCAGATTCAGCAACCGCAAGCGCATCCGCGGACTGTCTAAAGATCTCGGCATTGCGCAGAGCGATCGCAGCTTGCGCCACGAAGTTATCAATGAGCTCGGCATCATCCACGTCATCGCGGTAGACCCGCCCAAATTCCATCGCTAGAACGGCCAGGAGTGTCTCACCGTGAATAATGGGCACTGCAATCAGACCCAGCAAATTGTGCTTACGACGAAACTCGCTCCACTGAATCCGCTCATCCTGGCGGGAATCCGAGACGATTAGTCGGTCGCGGTGGGCCGCGACCCAGCCTACTCCGCCTTCACCGTACATCCGCACGCGGTCCGCAAAATCATTCTCCAACACATCGCTCGAGAACGCCCGGGCGTTGAGTACCCGCTCCTGCTCGTCGGCCACCCATATGGACACAAGTTGCGCATCCATCAAATTGGCAGACGCACAGACAATCTCTCTGAGCACCTGGCCAACATCGAGCGATGACCCCACGAGGTGGTTGAGGCGCGTCAAGGTACTGAAGCGGTGACCGCGGACGTGCTCCCGCTCGTAATTCCTCGCGTTCTCGATCGCGAGCGCCGCTTGATCGGCAAAAACCTTGAGGAGCGCGAGATCACGCGATAGAAAGCGGTAGTCTGTCAGTGAATTGGTAACAGTGATCACGCCTACCAGGCGTCCAAAGTAGATAATTGGCGCGCCCATGATTGAAAAGTTCGGGTCGTCAATCTGGGACCGGAGGGCATCGTGACATAGCTGGAATCCTTATAGTTATTCACAATCAGCCCCTCACGACTCAGAGCAATGGCGCCAGTGACCCCCTCACCCAGTTTCCAGCGGAGGTTGCGCGCCCAGTGAACACCGTCATACGCTGCGCTGTACAGTTCCTGGGTATCAGCATCCCAGAGGTAAATATTTGCGTAGTACACTCCGAATAAAGCAACCGCGCGCCGGCCAATGAGGCCGAGAAGCGCATCCAGATCAAGCTCGCGAGCGAGCTCCGCGGTGATCGCGGTGATGGCCTCGATCTGCTTGCGCTGAGCGTGCTCTTCCTGAAAGAGCCGTGCGTTTTCGATGGCCACGGCCGATTGATCAGCGAAGATGCGGATCATCTCCTGGTCATTTGGGGTGAACGCTCCGCCGGGTCGGGTATGCTGCGCGGCAATCACCCCAATCAGTCGATCCTGATACAGGATCGGTTCAGCAAGGGCTGTGAGTACGCCATGCGAGGCCGCGTACCCAGAAATCGCCATCGGAGAGCTCGGATAATTGTTGGTCAGAACGCCGTGCCGTTGAGCCGCGGCAAGCCCGCTGGCGCCCTCGCCTAGCTTCAGCGATACAAGTACAGAGGAGTCTAAGCCGTGCCAGGCGCGCGCTCGTAATTCCTGTCTCTCATCGTCCCAGAGCCACAGCGTACTGATCTCGCTCTGCACCAGAGTCGCGGCGCGATCACAGATCAGTTGTAGCAGCGTCGTGAGATTCAGCTCTCGAGTGATCTCGCTACCAATCTCGCGAATCGCTTCCAATTGGCGCCGACGTGTCTGCTCCATCGCGAATAGCTCAGCGTTAGCGATCGCCGTAGCGACATGGTCCGCGAAAGATGCGATCAGGCTTCGATCCTTCAGCTCGAAGTTGCGTCCCTCTCTCTCCAGATTGACGACGAGGACCCCAATGAGTCGATCATGGTGAATAATCGGCTCCGCCAGTACCGCTTCGATATTGGTATTCTTGAGCACTACGGGATTTGCAAGCTCATGCTGACGATACCCGTTGACCATCATTCCCTGACGCGATGCGGCCACCCGACCCACCACGCCACCTGACAGTGTGAATTGAAGCGTGCGTACACTGTCACCTGTGCCGTGCCAGGCGGCTGGTCTCAAGTCCTGTGTCTCATCACTCCAGAGCAGGATCGTTCCCGAGTCCGCATGCACAAGCTCCGCAGCCCGGCGTACGGTGAGTCGCAGTACCGCTGGCAAATCGAGCGTCTGCACCATCTCCGCAGTGCTACCGAGCACGGCATCGAGCTGCCGATGGCGTTCTCGCTCCAACTCGAGCGCACCCGCCCGGCCGATCGTGGCCGCAATTTGGACACCGAAATCTGTGAGCCGATCACAATCACGCTGAGTAAATACCTTATCTCCGCGAAAGTGATAAGTAGAGAGAACACCCAAAAGCTCACCATGGACGGTGATCGGGACACTAAGCACCGCTGAGATCTCCGTGCGCTCCAGCACCATTGAGGCCGCGAGACATGATGAGCGATAGTCATTGAGAAACATCGGTTTGCGTTCAGCAGCGACCATGCCCGCGACACCCGTACCGAGCGGGAGTCGAATGCTCGCCTCGAGGTCTCTCTGCGGAAACACCGCGGTGGGTGCAAGCCCTCCGTTAGCAGAATCCACGAGGAGCACCATCCCCTCATCTGACTCGGTGATCTCGGCGGCCCTTCTGGCAGCGAGGCGCAGCATCGTGTTGAGGTCTATCTCCTTCATGATGTCCGATGCCAGATCTCGAATCGTCTCCACCTCAGCACGGCGCTCCTGCTCTTGTTGGAAGTGGCGAGCGTTCTCAACTGCCACTGCCAGGTGAGCAGCGAACGCGGTAAGCAAGATCTCATCCTCATCAGAAAATACGGTGGCAGTCGCCGTGTGGCCAGCCAGTAACACGCCGCGGAGCTCTCCGCGGAAGAGGACTGGTAGCGCAATGACGCCCGTAGGTTTAATGTTGTCAGTTACTACTGGATTTGCTCCAGAGATTGTCGAATAGGTGTCGACTCGAATGACCTGGAGGCGATCCGCTACCGCTCCAACGAGCCCGCGTCCCGGTTTGATCTCAAATAGCTCGGGCAAATCAGGGGCGCCAGACGAAGCCATCAGCCGCAGTACGTTTTCTGCGCTGTCCCAGCCAAAAAATCGAACATCGGCGCAATCAAGCAGCTCCCGGCCGCGAACGACCGCCACCTGCAGAAGACGCGATTCATCGAGCTCAGACACAACGTCCCTAGCCATCGCCTGCATCGCCTCGAGACGGTGAGTCCGTTGGTCCACCAATTTCTGAACCTGGCGAGATCGTATGGTCAACCCGAGGGCGCAAGCACTCGGCACCACCGCAATGAGCAATCCAATCACAATGGCGATTGTCAATTCCACGCCAAGAGCAACGAGGGGCCCTGCGTTGATGAACGGCAGGCCCAGGACCCCGAAGATGCCGATGACGAGCGCGGCTCCCGTGACGGGCAGGGCGGAGCGCGACGCTAGCGCGTATCCGAAGAGCGATTGCATCATTCAAGAGTCCCTTTGAGGATGGACCTGGTTTGGGCTGGTCATCCGTAACAGCCACCGGACCCGCACATATCGAGAGTCGTGGATATGTATCGAAACGTCGTAACGTTTCGTTCGGGTATGCGCTTCCGCCGCGAATGAGCACCGCGGCCATCTGCGTCAGCGGTGCCACCCGCGGTCTGGGTGGGGGCGCGGGAACCGAGCGCGACATCAGCGCGTTCCATCATCGCCGCCCGGGAGATCCCGACGGGCGAGCGGCCAGTCACCCCTACGGATGCTGCAATCCTCCAGCGCGAACGCTGGCTGGGTTCACGCCAATGCAGACGGCGTGAATAGTGCGGATGCCGTAGGGGCGACTGGCCGGTCCATTCGTACCACCAAATTCCATTTTCATCACGATTTCGCACCCAAAATCGTTCCGATTTAGCGAATTTGGGTGCGAAAAGAGACACTGAACAGCGCGAAGTCGAGAAATTGCTGCCAAATGGCTCCGACCGGCATCGGCCAGTCCCAAATCGTGATGAATTTGGACGCGAAATCGTGATGAAAATGGAATTTGGTGGTACCAATGCTGACGGTCGCCCGCGCCCCCACCGGGACTGACGGGACTGGGCACGACATCATCCGGTTCAGTCATCGCCGACCGGGAGATCGCGACGGGCGACCGGCTACGGATGTCGGGATCTGCAAGAGCGGTCGCTGGTTGGGGACACCCCGAGACAGCCGGCAGCGGAGAGTGCGAATGCTGTGGCCCGCGCCTCCACCGGGAATGACGGGGCGCGCCATCAACCCATTCGGTGATCGCCGACCGGAGCACCCCGCATACTGATCGGGACGGGCAAGACGCCCGCGCTCCGGACGGCGGCGCCGGCATCCACGATCCTGACCGTGCCAACTGCCCCACGAGTTTCCGGCAGGCGGAAGCAACCGTATCCGAGGAGCCGGTTGCGCTGAACCGCTGCTGGACTAGAAGATTCGAAACACTACCAGCATGGAGACGCCGAGATATGTCATGCCGGTGATCGCGGCGACGCTAGCATTGCGGTCATCACGTAACTCTCGTGTGACCTGAGCTGGGGTGAGACCGAAGAGGATGAGATTCACCAGATAGCAAATGATGAATGAGATGATCTGAC
>JBJXFJ010000386.1:0-6704 GCA_046154735.1 Chloroflexota bacterium | reverse complement strand
GAGGCGTATCGCGAGGTACAGCCGAGGTTCATTCGTGGTGATCTGCCCGTGAGCACCATGCTCATTGTGAAAGGCCTGGCGCTGCCGGAGTACCTGGTGGAGATCGATGCGATCGCCGTTGTGGAGTAGACAGCATCACGGGCAGTTGCACCGGGTGCAATTGGGGCGAGACGGAGCACCGAAACATGGATCACTAGCCCAGTAGACTCAGATGGCCAGTGTTGCTGGATAAACCAGAGATAGTGACATGATTCGTCCGGCCGCTGTAGTGCACTGGATGGCATGCTGAGCACCGAGGACGGCCAGCGCCTGACTGCCGCGCTTCATGCACCGTTGGGATGACCCGTCTGGCACTCGATACCACCCGTCCAGAGCCGATCGAAGGGCACTGAGCCTCCGGATAGTGAGGTGAGCTGGTTCGCGCTGTGCGTGATGTGCCTGCGGATGCTCATTTCTCGGCCGGCGGCGCTGCTTCATCCGTTGCATCGCGGTGTAGCCACAGCGCACTGTTGCCACGTGGGACGAACAGGAGACTCGGATCGAGGGGACTCACCCAGATTGTTTGAACGGTTGACTCATTCGCGGGCCAGGGCAGAGCCGTACGCCGCTTCCAGGTGAAGCTGAGATCCTCGCTGCGATAGACTTCAGCATCCCCGCTGGCTAACCGCAGACGCCAGCCATCGCCAATATGCCCCAGCATCTTTGCGTCGCCGGAATCAAAAGGCTGACTCGGGAGCCCCGGTGCCGAGGGAAGTAGCTCCGGCCGTGCCGCAATCTCAGATCGTGAGCCCGGGGTGCACGGGATTCATACGCAGGGAACCGAGCTGAGCCCCTTGCCCGCGCCACTCCCATCGTCAAAACTCCAGAGCTCGCCCCCTACCCGTATGCCATGGCTGGTTTCTGTCTCGCCAAATTCCGTCACCGCATAGAGTAGCCCATCCCGGTGCTTGCTGGCCGCCAGACTCACAATGTTGCGTGGGCCAGGCGCGGCGCTCACCTCCTGCCAGGGCTGGCTGGGATCTTGAGTCCGCTGCACTCCCCCCTGGCTATCCACCCGCCAGAAGGTTCCGTGCGTCTCGTTCTGGACCATGCGCCGCACCTCCGGGATCGCCTCCATCATGACAAACGTGGCCCCGCCGTCGTCGCTGCGGCGAAATCCCTGACTGGCGTGGTACGCATACACCCGATCCGCTTGGCACCGATCCGCGAGCAGATGTGCGCCGTACGTTGCCCGGCTTCGCAATTGCCAGGTCTGCCCGCCGTCCACCGTGCGCAGGAACCCGGTCTCGCCCCGGAGCGATTCCTGATGGGGCTGGGCATAGGCGAGTCCAGTTCGAGCCGGGGATGCCGTAATAGCGTCGCTATGGATCCAACGATAATTATGGACATTCGGCGGCCCTTCACCGACGATCCAATTTCGATCGTCGGTGAAGCCGGACACCACAAATGCATTGTAGCCGCCGATGTACACGCGTCGATCGGGTCCGACCGCAATGGTTTTGATTTGTGCCCTGCGACCAATATTCTGTGGAATCGATCCTGGCCGAATCTCTCCAACCATTGAGACGCGCGACCACGTCTCCTGACACACCTCACCCACATACAGTCCGTACAGGGTGCCCACAAGCAGCACCGACCGTGACTCATAGACGGTCTCCACGGAAAAGCGCAGGGGCAGTTGACCGTCGTCAGCCTCCGTCAACACGCCCGGCGCCGGCAGGAGCAGCCGCCACCCCACGCCCTCGCAGCCTCGCGGGGCCGACCACCCTAGACGCGGCGCCCATGCAAGCGCGCCCACGGCCACCACGAGCAGGGCCAGCAGGACCATCGGCATCCTAGCTCCCCACAAGAGCATCAAACGCGTCATAGAGACCATAGTTGGTCTTTCCCCTAAGCACGAACTGCCCGGACTCCCCCGGTTGCCCCGGCTGCTCGGAATAATAGCGAAGGCCCCAGTCTGGATCGTCAGGCGGCTCGGTTTCGATAGGAATCTGGTGATGCGCGTGGAAGAACATGGCGCTTGCCCGGGGCTTCAGGCGGTTGAACATCCGCGACAATGCCGCCGGGTCCTCCTCGAAGCTGGCCGGACCAAACCCCCATTCACCCACCAGAATTCCGCCCCCACCGTGATCGTCCTGGGCCGTACGAATCTGCTCGAGCGTGTTGAAAATCGCAGTCACCTGCCCCGCGCTGTGCTCGAAGTGGAGATGGATATTGATCCCGTCCCACGGGAACTTCGCAATTTCCGGCCGCGCGTTGATGGCCGCGTAGACAGCTTCCACATAGTTCAGCGCGTTCTGATCTGGCTAATCCCCGTTGCCGGGACCGAAGTGCACTCCTCGAGCTTCTCCCCGGAGGTCCCGCCATGCCGGTCTAGTCACGCACCGCCGCCCCCTGATATGCGCCTATGCGTGGGGACCTTCGTTAGCGTGAAAAGGGACTGTTACTTGGCGCTTGACACATCCACAGAACACCATCAATCCCAGGTGTGGGAGAACAAACTCGAATTGAAATGAGCGGGTAGTGACTAGGTGGAGTCGTGTGTACCTCGAAGCGCTAGCCGCTAATCTCTCCCGGACTACCACGCCTCATCCACTCCATCGCACGCCGCAGATGTGGAGGTTGCTACGGCTCCATGGCCAGGATGCTCACGGCCCTGTTGACATCGATCATTTCCTGACGCAGCAGGTCCGCGCGAAAGATGCCCACTATTGGGTGCAGGGTGCGGAGCTGGAGCTCGCGGAATGTCGGGTCGAGGTCGCGGTCTCGCAGGACATCCCGCAGCAGCGTGCCGAGCGCCATGCGCTCGGTGCAATCGCAGTCCACCCGGTAGCGCATAATCGCATGCTGGAAGCGCTGGTAGACGATGCCCGGACGCTCCGGGTCCGGCGCCGGACGGCTCAGTGGGTAACCCCAAAGCTCCAGCGCCACGAGCGATCGGATGCCCGGCCCTTCTCCCGCGGCCACAGCCGTGGCAGCCTCGAGATACAGTCGGCGGAAGCCGACCGGCAAGCCGTCCCACTCGTCCGGCACGATCCGATCGAGGTAGTCGTCGAATGCCAGAGGAAAGCTCAGCGCGGCGGAGTCCGGGGCGAGGTCCCGCAGAGTCGGGTCGATCGGTGGGTAGAGCCCGTGCGCCGCATCGGCGCCGACCAGCGCCGGAAAGCCGTGCGGCACGTCGAACAGATTCACCGATTCCACCAGGCGTCCGGCGATGTTGACCGACGGGATCACCTGCAGGGCGCCGCGCTCAAAGAGCTGCATCCAGCAACAGTTCCCATTCATCACCCAGCTCACTGAAAAGAGCCCGCTCACCGGCGCGCCGAACACCGACTCCCCTCCCCGGCGGAGATAGTAGTCCCAGATATACCCATGCTCCACGCGGAATCCCGTCCGCTCGAAGTAGCGTTCGTCGCGGATGCTCGCGGCCCGGACGAGCCCCACCGTGAGCGGAGGGACCTCGGCGTCGAGCGGAACCGGGCGAACGGCCTCGAGTGGGGCCCGCCATTGCCCGTCGAAGAGGAGATCCGAGGAAAACGAGACCGGATAGCTTCCGGGAGTCCGAATGAATTGAACGCTGAACCTACCGAGCGATCCCCGCGGGGTGCGACCCGTAAACGAGTCGCTGATGGGTCGGATGATGATTCCGGCGGCAAGCGGCTCGTTCTCTTCTCTGATTCCATCGCCGTCGAGATCGATGAATGCTATTCCTTCGATTGGCGAGCTTAGCTCCTGGCCATCAACGGTCATCGTCGTCATGCTTGCAAGCATGACGACGACGTTCATGAAAACCGCTATGAATACCTTGGAAATGTTAAACGGCATCCTTCCTTTTCCGAAATTCACGCTTCGATCTTCCATACAAACGGACAGATCACCAACGCACCGCCATCTATTCCCATATCCAGAAGCGGTTTGTTAGTAATCCGGATGATTGAGCACGGAATTGAAATCATTGCTGGCTGCACCAAGTCTGCCCATTGTATGGCCGCTTATGGCGTCGAGGCCCCAGTTTCCGTCGAAGTTGCGGTCCACGAACCAGCAAACGCTCTTGATCCGATTCTGGACGCTGACGAACGGATCGTGATTAAAGTCATAGATCTCCTTCACTGCCTCGAAGTACCAGCCCGGAGGGTTCATCGGGTAGGACTGATCACAATGGGTGGTCGTGAATGTATTCGTCTCGGTGATCCACACGGGCGCCAACTGTAGCAGCGGATAACCGTCCATGACGGCGAGCCATTGGCGGTAGACACGGAAGCCGTATTCGGCGCTCGCCGGATACGGGACGGGAGACGGCACGCTCCGATGGGGCTCCTGGCTGCCGCCATTCGCGGTGCCATCGTCCCCCACGCGTCCGTACGCGTGCAGCGCAAATCCATCTGGCGCCGACAGCCCGGCCTGCGTCATCCGCTGCGTCACTCGCAGACAGAGCTGGTTGAAGTAGTTGAGCCATGGCACCGGAATTGCGAAGGCCGGCGATCCATCTGCCTGCGGGTTGTATGGCGCGACCGCTCCTACCAGGACGCGCGCGTCCGGAAGGGCCGCACGGATCACCTGGAATGCGTTGTCGGTAGCCGATGCGCCGCTGCCATAGCCATTGTAGGTGCGTGCCCACTCGTCCGGGTTCATCGTTCCTCCCGACTGGCGGTTCTCGTCTTGCGAGTTGCACTCATTTCCAATGATGAACCCGAGGAGATTCTCCCGAAAGATGGGGTCGGCACAGATCTGCTGGAGGAATCCAAGGTATTCTCCCCGTGTTGTCGCATTCCAGGGCAGTGACTGCCCCTCTGCGTAGTCCACCCTCAGGAGCACATTCTGTTTCGGGGTGGACTGACGCGACATCGAAATATTGTCTCTAACATTGGCGAAATTATCAGCCGAGCCCCCCGCAGGGGGGGCCGGCGGATGCATGTAGACGTGCCAGACATCAGTTCCGGTCTTGTTACGCGTGATCCACGGCCGACTGTTATCGACCCACGTCGCACCTGCAAGGGTCGGCGGGTCGGTGAGGTTCATCCAGTAGCGTAGATCATTGACGTCGGTCGCACGGACGGTGCGATCGGGGGAAGGAGGGCTGCCGGCGCTCCACTGCTGGATGAAGCCCTGGCGGTAGTGAGTCCACAGGTCCTGAATGGCGGCGCGGGCCTGCACGAAATGCGACGCCCTTATGGGCGTGCTGGTGGTGATGCCGGGGTCGACCCACGTGATCGGCGCCAGGCCAGCCTCAGCCCGGGCCGTGTTGATGGCAGCGCGGATCTCCACTATGTGGACAATCTTAATGCGAGTCGAACTAGTGGCAGGGTAGTTGCTCCAGATCACAGGCATGCACACTCACCCCCTACGCGTAGTAGCAGCCATTGCTGTCGGCCACCTTCTTGGAGCCCGCGTAGAACGCGCCATTGCCGTGGGCGGACACGTTGCCGTGGTTGATTGTCGTCACGATCCCGCCCGAGACCACCCCGGCCGTTGCCAGCGAAGCCGCCGTCACCTGTCCCACGGCATTCACTCCAAACACCGGTGCCCCAGCTCCCCCGCTATACGGCCGAACGGACAGGCTGGTGGCCTCGATCTTCCCATCCCCATAGATGTAGGCGTGGTTCCCGGTGGTATTCAGGTTCTCGGCGGAGAGTAGCCCGTTTACCAGACTGTCTCCCTGCACTTGCAGTCGGCGGGGCAGCGTGGGCGGTGGCGTGCCCATCCCAACCGTGCTCTCCACGTGCAAGGTGCCCCCGGAGCTCACATGCTGATCCCCACGCACCGTGCCGCCGGCCTGGATGTTCTGGACCGCCGTCACATGAGTTCCGGCATGGACGTACCCCAACGGGGCCAGGATATTGCCCTGAGTACTCTGCACGCTTCCGGTGCTGACCACCCCCAGGGTGGCCAGGACATACGCCCCCGCGGGCACATTGCCGTTGGTCTGGACGTAGCCCGTGGTGAGCAATGCTTGCGCGGCATGCACGTACCCGGTGTTCGCCACAATATGCTGCCCGGCCGTCACGTGGGTGGCGGCGTGGATGTAACCCGCGCTGGTCACCGAGAGCTGCCCGGTGACATGCCCGCCGAGCGCCTTGACATCCCCTTGGATACTCTGAACGGTACCCAGGGCCGTGACCATGCCATTGGTCACGATGGATCCATCCACCGATATATCGCTGCGAAAAGCCACCAGCCCCAGGCTGGCCGGAAAGACATTACAACCACAGTCCGTCATACGGGCTCCTCAGTCACCCTTACGGGGGCAGGTAGATGCAGCAGGTATCGCTCATCATCGAGCGGGCTCAGGTCGGTCAGGAGCGGGACGTATACGCGCAGAGCCTGGATCAGATCCGCGCGGCTGACCACCAGCCCGCTGACCACCAACGGGGCCAGCGGGGCGGGAGCTTCGGGAGAGGCCGGTGCTGCGCCGGGCAGCGTGGCAGACGGCGCGGGGCCATTGGGGGATGGTTCCAGCATGGGGCAGACGTCTCCATCAGGATTGCCGCGCATGCCGCGCGGCGTGCGCCCTATCCGGCCCCCCCCCCCCGCACAATTGTCAAGCGATGGGCGCGCGCAGCCAGGGTCCCTATGTAAATAATCCGTTCCGGTCAGCTTGCCGCCGTTTCCGGGGCCCGGATCTGGTAGACTTGGCGTTCCAAGTCACGCACCATACGCCGGGTGGCCTCCTGCTCCCGGCGTTCCTGGACGGCTCCGATCATCTG
>JBJXFJ010000384.1:0-12711 GCA_046154735.1 Chloroflexota bacterium | reverse complement strand
GCCGGTGGCTGCTGGTGATAGGGTGTCTGGTCCTCACCTCATTGGCGGGGATTCTGCCGCCGCTCCTGGTGCGCCACATTGTTGATGAGTCAATTCCCAACGGCAATCGACTGGAGCTGAGCCTGCTGGCGCTGGGTACCGTGCTCGTTCCGCTCGTGGCTGGACTGATTGGCGTGGGCCAGAACTACCTCAATACTCAGATCAGTCAGCGGGTCATGTTTGATCTGAGGAACGCGCTGTATCGGCACATCCAGCGGCAGGGCCTTCGCTTCTTCACCGATGCGCGCACCGGCGAGGTCATGTCGCGCCTGAACAATGACGTGAACGGCGTTCAAGAGATCATCCGCGATACGCTGGCGGGCGTCCTAATGAACGTCTTCATTGTGGTCAGTACCACGGCGGTCATCCTGGCAATAGACTGGCGGCTGGCGCTGGTGGCCCTGGCGATCATCCCGCTGTTCATCATTCCCACACGTCGAGTGGGCCGGGCGCGCCACCAGATCTCGCGGGAGGCCGCGGAGCAGCAGTCGGTGCTCAGCAGCCACATGCAGGAGACACTCTCGATCAGCGGGGCCGTACTGGTGAAGAGCTTTGCCGCGGAGGCTGCGGAGGCCGAACGCTTTCGCCACAATAGCGAGACCTTGATGCGCACGCAGATCCGTCGCGCGCTGGTGGGCCGCTGGTTTTTCATGTTTCTGGGGCTTTTCGCGGCCATTGGCCCAGCGCTGATCTACTGGTATGGCGGCTGGCTGGTGATAGACGGCGCTCTGACGATTGGCACAATCATCGCCTTCGTGGCCTACCTCCAGCGGCTGTATGGCCCCGCCTCACAGCTTGCAAACGTCCATGTGGACATGATGGGCGCCATGGCATTGTTTGAGCGCATCTTTCAGTATCTCGATATTGCTCCCGATGTTGCCGAGAGCCCGCACGCGCGGCGCATTGAGACGGCCCATGGCGAGCTGCGATTCGAGCGGGTGTCATTTGAATATGTGCCCGGCCGGGCAGCGCTCACCGAGGTCTCGTTTGAGGCGCTGCCAGGCGAGATGATTGCCCTGGTGGGTCCCAGCGGCGCCGGAAAAACCACGGTGACCTACCTGGTGCCGCGCTTTTACGATCCCACTGACGGCGGGATCACCCTGGACGGTGTGGATATCCGCGATCTCACGCTGGAATCGTTGCGGCGTCAGATTGGCGTGGTGAGTCAGGAGCCGTTCCTCTTCCACTCATCCATCCGTGACAACCTGCTGTACGGTCGCCCCCATGCTACCGAAACCGAGCTTTCCGCCGCCTGCCAGGGGGCCAACATCGCGGAGCTCATTCAGGGTCTCCCGGAGGGCTACGACACCATTGTGGGCGAGCGCGGCTATCGCCTCTCCGGCGGGGAGAAGCAGCGCCTGGCTATTGCCCGCGTGCTCCTCAAGGACCCGCGCATCCTGATCCTGGACGAAGCCACGGCCCACCTCGATTCCACCTCCGAGGCGCTCGTCCAGCAAGCCCTGGCGCGCGCCATGCGCGGCCGCACCAGCCTGGTCATTGCCCACCGCCTCAGCACCATCCTGGCTGCGGACCGCATCCTGGTGATGGACCACGGCCGCCTGGTAGAGCAAGGCACCCACGCGGAGCTTGTGGCGCGCGGAGGTTTGTACGCGCAGTTGTATGAAACCCAGTTTCGGGACGGTGAGGGTGCTGATAACAGCGAGGCACCTCGGGCGCGGGAGAAGTCTGGGAGAAGCGCCGTTCAGTCGCGAGCGGCGCCATGACCGAGTCATTGTTTCGGCCTTTGTGATAAGACCTGCTCAATCTGTACAGCGGAGGATCAAGCTATGGCCGTAGCGGATGTTCAAGTGCTATTGCGGCTCGTGCCCACGCTCCGCAATGCACCCGGTGGTGAGGTGCACTCATCCTATGATCCCGAGTCGGATGTTGTTTACATCACCGTCAAGCAGGATGTCCCTGCAACTGACAGCGAGCTGACCGATGAGGATGTCATTGTCCGCTACACCGGCGACGATATCGTTGGTGTGACGATTCTGCACGCCAGCTCGCGGTAGGCCGCCGCTCCGCACGTGGTTTGAGTTAAAGGGCAAGCTCAGGAGTCGGTCGCCAGCCGAGCGGAGCTCGCGCGCAAGGGCTCAGGTTGTTCTCGATGTTCGAGTCCGAGGCAGCCGAGCTTCAGCATCCGCCAGATTTTTCTGAACGCGGCGGCGGTAATCAGGAAAATTGTCATCTCGAAAAATTTCGAGGGCCGTCCGATAGGCCTGGATCGCCTCCTTCAGGTGGGCCGCCCGCGTCGTCTCATCCCCCGGTGCGTCAACCAGCGCGTTGGCCAGGTTGTTGAGGGTGATCGCGTGGTCTACCGGGAAGCGCTCACGGGTCCAGATCACGAGCGCGTCGCGATAGGCCTGGATCGCCTCCTTCAGGTGGGCCGCCCGCAAGGTCTCATCCCCCGGTGCGTTCTGCAGCGCGTTGGCCAGGTTGTTGAGGGTCATTGCGTGGTCGGTCAGGACGCGTTGACTGACGCTCCGGATGCCTCGAAGCGCTGCGATCGCGAGCTCCGACCAGCGGATCCGCTGATCCAGAGAGCCGGGTGACTCGCCAAGCAGCACCGCAAGATGATTTACGGCCCGGAGAGTGCGCTCCGCCGGAATGGGCCCCGTTTGCATCATCAAGCGCGCCAGCAACGCTTCCGTCGGAGACGGATCTTGCTGGTCGATCAGAGCTTTGCGGGCCCTTTCTACCGCATACTCTACGTCCCACTCGTTCCATGATCGGACTAGATCACGGATCCTCCCATACGTGGTGCGGAGATCATCATTCGCCGGGGCCTCACGGGCGTAGAAGGGGTGCTCTTTGATCAACAGCGAGAGCGTCAGCGGCACCGTGAGGATGGACTCCGGCTCGACATTCAGCATTTCGGCTATCGCCTGAATTTGCGGATTCGTCTCAAAGGGTAGCCCTTGCGGCACATGGGAGACGACGACAGCGGTGGACACGTTCAGTCCGTAGACGGATTCGCCGCGAATCTGCTCCAGCACGCGCCGGGTCCCGAGGCGTGCTTGCTGCGCCAGGGTCATCACCACCACCACAGCGCCCGGCAACACCCGGGTGCAGACGCCGCCAACGTCTGTAAAACCCGTCCGTGAGTCAATGAGAACGTAATCGAAGCTCCGCTCCCATTGCTGACGGAGATCGTAAAAAAGGGTCATGCCGTCACGCGCACGATTCCCTTGCGTGGCGGCTTTGAAGAAGTCGACCTCGCGCAGGGCGCTCGAGTCGCTTGCGAAGTGGCCCGAGCTTAAATCGCCCGCCGGCATGATCGCCAAGCGGCCATCGAAATCGGGGAGGTCATACAAGTACCGATCGATTGACTGAGCGGCACCGGCCTCCCAGGAGTCGGCCAGAAAGCCGACAACGCCGCGCGGCATGCGCCGGCCCTCCGCCGGCTGGACCTCTTCGAGGTACGAGAGGCCGGGCGCTTCGAGATCGAAATCCACCAGTAAGACACGCTGACCGGCCTGGGCCAACATGCCAGCCACGTTGGTTGCTAAGGTAGTCCGGCCGACGCCGCCGCGAAAGGAATAGAACGTGACGGCGAGCATGATAGAGCGCCGCTGGCTAGGCTGCCAGCAGTGGTGACTTACTCCGACTGCCCGCCTTTTCAATCGCCGCCTCAGCCGACGGCGAGAGCGCCGTGAGTGGCTTGAGGCCGCTGGCGGGCGAGACCTGGGGCGCTCCCGGTGTGGGAGAAAACGCTGCCCAGGCCTCAGGGAACCGCTCAGCGCCGTTCAGGTCCTTGCCAATGATGGTCGTCACGACAGCTATAAGATCGGGGCGGTCCGCGAGCCGCTGGCGCAGTTGGGCCGCGATTGCCGGCAGCCGCTCGAGCGTCCGGAACAGGCTCCAGAGCGCTGTATGCCGCGGTCCAGGATTGTCCCAAGCAGTATCGAGGAAGGTCTCTAGATGCTTCACCGCAAGTGCGGGAGACAGCCTCAGTAGACCGCTGAAACCGGCTCCCGCCAGATTGGGGCGCTTAAGCCCCTCGGCAAAGAGCGCTTCAAGCTGCTGGAGCGTCAGATCTGGCGGACTGATGGCCAGCGCTACCAGAAGCTGCTGTTGCAGATGACGATGCTCGTAGCTCAGGGTCGCCAGGCGCCGGTCCAGGTAGAGCCAGAGGAGCCTGCCTGATGCCTGGGGTGGGGCGGGTATCCGCGCCAACATCTCGAGCGCCCCGCTCAGGCGCCGCACTGCCGGAGCGGGTGGGCGCGGCTGCTCGGAATACCGCTCCATCCACCGGATGCACAGATCCGCCGCGGCCTGACTCACCTGCTCGAAGTGCGCCGCATCAGCCAGTCCGCGCAGACTGGAGAAGAGCGCATCCAGGGGCTGCTCGGCGGGTGGCAGCTTGACCCCTGCTGGAACCTCTCCATCAATGATTCGGGACAGCCAGGAGGGAAGATCGCAGTCAGGGTCAGTGAGCGCGGCCTCGAGCGCTTGCTGCATGGAGAGACTCATGGATGATCCTGCGATGGCGTCTTCTTGATGAGATTCATGGTATCAATCAGTCTCGCTGGGAACTCCCGGACTACTCCCTCACGCACGCCGACCGAGCCGCCGTCAACGAGGTCGCGCGTGTGCCCCCACTGCGCGTCAGCTTCCGGGGCCCAGAAATACTCGTGGGTGAACGCATCAAACGCCGTGGGCAGATGCGCCTCGCCGACCCGCGTTTGAAGGAAGTCTAGCACGCATAGATCATCGGCAATCTCCGGTATTCCAATACGCTGACAGATACGTACCGTCGTTGTATCCGCCGTGATCTGATTCTTGTGATCCACGACCGGCATGGCGAATACGAGGGGCAGTCGGCCCCGCACCGGTGCGTCAGCCATGAGGACCGTGGATCGGTTCGCGGTATTCTCCAGATAGTCATTGGCAAAGTCACGCCGACTGTCATTATCATCAGCATTCCCGGTCGCTTCGGGGATGACATTCGCCGTTGCCAGACTCTCAGGGCTCACCAGGTGCCGGAGGACACTCTCCAGCGACCGCACCTGGCTCACGGCATCTGTTGGCGAGCTCTGCTCAACGCTCCTGGCCTGACAGAGGTAGGTTCCGGCGCGCGCCGTAAGCTCGGCGCTGAGGTCATCCAGCGCATTGGAACTGCCGAGTTGGGCAGCCACAAACCCGAGCAGCGCCTCAAGCGCCTGGCAACCGGACTCACTCAATGTAAGGCAGACATCCGCGTCCAGATTGCGCAAGAAGAAGGTGCCGTTGCCAGCCGCCTCCAGCGCACCGCGCCAGGACATGATCTGTTCCTCGGTCACGCCGGAAGCGCTTGATTGCGCAAATTCAAAAAGGTTCATCGTACCGTTCGCTCGGTGAATCATAGCTGGTCGCCGGCTCCACGGTAGTCCAGTCAAGGAGTGTGCCGAGAGCATCTGCCATTGCGCGTCAAGTGACGCTATGGAATGCGGCGGCCGTGACGCCGCGTTCACTTCCGTCGCATCCGTGAGCCCGCGATAGCGGAGCGGAACGCGGCGGCGCACACGATCTGGAGGTGGTAAACGGTTGCTAGTTCCCGCCAAACGAACAGACGGCCGAGGCGGTGCGCCTCGGCCGTCTGTTCGTGTATCTGCCGTGTATGGCAGCACGGGAATCAGGCGTAATGCACCCACTTCCCGGTGAAACCATCGCACATGAAGTAGATAGCACCGCCGCCGCTCTTCGAGGTAAGAATGTTGACCGTGCCAGGCTGGGCACCCCCGCACTTCTTGTTGGCGCACTGCTTCTTCGAGGAGCTCCACATGTAACCGGCTGCCTCACACTGCTGCTGGCTGGAGACGGTTGGGCTGGTGGGGGCCGCGAAGGCGGTGGAGGGCGCGGCCTGGCCGATCCCAACTAGCAGACCGATGCTGAGAACTGTGGCAGCGGCGATCGTTCGGATGGATGTACCTGTACGCATTGTGGGCCTCTCTCTCACCTTTGATATCGGTGCGATTCTGCTGGTCTGATTGTCGTCCCTGGGCGCACCTGGTGCTGTCAGCGGGCCGACACTCCGGGTGTCAATCTGGCGCATGAAGGTGATGGCAGATCGCGGTCATCCCAGATGAGACCCTTGATGAGCGCGGCGATGATCCACTCTCCGCGGTACCTGCCGAAATCTCGCCTGGGGTAGAAATCGCCCTGCGCCCGATAAGAAACGGACGGGGCGCTTCTGCGTTGGAGAATATGAAATGATCGCCATTCGCTCGGCCCGCTCCCCTCGCGCATACTCTAGGGTGGCGGGACCACACCCCCTGCAAAGGCTGAGCTAAACCATTCATGCGCCTTCTCATCTTCCTCACCCTCCTCGCCATCTTCGGCGTCATGGCCAGCGCCATGGGTACAGCCGGGATTTACGCGTACTACGCCAAGGATCTGCCAGATCCCACCACCCTTGATGAGCGGCGGGTGTTCCAGACGGCGCGGATTCTGGACCGCAACGGGCAGGTGCTGGGCGAGTTCAGCGACCCGAAGGGCGGCAACCGCACGCTGATCCCCATCTCGGAAATGCCGCAAGTGCTGCGGGACGCTACCGTGTCCGCTGAGGATGCCAGCTTCTATACCAACCCAGGATTTGACCCGCGCGCCATTGTGCGCGCGCTGTGGCAGAATTTCCGGGAGCAGAGCATTACCTCTGGCGCCAGCACCATCACCCAACAGCTCGTGAAAAACACGCTGCTGAGTCCGGATCCCACGGCTGACCGCAAGATCAAAGAAGCGCTGCTGGCCATTGAGCTCACTCGTCGCTATTCCAAAGACAAGATCCTGGAGATGTATCTCAACGAGATCTACTATGGGAACAACGCCTACGGGATCGAGGCGGCGGCGCAGACGTACTTTGGCAAGCGGGCGCGCGAGCTGACACTGACAGAAGCATCGTTTCTGGCCGGCCTACCCCAGGCTCCTTCCTGGTACGACCCATATACCAATCTGGCTGGGGCAAGAGAGCGCCAGACCTATGTGCTGGAGCAGATGGCCCGCAATGGTTTCGTCACCGCGGAGCAAGCTGAATCCGCTCAGAAGGAAGCTCTCCCGCTGAAGACACTGGCGCAACGTACTGAACAGAGCGCCATGAAGGCGCCGCACTTCGTGAATTTCGTTCGCGCCCAGATTGAGCGACAGTACGGCAGCGATACGTTCTTCCGCTCCGGCATGCAGGTCAAAACATCGCTGGACCTCAAACTCCAGGCGCTGGCGGAACAGCAGGTGAAAGCAAGTATCCAGGAGCTGCGCGAGCGCAATGCCACCAATGCATCGCTGGTGTCGCTGGCGCCAGCCTCCGGGGAGATTCTCGCCATGGTGGGCAGCGTTGATTTCAACGACGCGAGCATTGGCGGGCAGGTGAACGTGGCCTTGGCAGCGCGGCAGCCAGGGTCCACGCTCAAGCCATTCACCTATCTCACGGCCTTCGCCACCAAGGGCTGGACGCCGGCGTCCGTGATCTGGGACGTGCCCACCACCTTTGGCGGAAACTACACACCCCTGAACTTTGACAGGAAATTCCGTGGACCGGTATCGGTCCGCTCGGCATTGGGCAATTCCCTCAATGTCCCGGCGGTCAAAGCGTTAGAGACCGTGGGACTGAATGAATTGCTGACCACGGTGCATCGCATGGGCATCAGCTCCCTGCGTGATCCGGCCCGGATGGGGCTCGCGGTCACGCTCGGTGGGGGCGAAGTGTCTCTCCTGGATCTCACCTTTGCCTATCAGGGATTTGCCAACGATGGGATTCAGAACGGAATAGCCATTGAGAAGCCGGAGCTCGGCTACCGCATCTACGATCCGGTCTCGATACTCAGCGTCACCGATAGCACCGGCCGAACGCTGTTCGAGCATCGCGCGGATCGCGGCCGGGAGGTGGTCAACCCCAGCCTGGCCTACCTCATCACGCACATGCTGTCCGATGACGATGCTCGGGCGGAGACCTTTGGTCGGAATGGGCCATTGTCCCTCGGGCGATCTTCAGCAGGAAAAACCGGTACCACGGATGACTTCCGCGACTCCTGGGTGGTGGGCTACACGCCCGATCTCCTGACCGGAGTCTGGGTGGGAAATAACGATGGGTCACCCATGCGCGATGTGCAGGGAGCGGCTGGGGCCGGGCGGATCTATAAGGCGTTCATGTTGGATGCGCTGGGTAATGTGGAAGCCCGACGCTTTGCCCGTCCGGCCGATGTTGTGGAGCGGGAGGTGTGTGCTGCCACCGGTCAATTACCGGGGCCCAATTGTCAGCGGCGCGTCACCGACGTATTCCTGCGCGCCAATCTGCCCACCGAGATCAATGACGGCGTGCGTGCGATCGAGGTGTGCAAGGTGAACGGCAAGCTAGCTACCGAGGCCGTGCCGGCCATCGGACGCGAGACGCGCATGTTCAGTGTCATCCCTCCAGAGGCTCTCGCCTGGGCCACGCAGAACGGCCGAGTGGCCCCACCCACTGCCCGGTGTGACGATGTGTACAAGGGGTTGAAGCGGGCAGAGATCAGCAGTCCGTCCGGTCCTATGATTTTCCAGACCAGCGTACCCATTGTTGGGATCGCTGAAATTGATGACTTCGATCACTATGATCTCGAGCTGGGGGAGGGCGCCGCGCCAAGCCAGTGGCTAGCCCTGGCCACCGGCCGCACGGCCGCTCCGGCTGACGCAACGCTGGGGAGCTTGAACTCGCTCACCGTGGGGCAGCTCCGCGCCGGCGTCTATACGTTGCGCTTACGGGTCTTTGATAGCCTGGGAAACAGCGCGGATACGAGCCGTCAGATCTCAATTGCCGTGCCCGCGCCGTCACCCACGGTGCGCCCACCGGCCACCGTGTCTCCCGTGCCGGCAATCCCAGCGCCGGCAACGCGAGCGCCAACGCTGCCCCCGGTCACCTCCACACCACCACCCCGGCTGGCCACACCCACGCCGCGTCGAGGCTAGCCAATGGGTCAGTTGGCATGAACAGGATCATCCCGGTGGGACAGGCTATCAGCCCAAGACGGTTCAATTACGAGTGAAGAGCGAGAGCAGCCAGTGCGGACTAGTGTGATTTGCCCCCTGCCTCCCGTCCCTCCTCACTCTTAATTCTTCACTCTTCACTCTTCACTCTTAACGAAGCCCTCTTCGGCCATCAGCGTTTCAAGTGACACACCCGTTGAAGCCATCTTGGTCATCCCGTCCCAAGATGGCACGCGTGCTCGTTACGAACAGCAGTGGGCCCCAGGGATGGGAGTCCCATCCCTGGAGGGACCCATGCGGTGCATCATTCGTCCGACCGTGGCATTCTCAATGCGTGACCGAAGGCTGCTCCGTCGCTGGGCAGCTCATCTCAATGAGCGCTCCCAGAGCACCGGCTCAGCGCTGGAGATCCGTGGCAATAGCCTGATTGTGGCGGCCAATGAGGACCTGGCCCACGAGGTTGCCGTTGCCGCCATGGTCCTGCTGGGGCACCCCTTTTACTACGAGGTCATGGCCATAGGATTGCCGAGCAGCCGGGATGCTTCCGCTTCAAGCGGAGTGGCTGAGGCGTGGCCTAGCGTGCCGGAGCGTCAGGGATCCGGCTCCCCAGCCAGCCGTTAAAGAATCCCAGGACACCACCCAGGGCCACGTTCAGGGCAATTGCCCCAATGGGATTCGGCGCGCCGCCATCGACACTGGGAATGACATAAGCCATCCCCGCGGCCACGATCCCCGCAAGCACCCCGGCCAACGTGCCGGCCTCGGCCCCGGCACGGGCAATTCCCATGGCCCGGCCGCTTCGAAATCCTGCAAGCGCATACATGAAGACGCTTGCTGCCAGGTCAATCATCTGAATGGTCTGGGTTGTCTCGCTCTCCGCGGGAAACCCCTGAGTAATCATGGCAGACACAGTGTCCGCGACCATCACCACGATGCCCGCGAGCAGTCCCCACCGCAAGACCGGTGACAAGCAGCCTCCAACTGGCCGAGCCCACCGGCCGACCTCCCTGCCAATATAGCGGAGAAGACGGCACCCGGACCACGGACGAACGCTTCTCCGGCGGCCACGGGCCACCCTCCATCCATGGACAGCACTCTCTGCCGCGGCTATCCTCCGTGCACCTGGATGTGAGGAGCGTTGGTATGAGTGCAGGCAGTCTGCCGCCCCAGGATGGGTCGCGTCCTGTTGGCATTGTTCCGCTTCGGCTGGCCATGGAGCAGGCGCTGGAGGGCCTGGGCACCCCTCCTGACCATGCACTTCAAATTGCCGCTGTGCTTCTGGATGCCGAGCTGCGCGGCTACGATGATCATGGCGTCTACTTTCTGGGTGAGCTGGCGGCCTGGTTTCGCTCTGGGGCGCTGAATCCAGCGCCCAACATCACGGTGGTCCAGGAGTCGGACTCAGCACTGATTCTTGATGCTGACAGCGGATGTGGAGTGGTGCCGTCCTTCCAAGCCATGCGCTGGTGTATAGAGCGCGCGGCGGATCGGGGGCTGGCGGTGGCAGCCCTCCGTCGATCCGGACACTTTGTCGCGGCGGCGCCATATCCGGCAGAAGCCGCGCGCCACGGTTACATAGCTCTGGCAACCGCCAACGTGACCCCGCTCATGCCCCCACCCGGCGGGCGGACGCGCACACTGGGAACCAATCCGTTCTGCTTCGCCGCACCCACCGGGGGCAAGCATCCCATTGTCTTCGATATGGCCACCACCGCCATCGCCGGGTTCAAAGTCCGCGTTGCGGCACTGGAGGGACGCACCCTGCCTGATGGCCTGGTGGCGAGCGCGGCGGGGCAACCCACAAACGATCCGGGCGAGTTTCTGCGTGGCGGATTGCTGATGCCGATTGGCGGCCACAAAGGCTTTGGCATGGCGCTCCTGGTAGAAATTCTCGCCGGCGTGTTGAGCGGGGCTCAGTTTGGCGCCTTGGCGGGTGTGACCAATGGCAAAGAAGGCCAGTTCTTCCTGGCGCTCAATCCAGAGATGTTCATGCCCCGCGAGGAATTCATCGCTCGCATGGACGAGCTGGTGCATCACATCAAAGCCAGTGAAACGGTTGAAGGCGTGGACGAGATCGTACTTCCGGGTGAGCGCGGTCAGCGGCGCGCCGCGGAGCTGCTGGCAGCCGGTGAGCTACCACTCAATCCTCTCGGTTGGAAGGTGCTCATGGAGGTGTGTGAGTCCGTGGGTGTGGTGGCACCAGTGATGTAATGCCTCCATACGATCCTAACTTCGACCACCGACGCTCCATTCGATTCCGTCACTACAACTATCGCTGGGCGGGTTCCTACTTCATCACGATCTGTTCCAACGGCCGTCGTTCCGTATTTGGTCACGTCGGTGACAACGTCATGCAACTTAACAGCTGGGGACACATTGCCCACGATATGTGGACGGAGACCGCCGTTCATTTCCACGCAGTCTCTATTGACACCTTCGTCGTCATGCCCAACCACACGCACGCGATCATCACGATATCTTCACCAGACGCTGTAGGGGCGGGGTTTCCCCGCCCGAGCGGACCACCCCCAGCTGAGTCAGCTACTCCAAACTCGGCGGGGCCCAGCCTGGGCCAGATTATCGGCTTTTACAAGTGGATGACCACGAAGCGGATCAACGAAATACGCGGTACTCCAGGCCGAAGCTTGTGGCAGCGAAACTACTTCGAGCATGTCATACGGGGTCAGCGATCCTACGAGGCCATCGGCGAATACATCGTCACGAATCCCGCGCGGTGGCGGGAGGACTCGTTAAACTCGGATGCATAAGGCCAGTAGTGCATAAGGCCGGCAGAATGAGAGACCCAAGACAGAGATGAGCCACCGTGCTTGGATTCGGCGGATCGGGCGCGGAGACCGCGCCCCTACAGCGACCGGAGAATTCAGGGATTTCGCCGCGTATAATGGCGGCGAGCACAGGATAGTGACCATGCACCGCAATGACCACTGACTCCGCACCACCGGCGTTGCCCGGTCTCACCCCGCAGCAGGAAGACGAGACGCTGCTGCGCATCTATCGCACGGTGCTCACGTGTCGCCTGTTGGATGAGCGGATGTGGATTATGGCGCGGCAGGGGCGGGCCGGGTTTGTGCTGACGCCGCGTGGACATGAGGTGACGCAGGTGGCCGTGGTGGCGGCCATGCGCGTGGGTTGGGATTCTGCCTGGTTGTATTACCGCGATATGGCCGCGGCGCTCATGCTGGGTGTCACGCCGTATGAGCTGCTGCTGGGCTGCCTGGCACGCGCAGATGATCCGCACTCAGGTGGACGCCAGCTCTCCATCCATCTTTCCAGTCCGCGACTCCGCATTGGCACCATGACCAGTGTGGTGGCCGGGCATCTCCCGCACGCGGTGGGCGCGGCTTACGCGGCGCGCGTGCTGGGAGAGGACAGTGTGGCCGTCTGTTTCTTTGGCGATGGCGCCACGTCTGAGGGGGCCGCTCATGAGGCCATGAATTTTGCCGGGATTCACAGGCTGCCGGTGGTGTTTGTCTGTGAAAACAATGGCTATGCCATTAGCGTGCCAGCGCCGCTGGAAGTGGCGGGATTAAGCGTGGCGACGCGCGCGGCGGCCTATGGGATGTCTGGCACCAGAGTGGATGGCACGAATGCGCGGGCCGTTCTGAACGCCGCCCGCGAGGCCATTGAACGCGCCCGATCTGGCGGCGGACCATCCATCCTGGAGGCTCTCGTTCCACGCATGACGCCCCACTCCTCGCAAGACGATGACGCCTA
>JBJXFJ010000561.1:0-6177 GCA_046154735.1 Chloroflexota bacterium | reverse complement strand
CTGACGGTCGCGGCTCGGAGGCGGAGGCTAGGACCGGACGAGGAACCGCATCCTGACGGGATGCGGCTCTGATATTTCTGTTAGACCGCCACCGGCACCAGCGAACGATACAAGGCAGCCGTTCTCTCAGCAATCGCGGTCCAGGAAAAGCGCTCTTCCACGCGGCGGCGTCCGGCTGCTCCCATCCGCTCACGGAGCAGTGCATCATCGAGTAGGCAATTGATTCCCGCTGCGAGATCGGCGCTGAATTTCATCGGATCAATCGGCTCAAACGGACTCTCGCGGTACTGCTGAAGCGGGATGAGCAAGCCCGTTTCGCCATTCACCACGACCTCTGGGATGCCACCAACAGCGCTGGCGACCACGGGCGTGCCGCACGCCATAGCTTCCAAATTGATGATGCCAAACGGCTCATAGATAGACGGACAGCAAAACACCGCGGCGTGCGTATAAAGTTGGATCAGGTCATCTCTCGGCACCATTCCTTGAATCCAGATGACGTCGGAGCGCGAGGCTTGCACCTCGGCCACAGCGGCGTGCATCTCCGCGCCAATCTCCGCTGTGTCTGGCGCGCCGGCGCACAGCACCACCTGGGCGCGCGGATCGATATCGCGTATGGCCCGAACGAGGTGGATAATGCCCTTCTGCCGAGTAATTCGTCCCACAAAAAGCACGTACGGGCGATGCTGATCAATGCCGTAGTGCGCCAGCGCCGCGTTCGACTCCGCGGGGCGATAGAGGTTGAGATCGATTCCGTTGTGAATCACGTGGACGCGCGCCGGGTCGACGTTGAACAAGCGGAGCACATCAGTGCGTGTCTCGGCGGAAACACCCACGATAGCATCGGCCATTTCAATGGCCGTACGCTCGATCCACTTTGTCACGTCATACCCGCCGCCAAGCTGCTCTTGCTTCCAGGGACGCAGTGGCTCTAGCGAATGGACAGTGAGCACCAGGGGAATGCTGTAGGCCTGTTTCGCCAATATGCCGCCCAGGTGGCTATACCAGGTATGGCAATGCACAATGTCCGCATCCACATCTGTCGCCACCGCGGCAATATTGCGCGCCATCGCGCCAAATACCGGTTGTAAGGGCTTGGGTGCCGTCATTGACAAGTAGTCGATTCCATAGCCGTGAACGGAAAGATGATCCTGGCTGAGCGCTTGATCGCCGAAGCAGCGCACGTCTACATCCATGATGCGCGCCAGCTCCGCGGTGAGAAATTCCACGTGGACCCCGGCGCCGCCATACACATTGGGAGGGTATTCGTTCGTAAGAAATAGCGCTTTCATGTCTGAGGAGCTCTCTGGAGGTCAATGTCCCTGAATGCCGCACGAGAGAAGAACCGTGAAATTTCACCAGTCATTTGCTTGAATCGCCATCCTGCCAGGGCGTGACGTGCACAACATTGACGTCAAGATGAGCCAACACCGCATACCACGGTGCACATACGGGACCGCTCACGCCGCCAGGTGCCCCACGTCGAGATGATGCGCGGAGATAGTGCCTGCTAATCTCCGCTTAGCGATTATCGACGGAAGCTCCCTGGCTCACTAGAAGTCGAACGAACCTGAACAAAGATTGACGCTGTCAGTAGCCGGGAGCGCCCACCTGCGATCGCTCGGAAACGTCGAAGAGTTCGTGCACTTTAATTTTGACTACTTCTTGCCTTGCGGTGCTAGTGCTGCCTCACGCTGGTGAATCTCCTCCAATTTGTCCACCAGAGGATCTAGAACACTGGCCAGATGGGGAGCGATAAGGTAGCGCTGACGAGGCTCAGGATTGGTCGCCGCGTCGATCACGGCGTTAGCCACGGGCGCGAGATCACTGGGACCGTTGGTGATGCGCGCCTTCAGTCCTTCGTAATATTCCCGCGTTGACGCCTCATAGTCTGTTCCCTCGGCGAAGTTGGCGCCCATATTACCAGCAAAGGCTGTCTGAAATGCACTCGGTAGGACGGAGCTGACCCGAATTCCGAATTGGCGCAGTTCAATGTCCCACGTGGCCGCAACGCAGTCCACCGCGTGCTTGGAGGCGCAGTAGGCGCCCAGATACGGCGTGTTCAAGAGCCCGCCGATGGCGTTGGTAAAGATGATGCGGCCATGGCCCTGCTGTCGCATTTGCGGCAGCACCGCCCGGGTAACGGCGATCGCGCCAAAGACGTTGGTCTCAAACACATCGCGCAGCACGGCCTCATCAAGCACCTCAAGCGCGCCCACAGCGCCGATGCCGGCATTATTCACCAGCACATCAATCCCGCCTTCAGCGCTGATGGTCTGATCCACGGCCTGCTGCACTGATTGCGGCTGATTGACATCAAGCTGGCGGATGACAACGCCCTCCAGCCCCTGCTCCGCAATGTTTGCCCTGAGCGCCTCGGCTCGAGACAGGTCACGCATGGTGGCCACCACGGTATCTCCGCGCTTAGCGAACGCAGTTACAAACTCAAGTCCAAATCCGGAGCTACAGCCGGTGATCAGCACAACGCCCATTGGAATGCTCCCTCAGCAGCCTGATGGCTCACGCCGCCTGGCCCAGTGCCTATTGTGCCTCAGTTCCGCCGGATCATGCGGACCGGCCCTGAGGGCAGAGCCGGCCCGGCCCCACTGGGAGCGCTGCCATCCCTGGCGGCGCTCCCAGTAAGCCGCTCCCTGGGGAAATTCGTCCGGCTGGCGCCGCATCGGGGACTTCGAAAAAACCCCTGATCTACTGCCGACTGATACCGTCAGTTGCGCCCGGTTACCCGTCGGAGGACGCCCGAAAGATCGGCAGATGCGCCCTCTCCCGTCCAAACAATGTACTGATCTGGACGCACCAGAATCAGTGGCGCCTCATATGCCGTCCGACCGTCCGCATAGGAATCGCGCACGATCTTCAACGAAACATTCAGCGATTCGGCTTGCTTCTGGAACGCCTGTACCACCTGGTCCTGAGCACCAAAGGCTAGTAGCGTGAACCACGGCCCAAGCTCCTCGTAAACATTGCGCCCAGACGAGAGTAGCTGAGGCGTGAGGTGGTGGCCGGCCTGCGCCGTGTACGAGTAGCGTCCATGAATGCTGCAAACGCCATCGGCTGGGCCGAGCATGACGGAGGAGCCCTCATAGTGCGGCTCATACGACTGCTGCTGACGTCCCGCGGCATCCGCCATCTTGGACCACTCTCGCTCAAACTCGGCGCGGTCCTTTTCCGGACTGTAGCGCTCGAGGAATTCGCGGTCCTTTTCAATCCAGCCCGCGATCATCGCCTGCCCCGTCTCCACAAAGATCGGCCGGCGCTCTTCGCTATAGGAATCGAGCAGCGCCTCGCTGCCCCATCCTTCGAGCGCGGCCGCCAGCTTCCAGCCCAGATTCGTCACGTCCTCGAGACCTGAGTTGAGACCGAACCCGCCGTACGGAGGATGGCTGTGCGCCGCGTCCCCCGCAATGAACACGCGGCCCTGCCGATAGCGACTGGCCACGGCGATACGCAAGTCCCAGAAGCCCACGTGATCAAACTCGCAGGCAAATTTGAAGCCCGCGGCTTCCTGGACCAGGCCGTGGAAGTCGAAATTTTCCACTGTGGTGTCCTTGGGCACCGGTGCGTGGAAGAAGAAGCTCTCGCCCACATCCACACGGCCAAAAAACTTCCAGTATCCCTTGAGCGCCGGATCTAGCACGCGATACGTTGTACCTTCGGGAAAGCGCTTCAGGCCCTCGTGCAGCTCACGCGAGCGGAGCACTGCCAGCACCATGCGCGTGTCGTAATCGGCACCGCCGCGATCAATCCCAAGCTGATCGCGCACGGTGGAATGGGCACCATCACAGCCAACGATGTAATCCGCTTTCAGAACCTGCTGCTCACCGCTATCGCTCTTCACGATGGTGACGCGGGCGCTCGAGTCATCCTGCTCAACAGTTTCGCCACGCCAGCCAATGTACAGGTCAACAGACGGGCAATCGCGGAGGCGCGCCCGGAGCACTTCCTCCATCAGGTATTGCGGCAGCCGCTCGTTGTCTTGGAAGTAGTAATCGCGAACCACTTCACGCCCGGGTGGTCGATACCAGTACTCGCTCATCAAATCACCGTACGCGGTGATACTGCCGATGGGATAGCCTGAAGGGCGGACCTTGGCTGCCCGCAGCTCCTCATCGATCCCCCAGAAATAGAAGTGCTCCAGCGTGCGCTGGGTAAGGCCTTGTCCCTTGGGAATCCTGAGCGGCGTTTGATAGCGCTCCACGACCGCGCAGGAGATGCCGCGCAGCCCCAGCTCCACGGCCAAAGCCACGCCCACTGGTCCCCCGCCTACCATAATCACCTGATAGCGCTTTGCCATGCGTTCTCCTTGCGGGCGATGCCACTGCATCGGCGTGCCGCTCTGTTGTGAATCAAATCAATATGGGACATTGAGATCAGACATCCAGAAATCGACAATCGACGAATGATCAGAATTTACCCGAAGACCGGCTGGGACCAGGCTGCATATCGTGGTTCTTCGCCCCGAACCGCCCGAAGATAGACATCTTGCAACTGGCGGGCATAACGTCCGACCTGACCATCGCCCACCATTCGCCTATCAACTTCCACCACGGGTGAGACCTGTGCACCCGTGCCGCAGAGAAGGAGCTCGTCGCAGACATAGAGCTCCGTGCGATCGATGCTCCGCTCTGCCACGGGCAGCCGCAGCTCATCGCGGATCAGATCCATGAGCAGCCCGCGAGTGATGCCTTCAAGGATGTCATCAGTCACCGGTGGCGTGATAAACACGCCATCCTTGAGCATGAATAGATTCTCCGCCGAGCCCTCGCTCACGTGACCACTAGCGGTGAGCATGATGGCCTCATCAAACCCACATTCCTCCGCCTCGGACTTGGCCAGAGCTGAATTCACATAGGAGCCGGCTATCTTGGCCCGCGCCGGTATAGAGGCGTCTGGGATACGCTGCCAGGTGCTGGTCATGCAGCGAATGCCGTGCTCCACAGCAATGTAGTTACCCATCGGCGTGGCGTAGATCAGCAAGCTCACATCCATGCCATGCAGACGCACGCCGATCTCTTCGCTGGCAATGTACAGAAGCGGCCGAACGTACGTGTCCGTCCGGAAGTCATTCCGCCGCAACAGCTCCAGCGTCCACTCCACAAGCTGCGCGGTGGAATACGTCAGCTCCATCCGCAATATCCGAGCGGAGCGCCGAAGCCGCTCAAAGTGAGGTGCCGCCTGCAGAAGATAAAGCTGCTCATGATCCGCGTTCCAATAACCTCGGATACCCTCGAAGCAGCCCGTGCCGTAATGCAGCGCGTGCGTCATCGGCGGAATGTGGACATCGTGATAGCGCAAAAACGCGCCATCGAAGAGCACCCAGGAATTCGGATGCCGAGACCTGCCGCCGCCCTGATCACCCGAGCTCTGCTGTGCCATTCCGGTCCTTTCCAATCACGATCCCCATGGGAGGAGTCGCACCGCGTGTCAGTGCGGGCTCTCAGCCACTGAGTGAAATCCCGTACGGATTATAGTGATCCGCCCCACGTCCACAACCCCGCAAGCATCAGGGAACGTGTTCTTACTCCCGCTTGACCGCGAAGCTCGCGTGGCGTGAACCACGGCGAAAGCCCGTAGTGATATCGCTCAGGCTGTGTCCCGCGCTGAGAAGTGCATCGATCGGTCGGAACGGCGGGTCAGCACGAGGTGATGTCGGCTGACGGGTGAGTCGTCATACAGCCGGCCATTGGAGGTTGCACCGACTGGAATTTCGGGCGTTTCACCCTCACCGTTTTACTCAGCATGCAGGGTGTGTGGCGTGCGCCGGCCGTGACGGCCGGTGAGATTGGTGGCGAATTGTCCACGGAATCCACAGCGCAGTCGCGGCCGGCGCACTCCACATGCATCTCGTCCGCATGCTAGACCGGGTTATTCAGCGGAGTTTGGAGGAGGTGGATGTGCCAACGTGGGGCGTTCCGTCGTTGCGCATCAGAATACACGGGTGGCCCAGGAAGCCCCCGAGCCACCCGTGCGCAGTGCCTCATGACCGGTGCATCATCCGGTCGAGCGGTGTCTCCCGGTAGCGCGGCGGTCTTGTGCCCCGCGCCCGAGGATGCCCGCCCCCCGAGCGAATGAACGGTTCCGGTGATTCCTCGGGCGCGGGGCACAAGACCGCCGCGCTACCGGGAGACGCCGCTCGACCGGCTGATGCACCGGTCATGA
>JBJXFJ010000560.1:0-25558 GCA_046154735.1 Chloroflexota bacterium | reverse complement strand
TGCCCGCCCCCCAGCGACTGCACTACTCTGGTGATTCCTCGGGCGCGGGGCACAAGACCACCGCGCTACGGGGGGCACCAGCCTCGATAACCCACCGAAAATAGGGCCACTTTCGCACTGGTAGCTCGGAGGGCGTTCCTGTGCCCGTGTTGCAGCCAGATGGAAAAACGGTACGCCCAATACTGGCACATCAGACTGGCCCGACCTTAGTCGAGCGCGCTCAACCGCCGCGCGGTGTAAGGGCCTCATCCTCTAGCCCTGCCAGCCGTGCCACTGATCGCACTGCCGCGGTGTGATCGATATCGGGGCCATCACGGCTGATGATGGATAACCAGAGCTGCTTGGCGAGGGCGCCCATGGGGATCGGCACGCGAAGCGCATCCGCAAGGTCCTGGGCAAGGTTCACGTCTTTGAGATACTGCGCCACGGTAAAGCCCGCGTTATAGGTACCGCTGAAGACGTCGCGCGGAAATTTGATTTCCGTGGAGTAGGTGCGGCCAGTGGAGTGGTTGATGATGTCCGTCAGTCGTTCTGGGTCCAGTCCCGCGCGCATGCCCAGCGCCAGAACTTCAGCCGATGCCAGGAGCCCGGCAACGGAGAGTAGATTATTCATGAGCTTGGCCGTATGGCCGTCCCCGGGATTGGGTCCCGCATGAACAATGTAGCTGCCCACCTGCTCAAATATCGGACGGCACTCCTCAAAGAGCGCCGCGTCACCGCCCACCATAACCGCGAGCTTGCCTGACTCAGCCCCTCGAACGCCGCCGCTCACCGGGGCATCCAGGATGCGTGCCCCACGTTCCTTCACATCATCCGCAAGTCGGCGTGTGAGCAGTGGCGCGGACGTCGTCATCTCGAGCAGTATCTGCCCGGCTCCCAGCGCGCTCAACACGCCCAACTCGCCATCCATCACCGCTTCAACGGCGGGCGGATCGGGAACTATCGTAATGATGACATCGGAAGCGAGTACGACCTCGGCCGGACTGCTGGCGGCCACGGCCCCCTTGGCCAGCACTCCCTCCATCGATTCTACCCGCACGTCGAACACTGTGATGGCGTAGCCGGCGTCCAGTAGCCGGCCGCACATCGGCGCCCCCATACGCCCAAGCCCAATGAATCCCAGCCGCGGTAGGTTCGCCACGTCACTGCCTCCCCAAGTCTCCCTGGCGGTTGTACCGTCTGAAGTCAAATCCGGCAAGCAGGCATGGCGACTGGCCGATGATCAGTGCTTCTCGCTCTCCCCGGAAACGCTGTCACGTCCCAGCCTGTCCGTGGGCACTTACTCCGTCAGCCCGTTTCCGTTTCTGCCGATCAGTTCAGCGGGAACGGAAACGGGCTGCCTGGCAGGTGGCAGCCCGTTGATGTGGAGGAGACCGATCGTTTTAGTTACGCGGGTAGCCCCGCCATACGGCGCAGCCGCGCCACACGCTCTGGAATAGGCGGGTGGGTACTGAAGAGATTCTCCAGCGTAACACCCGTAAGCGGCTTAACGATGAACATGTGCGAAGCCGCTGGACTCACGTGGAGCGGCACATGCTTGGACGCTGCATCCAGCTTCTCGAGTGCAGAAGCCAGTGCCAACGGATCCCCGTGAATTCGGGCCCCTGCCTCATCCGCGCCATACTCACGAGCTCGCGAGATGGCCATCTGGATCAGGCTGGCTGCAATCGGCGCCACGATGAGCATAATCATGCTGCCCACAAGATCGGCGATGCCGCCGCCTTCCTCATCATCATTGCCCCGGAATCCGCCGAAGATCATTGCCCATTGGGCCATCTGAGCCACCATTGTGATTGCACCCGCAACCGTCGCCGCAACAGAGCTAATCAAAATGTCGCGATTCTTCACATGGCCCAGCTCATGCGCCAGCACACCTGCCAACTCACGACGATCTAGAATTCGCATGATGCCGGTGGTCACCGCCACCACCGCGTGATTCGGGTCACGTCCAGTAGCAAAAGCGTTTGGCGCCAGCTCTTCCATGATGGCAATCCGCGGCATGGGCAGACGCGCATACGCGGTCAACTCACGCACCAGCGCGTACAGATCAGGCGCTTCCTCCTCGGTCACTTCGTGCGCGCCGGCCATCTTGAGGGCAATCTTGTCCGAGAACCAATACGAGCCCATATTCATGACCACCGCGAAGAAGAACGCGATGACCATGCCGCCCTGTCCACCCAGCGCACCACCGATGAGCACTAAGAGTGCTGTCAGTAGGCCCAGGAGCGCGGCTGTCTTCATTCCATTAAATCCCACGGGTTCACCTCCGAAAGGTGATTGACTTCACGGGGCCTTTCCGACCCCGCACACGTATCATAGTGGCCAGATCACCAGTGTTCGGTAACGTGCGATTTAGAGTTTCGTAAAGGTCTCTTTACGTTCCATCCGTCAACCGGGAAATTTATCGATGCCAGATGCCACCATTCTCATCGTGGAAGATGACCCGGCCGTCGCGTCGGCTCTTCGTCGACGGCTCGGCTTTGAGGGATTCGATGTTCACGTCGCTTCTGACGGGGCAGACGCGCTGGATCTCGCTGCTGAGCATGAGCCCGATCTGATTGTGCTTGACCTTATGCTGCCCGGCATGGACGGACTGGAAGTCGCGCGGCGACTGCGCCTCGGGATCGACACTCCGATATTGATGCTCACGGCCAGAGGTGCAATCGAGGATAAAGTTGCAGGATTTGAAAGTGGTGCGGACGACTATCTGGTGAAGCCGTTCGCTTTCCCGGAACTGCTGCTACGCATCCGTGCGCTTCTCCGCCGAGCTCGACCGCCTTCTACGGAGACGTTGCGCTTCAAAGATATTGAGCTCAGCCGGGCGGCCCGGGAGGCACGCCGGGCCGGCACGCGGCTGGACCTGACGGCGCGAGAGTTTGATCTGCTCGAGTATTTTCTGAGGCATCCCAATCAGGTTCTCACGCGACAGATGATCTTTCAATCGCTCTGGGGATCCGATTTTCTGGGAGGCTCTAAAGTCATCGATGTAAACGTCAGTAATCTTCGAGACAAGCTTGAGAGTGACGAGAAGACGCGCGTTATCCAGACCGTTCGCGGCGTCGGCTACGCCCTGCGCGCGGAGTAGTCACATTCGCGCACGCGGCAAGGAGAGATAGGCACGGCCTATGTCATTGCGGACGAAGCTGATGTTGCGGGTGGCCGCGGTCTTAGGGGTTGGGTTGACGCTCCTGGGTTTCATCGTCCATCTCCTCCTTCAGTCAGTACTCACCCGAGAGGTCGACAAGCTGCTGTTCGAGCGAGCTGACTTGGTAGCGGAAGAGCTGCGCACAGGTTCATTTGGCCCGCTCACGCCAACGATCAGTGATCGATCATCCACCACAAGTGGAGCAGATGAATTCTCCACGCCTGGCATCTATGTTCAGATCGCATCGGAAAACGGCACGGTGCTGGCACGGTCCACAAACCTTGGCAACGCGGCCCTCCCCATTCCAACCGAAACACTCGCCCAAGTAAGTACGGCGGACGCTGTCTTCACTTCGGTCCCACTCGAGTCCCGTGAACGAGTGCGGGTCCACATCCTTTCAGTCAACACGGGGAGCCAGGTGCTCCTGGTGCAAGTTGGCCAATCGCTCCATTTCATTGACTCGGCGGTGCGCGGAGCCGATGCGGTCCTGGCCCTGTCAGCACTGGCGATGTTCTCAATGATCCTCGGCTTCACCTGGATCAGCGTAAGCCGCATGCTTTCCAGACTGGGAGAGATCACTCTTGCCGCGGAAGCCATAGCGGAAACTGGCGATGTGAATCAGCCCATACCCGCGGTGCCCGGGAATGATGAAGCCGGCCGGCTCGCCCGAGCGCTCCACCGCACCACCACTCGGCTCCGGCAACTTCTCGATACGCAGCGGAACCTGCTGGCCGATACCGCCCATGAGCTGCGCAATCCGCTTACGGTGATCCACACCAATCTGGACTTACTTCGACTAGAGATTGATGCGCCAACACGTGAAGAAGTGGCTGACGAGACTCTTATCGAAGCCGAGAGGATGCGTCGGCTGGTGGATGATCTGCTTCTGCTCGCAGAAGTCGAGGGCCAATCGCAAAAAGCCCAGGAGGCGATTCGACTCGATGAGCTGGTCCAATCTGCGATTGACAGCATACCGGAGAAGTCGGGGGACCAGCGGGTTACGTTTGTCGCCGAGGAGCCGTTGGTCATTCAAGGCAGTGCCGAGCAGCTTCGTCGGGTGGTGCTCAATCTTGTGGTGAATGCACTCCAATATGGCGGCGATGATGCCGGAGTTCGGGTGATTGTGCGGCGCCAGGGCCGTCGGGGAATTCTAGAAGTCACCGATACGGGCCAGGGGATCGCGCCAGAGCACATTCCACACATTTTCGATCGATTCTACCGAGTCGATGCATCACGCCGGCGATCCACCGGAGGAACCGGCCTCGGGCTCGCCATTGTCCGAGAAATCGTGACCGCCCATGGTGGCTCGGTAAGTGTGCAGAGCAGCCTCGGTGAGGGAAGCACCTTCACCGTTACACTCCCGGCCGAGCCTTCCTGGACGCCGCTATCAGAAGTTGACTCACCTACTGAGCTCATCTAGCAATAGCAGACTCCACCAATGAATCTCAGCAACAGCTCGTCCAAGGTCCATCTTCTAATTCCCCGTTCTCCCGCTCGATACCCATAGAATAGAGATGATGTCAAACCACACACCAACACACACCGAGGTCATTCCCGATTTCGTTGAGCCCCACCTGCTCCCAGGAGAGACGGTGATATGGAAGGCAAAGCCTGAACGAGCGCTCTTTCTCCGTAAATACGGCGCAATCAGCGGCTGGGGAATGGGCATGATCGGAATCATGGCGTTCTGGTTCATCGTCTCAGTCATCCTGGCAGGCTCGCTGGGACCGGTCATCCATAACATGGTGTTCTTCTGGGCCGTGCCATCGATCATCGTCGGTGGGCTCCTCATATACGGACCGTTAGTCGTCGCGGCTCGGGAATGGAGCAATACGGACTATGTGCTTACCGATCGCCGGCTCATCCTGCGCCGTGGCGTGGTCTCGCCCACACTGAGCGTCATCCACTTAAGCGAGATCCCACGCATGGAGGTTGAGGTAAAGCAGGGCTGGGGGCACGTGCTCCTGCTGGGCGGCACCGCTCTGGAACGACTGGGCCAGAATGGCCGGCTGGAATACCACCCTGCCCACATCAAGCTGCGCGACCTGTCTGAGCCAGACACCGTACGCGAGCGAATCATCACTGCACGCGCGGCGCTGGCCTGAGTCAATCGCTCTTAGATAACCCCGTCAGCCCTGAGAGCAGCGACCTGCTCCGGACTTAACCCCAGGAGCGCACCGTAAATCTCCTCGTTGTGCTCGCCCACGCCTGGAGCGGGGCGCTGCACGGCGGTGGGAGTCACGGACATGCGCGGAACAGGAGCAGGCATCATCACCGGCCCGATCACTGGATCATTGATCTGCTGAAGCGTGCCGCGCTCACGGTAGTGCTCATCTTCAAACGCATCTTGAATGCTGTAGATTGGGCTCGTTGGCACCTCCGCGGCGTCCAAGCGAGTCCGCAGGTCTGAGATCGGGAGTGACGAAGTCCAGGCCGCTACGCGCGCGTCAACCTCAACCCGGTTGGCCGATCGCTTCTCCATCGTGTCAAACGCGGGATCTGTGCCCCACTTATCCTGACCCATGCAGCTCGCCAGGCGACGGAAAATGCGATCGTTGGTGCAGGCAATCGCTATCCACTTGCCGTCACCCGTGGGATAGTGATTGTGCGGCGCGGCGTGCGCGGCGGTGCCCA
Organism: Chloroflexota bacterium; assembly: GCA_046154735.1. GTDB lineage: Bacteria > Chloroflexota > UBA6077 > UBA6077 > JACCZL01 > CAVXYC01. The sequence continues at coordinate 19,779 of JBJXFJ010000560.1, read as the reverse complement.
CCCGCTCTCGGACCTTGCCAAGCGTATCGTAGGCCAGCGCCAGCACGTCGCAGAAGCGAAAGATGCTCTCGTAGAGCGAGATATCAATCTGCTGTCCCTCACCAGTTCGGTCGCGGTGGTGCTTTGCTGCCAGCGCGGCAACCGCGGAGAAGAGGCCGGCAGAGTAATCAGCCAGTGTGGCGGACCCGGGGAGAACAGGCGGGCGATCCGGGAAGCCGGCCAGGTAGGTTAATCCGCCAAACGCCTGGGCAATGCGCCCAAAACCAGGCCGATCGGAGTACGGTCCCGTCTGGCCGTACGCCGAGACCCGCACCAGGATGACCCCTGGGTTCACCTCGCGCATGCGCTCATAGCTGAGGTTCCAACGCTCGAGAGTGCCAGGCCGGAAATTCTCCACCACGATGTCACTCTGCTTGATCAGCTCCAGTGCCAGCGCCTGACCGCGCTCCACCCGCAGATTGCAGGTCACAGAGCGTCGGCCCCGATCCTCCAGCGCCCAGAATAGCGCGCGATCATTCACCTTCTCACCGAGCTCGCGGAGCGAATCACCCACGCCGGGCTGCTCGATCTTGATGACGTCAGCGCCAAACTCCGCCAGGAGCCCGGCGCAGAAAGGACCGGCAATAAAGGTGGCCATGTCAAGCACGCGCACACCGGAGAGCGCGCTCGGGGAAATGGGAAGTGCGTCGGTCATGAGCCGACTCTATTGAGGGCCGGATCCAGCATCATTGCGGGCTACTCCAGTTTGGAAATCTCACTCGCCAATCATACCCGCCCGTAGGTCCAGGAACATGAGGGGGCTGGCGAGAGTCAGACCGGCTTTTCGGATGGTCGCTCGATGTCCAGATCACCGCTGCTAGCGCCGCGACTGTGATTCCACGCAGCGTATCCGAACCGGTAAGCCACCACTACCGAATGGGGATGTTTGGCAGACGAGTCGTCGGGGCGCTAAACGTCTCTACCGTCCACCGACGGGCTCCACAAGCGGGTCAGCTGGGCGCATGAGGCACGGGAGTTTTCCGGTGGAGTCGGGCTTCTAGCCCGACAGTGTCCGGTTCGATGGCCCAGACTGTCGGGCTAGAAGCCCAACTCCACCCGGCAATCCACCGCACAACATCCGCCTTTCCGTACTAGTGCCCATGCCGAGCAATCTCGCCACCAGCCAGGTCCCAATACGAGGAAGCGCCCGAGGGCGAATTGATCGCAAGGCGATCCCAGTGAAAGCGCACCGTTGCTGCTTCCGGCTGGTGAAGAGTCCCCGCAAAGTACACGTAGACCGGCTGCTCCAGCAATTCCACTGGGACGCTCACATCCTCCGGCAAACCGCGGTGCTCCATATACTTCACGCCGTTTACGTACAGCGTCATCGCAGAGCGTTCAATCTCCCAGCGAAAGCGATCACGGCAATTGAGATCTGGATCCGTTTCTATGCAGACCCGCCAGGCGCGGCTCAACCGCTCATTGAATGGTCCGCCGCCCATAACATGGGCTCCCTCATCCTGAAAGAAGGAGATCTCCATGCGCCGTGGTCCGGCAGGAGGGTAAATGGCGGCAGTCGGCGTCCGCTCAGACTGAAGGCGGATTCCCATGGCCCAGTGCCCACCAAAATGGCCATAGTGATAGAGGCCGTCAACGATGGTTCCCGTGGGCGCGGGGGCAGTGGTCACGGCAATCTCCGGCCATGCGTGCTCCTCGTATTCGGAGATTCCGGCCGCGACATCGGCCTCAATCACAAGCCGCCCATTCTCGGCCCTAAATGTTCGATCCGGCCGCATGGTGACTCCGCCAACGTTCCAGGGTGGTCCACTTCCGGATTCGCTCCGACCAGCAACGTCTTGCATCCAATGACCATTGTGACGAAATGTCTCAGTGCGGTAGACCGAACCAAAATTGAATACTCGGTAGCCTTCGCCCAGATCAGCCATACTCAGGCCGTGCTCCCACTCGTCCAGCCATCGGTTGCTCCCGTTCTCCAGCGTGCTGGCACCCGTGCCCAGCTCATCGCACCACGCCGGCCTCGCGGGAGGCAGGGCCCCCAGGGGAAGCGAATCCGGCCAGGGGCACGGGGGCGCCGCGTATTCCAGCGACGCGACATCACCGTAGGCTTGCCGGACTGCCGCGGGAAACCTCGGCTCAAGAAGGCCAGCTGAAACCGCGACACCCAGCGCAATACCGGTAAGTAGCGCTCGAGTTGGACTGGTTGACCTTCGGATCATCAGAACGAGCCCCCCTCTCATCAGGGCGCATGATTTGCTTAAATGCTTCCGCGTCAGAAGGGCGTACCGCAAACTGCGCCGGTTACTCTCCGTACCAAGGTCTATTTCAGCGCCACCGGTGTCAATTCGGCACGGCGCTGCGGAGCAGCGTAATTTGATCGACCGTTCATCTCAGCCGCTCGCAGATGGTTTGCCAGACGCGCTGCAAGCGCCACAATCATAAGCGTGGGGTTTGCATGACCAACGGTAGGGAAAACGGAGCTTCCCGCCACATACAGGTTGGGAACTCCGTGCACGCGGCAATGAGAATCCACCACTCCCTTCTTTGGAGAGGACGCCATTCTTGTGGTCCCGGACGGATGTTTCATATCCCAGAGGGCAATCTCATCCCTGGGCCGCTCCAGTACATCACTCTTCATTGAACGAATGCCGGACCGCTCAAGAATGCTCCGAAAAAATCGATGCATGACCGCCTGAGATCTAAATGTGGACTCGCCAATCCGCCAATCCACCTGCACCCTGGGTAGGCCGAATCGATCCCGTTTTCGCGGATCCACGGTGACCCGACTTTCCGGATCGGGCTCCTGCTCCATCTGATCAATGACAATGAGCTCCGTTGGTGCGCCCCGACTCTTGATCATTCGGGCACTGAGCGTCGCTAGCGAAGGCGCTGCCTTGACCAGCGTGGCCAGGTCATCCCCCAAGCGAGTGCCCGGCTCTGCGTCGTGTTTCCGCAGTCGGCCCCAGAGTCGCTTGGCACTCTGATATCCCGCCCAAGCATGAACATCGGATACCAGATGGGCGTGGAGGCTGTGATTGAGCAACCCTTCCGCTCGCTGCATCGACTCAGGAAATGTGACGCGAAACTGCACGTGGCCATAGGGGCTCTGTGCTCGCTCACCGAGCAGCGCCAGGCTCTGGATCTGCTTGGGCCGAAGCCCCCGGAGATCAACTCGTGCTAGCCCTTCACCCCTCGGATGATCCATGTAGTACCGGCCCACGTTGTCTTCGCCATTGCCAACCCCGGCAGGCCACCGGCCGGTTGAAGCGAGAAGTAAGCGCGGATTCTCGAGGCCGCCCGCCGCAAGGACATAACGAGACGCCTGGACGCTGAAGCTGTTTCCAGACGGACCACAGAAGCGAGCTGATGCAATGGCGCTTGAGCCCGGGTGCGCTACGAGCTCCGTGGCCGTCGCCTGCAGAATCAGGCGGACACTTCGAGATGTCTTGAGGAGATCATGATGAGCGGGGCCCATGAAGAGACCATCAGCCCAGAGAAACACTCCAAGACCTGCGCCCCCCTGGTGGACGAAGGCATCAATGGTTGGGTTCCGAGACCAGCGATCAATGCTGATCTTCTCAAAATGCGGAACATCAAGAATCTCGGCAGCCTTGTTAAACCAGGGCACCATTTCCGTGAGTGTGAGCGGCCAACCACTATGGGGAACCCAGTCACGCTCCTCAAAATCAATCGGATCCGGCGTGGCGATGCGACCGAACCACAGATTTGTGCTGCCGCCGAATGAACGACCTCGGGAGGGAATTGGATTTCTGTACGGCGTGCCAATGTGATCGACGCCCCAGACATCTTGTTCAGTCGCAGGGTCGCGTTCAAGCCCACCAGCCTCGAGCATCACGACATTCAGACCGCATCCATCGAGTTGGCGTGCAAGAGTGATTCCCGCGGCGCCACTGCCAATGATGCACAGATCCGCGTTAACCACGCCGTCCACTGGAACCGCGCTCGCATCATCAACGCTCATTCAGTACTGCCCCCGCCAGCGAGTGACCTCGTCCGGTGTTGGTCTCATCTTTTGAAACCAACACCGGATCTCTCCAGTAAACGAGACCGTCACGATCAATCGGGATTTGAAGACCATCCAGAACGCCACGCAAGAGGATGAAGGGCCGCCCGACACCGCGTGGAGCTCGACCGGCGAGAACATCACGCCCCGGTAGTGTGACGCCGAAGTAGATAAGCCAGGTTTTCAGAAACCGCAAGATCTGCCAGTTGCCGGCTCGCAAATGCTTCGCAACGGCACCGCCGATGCCATAAAAGTCACGGGCCATGAGCCCTCGCACTTCATCCAGATTACGATGACCATCATGGAGCACACTCACATCCGCGCATTGAAACGTAAACCATCCGCGAAGAAGTCCACGCCAACTGAGATCATTGTCCTCGGAGGAGCCAAATTTCGCACCTGCCCCGAGAAGCTCATCGAAGTTGCCCACATCCGCAAGCATTGTCCGTCGAATTGCCATTCCCGCACCGAGGCAGAGGCTCGTTCTGGAGCTGGTCCAGACATCGCTCACATTAGTGATCAGGCGATTCGCGGAGAAAATGATTTGCGGCGTGATTCCAGGCTCCTGCACGGGCACAGGACGGACGGAACAAAATACAACGCCAACCCGCGGGTGCTCTTCAAACGGCCGCCCGATGCCCGTGAGCCAGTTGCTTGGCACAATGCAGTCATCGTCGGTGATCGCGATAATCGGCGCCCGCGTTAGAGCGACGCCTAGATTGCGTGCGCAGCTCAGGCCCGTTTGACTCGATCGGACGTATCGGATGCGCGGATCAGCGAGGTAGGGAATGAGCGCCAGTTGACTCTCATCATTGGTGCTTTGATCCACAATCACAAACTCAAAGTCTCGAGCGTCACTTCTCTGTATGGACTCGACGAGCTGAGCAATTTTTCGACCGCGATTCCGCGTGGCAACTATCACGGCAAAACGTGCGTCGGCGCTGATCTGCTCGGATGAGCTCGGCGGCTCATGCCTTTGACTTGAAGAGGATACATGCTCGGGGGGAGTCATTACAGAATGCGCCTCAGGAGTTTGCCGCGCCAACTCGTAGCTGAGCACCATGCTGGCGCTCCATTCCACCGGAACGGGCAATGTTACGTGCGAGAAGTCGGAAAGCTGGTGTCGGAAGCTCCGGCGCAAGCTCAACCGTGCAGGTCCTGGCAAGAATGTCGAGCGTCTTCGGACAGCTATCTGGGGAGTAGTCGATCTCGCGATGCGCCCATGTGAACGGATTCAATGCCGGGTGTGCAGTCCGCTTGGCGATGAGCGACAACCAGTTGGTATAGACATGCCTCCCGGTATCAATAAGTCGCCGGGCGCCTCGCGAGGAGCCAAAAGCCTGGGCATCCTCAGGACGATCAAACGCAATTGCGATCCCGGCAGCGTGCTCCGGGTCATGATGCGTGCTCACAGCATACTCGTAGGAGCTGGAATCAAGCTCCTCGAGCATGATCCGGCGATGCAACCGTCGCCGTTCCAACTGCTGATCCAGGCGCTTGAGCTGCGGTCGAAGAATTGCCGCCGACAGTTCGGGCATTCGATAGTTCACACCGACAAACAGGGGCTCATCGCCATCTAGGCGATCGTCACGCTCATAACTGCCAACATCGTGGTACATCGATGCCCGGGCAAACAGCCTGCTATCGTTCGTGAGTACGGCTCCGCCTTCACCCGACTTAATATTCTTGTGCTGGTTGAAACTGAAAGCTCCAGCGTGACCAATCGATCCAACCCGGCGATCTCGGTATGAAACACCCACAGCCTGAGACGCATCTTCGATGACCACCAACCCGTGCTCCTGAGCGATCGCCATGATGGCATCCATGTCACAGACCAGATTGAGCATGTGAACAGGAATGATGGCCTTGGTGTACGGCGTGATCTTCCGCTTGATGTCGTGCGGGTCAATTGTCAGGCTGGCGTCAATTTCCACCAGTACCGGCACGGCACCAACAGCTAGCGGCGCGGCAGCGGTTGATACCCACGTGAACGACGGTACGAGGACCTCGTCCCCGGGGCCGATCCCAGCGCCAACGAGCGCACAGATGAGGGCGCTCGTGCCGCTATTCACAGCAAGCGCGTGCTCAACCCCGATCTTCGATTCGAGTGCGTCTTCAAATTGCTGGGTCTCAGTAATTCCGCGCGCACTGTACCGATTGAGGTCCCCCCGCGCAATGACGCGCAACGCGGCCACCATTTCCTGGACTCCAATGGACAGCATGTACCTCTCCTGAACCGATTTGCGAGAACGAGCTTGATGACAGATTGTGCCCGCACGTAAGCGAACTATGCGTGCGGTGCTGGTTGACTTCTCGTTGATGCGCTGATGAACAGACATCCCTGGTGGGCAGTGACACAAGATCTGTAGGGAGGCGTGGCGCCGGCTCGTAGTGCGGAATTTACTCCGCCGTACAGAGGCGCCACCCTTTACACGGCATTCGGTGGAGTGCGGCGGAATAAATTCCGCACTACAAGCCCCGGTCGGGCTACCGTCCACATCTTGTGTCATTGACTCAAGGCCCGGAGCGCCCGGGTCAATGAGCTCCCTGCCGCGGACGAGACTTCATGCAATACCTACGAGGACGTCAACCATGCGGTCCGCCGCTTCAGGCAGCACCTTTGGGCCCCAAAATCCCAAGTGTGGGTTCCCATGCCTGAGACGTCCGTCAATATTCTGGGTCGACGCTCATTGCATCCAAAGCTAAGGCCTGGCGGGCGCGGCATCGATACTGGCAAAGAACGCGCGACGAGCATGATTGAGAGCAGACCAGAGATCACCTCGCGCCACGCACGCTCGGGCAAATGCTCGGCTGTGCGACGAGCTATCCAGACGTTCAAGTCGATATGCCGTCCGGGCCAATTGGCGTTGTTCTTCCGTGAGCTGGGCGGAGGTCATCAGATTGCGACGAACGTCCATGGCCCCCCTTGCCATAGCTCGGTAGTCATTGGACACCGCCGCTTCGTGGCGTCGATACCCGAGGACTACCGCATCAACGAACGCTAGATGTCCTCGGCTGGTGAGTCGTAGCCAGAGGTCCCAATCTTCAGCCATCCGAATGGACGGCTTGTAACCACCGCTCACTTCAAGTTGGTGACGGCGGATCAGTACCTGTCCCGAAGTGAAAATATAATTCCGAAACGCTAGTACGCCAAACGTCGTTGGGCGGTCCGTGGGCCAAGCGAGCACGCGAGAATCAACCACGGCGTGCCTATCACGCCCGTAGGCCTCGGCGCATCCAATATCAATCAACCGCCCATGACTGTCAATGAACTGTGCGAGGCCATGTGCCCCGACCGCATCCGGGCTCACCTCTAATACGGCAATTAACGTATCCAGGGTGCGTGTGTCCCAGACGTCATCGGCATCAAGAAAACTCACGTATGGCGATACATGGTTTGTCGCGGCCAGTCCGGTCATTCGTGCGATAGAAACGCCACCGTTTGACTGCCGAATGGTTCGAATTCGAGCGTCCCGCCGGGCATAGTGCTCGGCCAGCAACCCCGTGTCATCGGTTGAACCGTCGTCAACGACAACCAGCTCCCATCGCGGCTCAGTCTGACCGAGTACGCTATTGAGCGTCTCAGCCAGATGGTTCGCCGAGTTGAACGCGGGGACGACGATGCTCACAACAGGCGTCATAGGGCGGCGCCGTCCTGTTCGGCCATCAGCTCATGGGTGGAAAAGGTAGCAACCTTCGCTGACTCACCAGGTGCAATGTTCGCGGTGTTGCGGAGTACATCGTTCGCGGTGTTGCGGAGTACGTCTGCAAACGCGAGTCCCCATCGTTGACGACCGAAGGCGTCTCCTACGAAGGTGCGTCCAGCATCTCCCATACGTTGAGCATCGAGCGGTCGGGCTAACAGTTGCGCCAGACTCTCCGCGAGCCCGTCGATACTGCCGGACGGTGCAAGTAATCCAGTGGTTCCATCCTGCACGGCCTCCAGCGCTCCGCTTTCAGCGTAGGCGATCACCGGCAGTCCAGATGCAGAAGCCTCGAGCGGCGCCAGCGAGATGGTGTCCGCCCGAGCGGGATGCATGAATATATCGAGCGCTGCCAGAATTCGCGGCAAGTCCGTTCGCCAACCTTCAAAGATAATCCGATCCCCAAAGCCAGTCTGAGCCGCCTGGCGTTCAAGGACCGCGCGCGGGGTTTCACCGGTCGTCGAGTCTCCTACAAGCAGCAGATGCGCCCGAGGAAACCGCGCCGCTACCTGAGCAAATGCAGCAATCGCATCAGCCTGGCCCTTTTGAGGATCCAAGCGCGCCACAATACCAATCAGTTGCGCATCCGCGGGAATTCTTAGCTCAGACCGCACCGCCTCCCGTGTGTCAGGCTCAACACGTGGAGCCGCGGCGATCGTTGGCAGGACCTTCGTTACACGCTCGCCCGGAACGCCGTGCTGCAGGGCATCCTGTCGAGCATACTCGTCAATCACGATCAAGTGGTCACAGCTCTCAATTCGCGTCAGGACCTCACGTCCGAGTGAATCGCCAATTGGATAACAAAGGAGCAGAGCGTGCGGGATTTTCAGCATCTTCGAGATGAACGTTGCCGCGTGGCAGTCCCATTTCTGCTGGTTTGAAAAGATCACGTCGGGATTGAATGCCTTCGCACGCATGAGCATCTCAATGAGCGCAATTCTGAATCGAGCGTGAGATGCCGCCTTGGCGAGGACCGAGCGCTTGTTCTCAGGGTTCGGCCTCCATCCAGTATCGATGGTCTGGAGGGTCGCGCGAGAGGTCGCCCGAAACTTATCGGCGGACTGGGGCTCTCCTTTCGATGCCTGAAAGAGGACGAGGGGATCGTACTGACCCGATCGCTGTCCAAGCCATTCCGCAAACACCCGGGCCTCGGATGAAAACCCGTGTGCTATGTGTACGCCAAGTACTCTCACGTCGCTGACTCCCTGTGTCTGTGTGCTCCACAATCGTGCGTCCGTCAGTCGACGTGGCCCGATCACGCCCCCCCTGTAGAAACCATGGGCTCAGTCGGATCGTGGCAGGCGCTCATGAATCTCGCGATGGGGAGGTTTGACACCTCTGCACTGAAGGATAGAGACGGGTCATGGATCCGTCGTGTTTGGCTGATTGAGGTTGCGTTGAGTCGCACCACAGAGCCCGTCGCCGGTTTCGCGGCGTGGCGCTCAGTCAGCCAATGACGATCGAATGACTGCCGGAACTCCAAGCGCCACCGAGTGTTCAGGAACATCGCGGAGGACCACCGCGTTGGCACCAATCTTTACGTTGCTTCCAACCGTGATTCCACCCAGGACGCGCGCTCCCGCTCCAATAAAGACATTGTCCCCAATGGTTGGAAAGGCAAGCTCGTTCCGCATTCCTATAGTGATTCCGCTCACTAGTGTCAGGTCACTACCAATTCGCTGAGCCATGACAGTTGTCCCCACCGGGTGTGGGATGTACAGGCGTGGACCAATTGGCACCGATGCGGGAATGTCAATTCCGTGCAGCATGATGTTGAGCTGGGCGAGGAGCTGCGGAAGCACGTGGAGCCCGCGCTGATGAGCCGCGTGACTCAGGCGATAGAGTAATCCCGCTCTGAATCCGCAGAAGGAATAGAACAGCCACAGTCCGTATGCCAATCCATAATCGCCACCTGGGCGCCGTTTATCACCGGCCCAGAGGTCGCCCCAGGCTGCGATGTCACTCCGGACAAGCTCGGCAAGGGTTGTTTGCACCGTTGTTGTGATGACGTCTCGGTTGACCGACATGTCCTCCGCCTCGGTTTGGTCGGATCGTGGATTCATCACGCGTTTCCCTGGCATTTGAGTCACAATCAGGCAAGCCCCACAGCGGGATCGGAGACGGACGCGTCACCAGAACGACGGTTTGAGCGACGACTCAGCACATCCTGGAGCAGACTTCGAGCATTCCGCACATCCGCCAGTCGGAAGCAGCCAAGTAACAGAGCGACCAAAACGAACGTGACACCCCCGGCGGCGGCCGAAAATGGCACAGAAGCCACCGCTGGAAGAGGAACGGTACGCGCCGCGGTGGTCACGAGTCCAAGACAGATTCCGGCCACAAGGATCCGCGCACCCGCGATAACCAGCCCACGGTCCACTATCCCTCGTGGAAGCAACATGAAGGCCCCAGCCAGCATGACGAGCTCAGTTGCCACTTCCGCGATGACCGCGCCCATTGCACCATTCTGAAACCATTGCTCCAGCACTGGAATCAGTAGGAGGTTCAGTGACGGATTGACTAACGCGGCAGCGATTGCCACGTTCAGCCAGCGACGTTCCTGCCTCAGGGCAATCAGGCCAGTGCCCAGCACCATGCCGAGCGCAACGAGAGGCTGGGCGAAAGCAAGGATCATCATGAACGGTACGGAGTGCTGAAACTCCGCACTCCAGCCCAGAAGCTCCGGAATTGATGGCGCTAGTGCCATGGTCATTGCACCCGCCGGCACTGTAACGCCAAAGACCGCAATCAGACTTTCTCGCAGTGTTCGCCTAAACACGATGGGATCTCCGGCATAGCGGCTGAGAACAGGCAGCAGAGGCGTGGTAATCAAGGTCGGAATGAATAAGGGGACATACGTGATTCGATACGCAGCGGCGAGCCAACCAGCGGACTGCTCGTGGAGAAGCATGGCAACGATGACAACGTAAATCTCCGCTCGGACGCGAATCGCGATATTCCAACCCAGGAAGGGGAGCCCTCCTAGAACGAGCTGCTTGAGCTGGCTCGGAACCAGTCGTGCCCGTGACACACCAAGACTGGAAGTGCACCAGCCGATGACGCTCATCACACCCGTGGCGGCCACGGTGGCGGCCAGATACACCTCCACGCCCCAGCCAGACATGAGCATGTAGACGCCGGCGACGGCCCCAATGAGCGTGCCAACCGCGTTGAGCCAGGCAAATCGAGCATGGCGTTCCTGCCCAACGAGCACGGCAAAGAGAATACTCTGCCCAGTACCCATGATCATGCCGGCAAGTGCGATCAGGAGCAGCGGCACGAGAGTGGTAGTACCGCCGAAGATTGGCCAGGCGATGAAAAGGCCTACGGCGGCCAGTACGGCGAGACCCAGGAGTAGGAGCATTGCACCCGCGGCCTCATTGGCAGCACGGTCCTGGTGAAGAGCGACCTGGCGTCGTAGAAAGTCGGGCACACCAAGCGCAACGATGACTCCAACGAGGCCGGCAACTGAGGAGACCACGGCCAGCTCGCCGTAAGCTTGACCGCCAAGATATCGTGGCACCAGCATCGCCACCATCAAGCTAGCACCCCACGTGAGCGGTTGCGTTCCAAAAAGTGCCATTGCCCCGCGTGCAATGCTGAGCGAGGGTGCCCCCCGGTCCGCCCACAGCTCAGCCGAGGTGACGTCAGAATCTGGCAAACGTTGCGCTCCGTCATCACCTGGCGGAAGTACGGGGCCCACGGCTACCGTCGATGGAAGAACGCTTCCAGGAGATATCACTCCCACTTTCGACTACTCCTCGCCCGAGCTTGGAGGGTTCGAGCCGGCTTGAGGTAGGTCTCCATCGCTGAGCACGGCCAAACATTTCGGATGACGGAGATCCTCGCCCCATTCAGCGACCATGCGACGACTCAATTGGCACACTCCCCGTGGCTCACCGGCACAGTCGGTACGCAACCGCTGAAAGCCAATCGCCCCGCTGGACTCATAATTCAAAGTCATGATGTGGAACTCTCACCTCGCATCATAGGATCGAGTCGTCCGGACTCTGATAGTGAACATCAGTCTCCCCTGAGCGTCGGAATAAGCCGTCTCAGCACGGTTGAGAATGGGTGGAGACCGAATTTCACAATCGCCGGAACGAAAGGGGCGCCCGCTCGAGATGGCAGTATCGAGCGGGCGCCGAACGGAGGATTAGGCCACCTTGGCCAGGGAGTAGCCGACGCCCGGAACAGCCCGGATGCCTGCACTGCCGTCAATCGGCAGGTCCAATTTGCGCCGAATGTGGCAGATGTGGGTCTTCAGCAGATTGGAGTCGCCCCCCTCGTAGCCCCAGGCGTACTCCACCAGGCGGCTGTAGGGGATCACCCGACCAGGATTCATCGCCAGCATGTAGAGGATGCGGAACTCGAGCGGAGTGAGCTGAATGACTTCATCATCTTTCGTGGCTTCATGGGACTGGAGGTCCAGCTTCAGATTCCCTACCCTCAACTCACTCACTGCTTGTCGATAAGGATCTTGCTGGCAGCGGCGCAGCACGGCCTTCATGCGCGCGGTCAACTGTTTCACACTGAATGGCTTCGTCACATAGTCATCCGCACCCAGATTCAGACCACGGACTATTTCATCATCATCGTCACGCGCCGTCATCATGATCACCGGAGTTTCGGAGTCATTATCGTGCCGAATCCGGCGGCACACTTCAAAGCCGTTGACCTTCGGAAGGTTCGCATCGAGCAGCACGATGTCGGGCCGATCTGACTCGATCCGATCGAGCGCTTGCTGACCATCAATCGCCGCAATCACGGTGTATCCCTCACGTCGAAGCGCATAGGTCATCAAATCCAACAGATCCACATCGTCGTCCACAATTAATGCCTTCACTTCAATTCTCCTGTGTTATGCCGCGACAGCGGGAATTTCAAACCAGAAGCGGGCGCCGCCGTGATGGCGATTGTCCGCACCAACTGAGCCTCCGTGGGCATCCACGATGGCTTTCACGATTGCCAGTCCCAGACCCGTGCCAATGACACCGGCCTGACGAGCATGCTCGGCTCGGAAATAGGGCTCAAACAATGCTGTTGCTTCGCCGTCCAGCCCGCATCCACGATCCAAAACCTCCACACGGACGGCCGCGTCCGACGCGCCCAGTGAAACAATCACCGGAGATCCAGCGGGCGAAAACTTGCTGGCATTGAGCAACAAGTTCATCAGGACTTGACCGAGACGGCGTCGATCAGCGCGGATCATAGGCAGCGATGTATCAAACACCAATCGGAGCTCCTGACTCCGAACTGCCAGTAATGGCTCCAGGAGGTCCTGCACTTCACGTACGACCTCAGTCATGTCCAGCCAGTCAAGGTTCAGCTCAAAGCGGTCATCGCGAATCGCCGCGTCGCAGAGGACGTTCTCAATGAGGCCCTGCATCCAGAGTGCGCCGCGATGGATACGCTGAGCGAGCGAGCGCATCTGATCCGGTCGCATTGTGTCCAGGTCTTCCAGCAGGAGCTCTGAGGATAGGGCCACCGCGCTCAGCGGTCCGCGGATCTCATGAGCCATGGTTGAAAGCAGCGATCGTGATTCAGTCGTCTCAACCGCCGCCAGCGTTCTTGGCTTGCCAGGCGTGGCCCTAAGGCGAGCTGCCCTGGGTGCGCAATCTCTGACAGGCGGGATAGCCTGATATCGCGCTGGTGTTGTTGCATGAACCACTTTGTTGCTCTCCGTCTGCACCGTTTCTCAACGCGGTGTCAACACGAGCAGCTTAGAACGATTCCAGACGCCGCGAAATACCATGGCTGGTTGATTTTTGGTTGGGCCGGTATGGGTAGGTGTGGGCTACACCAGATGGGTTAGTACGGACGGAGGACGGAGGACGGAGGACGGAGGATTCCGCCTCCTCCGTCGTCCGTCCTCCGTCGTCCGTCGTCCGTCGTCCGTCGTCCCGCAACCGCAACGCAACAGGCGCCCAACAGGCGTCAAACGCACTCTCGTGAGAATCCAGGACGAAGCGACAAGCCCTGTCGCTATCTGGAATTGCACGAACGGAGGGTCATCCCGATGGCCACCGAGACGATCGCCGTTACCGGGCCAATGACGCGCTCGCGTGGACGTCCCGCTCTCCACTACATCGATACGTACAACCACACGCTTAGGCGCGAACGTGCGCGTATCGAGCTTGCTGACGTCCTTGTGGACCAGGTTGATCTCGCCGGCGCCGTCGAAATGCTCCAGAGATTCCTCGTTGAGCCCGGAACACATCAGGTTGTGACGGTGAATCTGGACTTTCTGAGCATTGCTCACCGCGATGCCCGATTCCGGGACATTATTAATGGCGCAGACCTCGCCGTGGCTGACGGAATGCCCCTTGTCTGGGTATCCCGCCTGAAGGATCAGGCCTTGCCACAACGGCTCACTGGCGTGGAGCTCGTTCACGAATGTTGCGCGCTCGCTGCACGTGATCGGCGCTCTCTCTTTCTACTGGGCGCCGCCCCGGGCATCGCGGAAGCCGCGGCTCAGAAAATGCGCGCGCAATACCCGGGCTTGCGCATCGCTGGCTCGTACTCACCACCGTATCGACAGCTCAGTGTCGCGGAAGAGGAGGATCTCGTCGCCAGGATCAATGGGGCCGCCCCAGATGTCCTCCTCGTGGCGCTCGGCGCTCCGCGGCAGGATCAATGGATCTCCGAGCATCGCGGTCGCCTGAATGCATCCATCGCCATTGGCGTGGGCTGTGTCCTGGATCTATACGCCGGGGTTGTCAGCCGGGCCCCCGCCTGGATGCAGCACACGGGATTGGAATGGACCTATCGCCTCATCCAGGAGCCGGGTCGACTATGGCGGCGTTACATTCTGGACGACCTCCCAATGCTCGGTCGCTTGATGCTTACTCCCACGTCCAGCCGGACCGAGACAGCGGCCACTCTCAGACAACCAACCGAAGGACCAGCCCTATGAGCATTCGCACCGTTCACCAACCAAACCCGATGCCCCGCGACCTCAATGAGCCCTTCAGCTTGGCCTGGACTGCTCAGTCTGAGCTCCTCCTGGCCTGTGCGGCCCTTACCTGGGCGGCGGTCTGCATGGCCGGCTGGCTTGGCTCCACCGTTCGTCTCGCGTTTGTTAAGCAGGATGTTAGCGCAGGGCCAGACAGAGAGCTTTAGGAGACACTGCGCAACAATGAGTACCGCTGACGTTCCTTTCCGAGTCACCACCTGGCCACACCCGGGTCACCGCGATTCCGCGGACCGGCGAGAGCTCGCTGACGGTGTACTGCCTATGCTGTTTGGCGTTGGAACGGTGCTCATGGACGTCGCTATCATCGTTGGCGCGTTCCTGCTTGCCTACTGGTTGCGCTTCATCGTTCCAGATGACTCAGTCTCCGCTCTGGGGATTGAGCAATATGCCGTAGGCGGATTCCTCGTTGGGATACTCACCACGGCGAGCTTTGGCACGCATGGATTCTACGATGAAGATCGGCCGCTCCTTCGACTCCAGAGGCTACGGATCATCGTCTCATCGGTATCCACGGCCATAGTACTGGCATCTGCGCTTTCGTTCCTTCTCGGAGACCAGCGTTACTCGCGCATCTGGCTGGGAGCGGGAGCGGGATTCGCCGTTGCCGGCCTAAGCCTGTGGCGCAGCTACGCTCACGCGATCTACCTGGCGGCGCGCGACAGATTCGCACCGCGGAATCGCGTCATCATCGTTGGCGCTAATGAGATCGGCATTCAGCTCGCCCGGGAGCTTGCCGTCACGCATCCCATCATCGGCTTTGTGGACAACGGTATCGATCCGGCCCTTAAGTCGCCGATCAATCTGCTCGGCCCCATGAGCGATCTGGAGCACCATGTCTATAGTCATGGCGCGACGCTCATCGTGGTGGCATTGCCCAGCGAACGCCAGGATCAAGTTCGGAGCGTCATCTCACGCGGATTTCGCCGCCGGGTGACAATCAGGATCGCACCCGATCTTGAGACACCCCTGCACGGCCGAGTGGACGTGGAGGAATTTGCGGGACGTCCATACATCGGATTCACACCCGTGGCCAAAGTAAGCTGGCTCAAACGAGGGATGGACATCGTTCTCGGCACACTCATTGTGCTTGGCATCTCGCCGATCATCGCCGGCATTGCGCTTGCGATTATGGTCGATTCACGAGGCCCCGTGCTCTACCGTCAGGAGCGCGTTGGCCGCAATGGCAAGCACTTTATGATGTACAAATTTCGGTCCATGCGGCAGGATGCGGAGACCCTTCTGGACACGCTGCGTGATCGCAATGAAGCGTCGGGCCCATTGTTCAAGATGAGGGACGATCCGCGGGTGACGCGGATAGGCAGGGTACTGCGCCGTTTCAGCCTGGATGAGCTCCCCCAGCTCCTCAACGTGCTGAGAGGCGAGATGAGCCTGGTTGGTCCACGCCCACCGGTGCCGTCCGAGGTTGCGCGGTATGACGATTGGCATCTTGCTCGCCTGCGCGCTGTTCCAGGCATGACCGGTCTCTGGCAAGCCAGCGGACGCAGCGAAGTCCCATTTCACGACATGGTGCGGTTGGATCTCCACTACATCCAGAATTGGTCACTGAGTCTCGACGTCGAAATCTTGATTCGCACCATACCCGCGGTGCTCACGCATCGCGGCGCATATTGAACATTTGGGCGTCAACATCTGCGGCTGTAGGGTCTATTCACTGGCAGAAAAACAACAGACTGAAGCACTGTAACCCAATCTCACTGCGCCGTCTCGTCAGGCTAGACCTCGGTCGCCACTGGCAGCTCAGCGGACAGTGAAGAAACCTTGAACACGACTGCCAACTTTTCTTCACTCCAGGACCTCCCTCTCAACCAAATCCACACCAAGCGCGAATCGGACGGCCCAGGATACTCAACTGGGTCTCGATAGGATGACTCCAGATCACCTCTGCTCACGAGGGGGATGATTCTAAGGAGAACATTCGGATGCAACGAGGTGCCAGATACTCAATCGCGCTCACGGGGAGCTTCGTCCTGGGACTTGCCGGCGCGGCCTGCATTCAAGCACCTTCCTTCGCTCCTCCCGCGTTGCCGCGCTTTAGCGGCAGTGAATCAGTATTGCCCACCGGAATCGGCGGGACAACGCCAGCATCTGAGCAGATGGTGACACCCACGGAGCCCGCACGCTCGCTGAGTGCAAGCTCGGCCTTAGGGCGGCCAACCGCCGCGGTGCGACTAGGAACGCTCAGTGAAACCCTTGCGCTGACCGGGCGCATCTCATCTGCTGATGAAGCCGCCATCCGCGTCCAAGTCGCTGGCCAGGTTGAGAAGGTTCACGTTTCGCTGGGACAATCGGTGGAGCCAGGTCAGCTCCTCGTTGAGCTCAACACTAAGGAGCTAGTCAAGGAGCTTACCGCTCAGCGAAATCGACTGGATGCCGCGTCTCTGCGTCTTGCCCAGGCGATCCAGCTCGCCGATCAGCGTCGGATGGATGCCGAGGCGGAGGCGAGGCGAGCCGCATTCGAGTTGGCTCAGGCACGTGCTGGGGCGCCTGCGGTTGATCGTCAGGCCGCGGAAGCAGCTATTCTCGCGGCGCGCTCCGGGCTTGAGCGTGCGGAGGCTGATCTTGAGCGCATCAAGGCTGGCCCCACTGCCATGGAGCTGCGAGAAAACGAGCAGATCGTTGCAGCGGCGCGTGCCGCAATCCAGAAAGCTGAAGCTGAGCTGGCCCGACTCAAACGAGGTGCGGACCCAACAGACCTGGCCAATGCCGATCGCGAGGTGCTAAACGCGCAGGCCGCCCTTGAGCGCGCCCAGGTGGATCTCGATCGGCTCCAGCGCGGCCCAGATCCGGCCGACGTAGCCGCGGCCGAGCGTGAGCTAGAGCGCGCCCGCATTGGATTGAGAGCGGCCCAGAGCACGTCTACATCGGGATCCACCCGGGCCCAGCGTGATGCGGCCATCTCCGCGGCTGAAGCGAGCGTGCGCGACGCGGAAGCTCGTCTCGATCGCGTGCGGCAGAGTGCTCGCGCGGACGACATCGCGCTGGCCCGACGGAGCGTGGATGTCGCCCGTGCCAATCTATCCGCATCGCAGGAGCGCCAGTCTCAGATTCGTCGTGTACCAGACCCGGCAGTCGTGAGCGCCGCTGCGTTGGGCGTTGACCAAGCAAAACTGGCGCTTGAATCCGCTGAGCTCCGCTATCGAACGGTCCAGGCCGGCCCCACCCAACAGCAGCTCGGCATTGCCGCGGCAGCGGTCGATTCAGCCCGGGCAGCCTATATTGCTTCCCAATCACGCCTGGCTGAGCTGAATCGTCGCGGTACCGGTGCCGATGCCCTTCGCGCGGAGGATCGAGCGATTTCGGCCGCCGCCGCCGCCGATCGAGCACGGGACGCCGCCAGCGTTGATCCGGACCACAAAAACGCGGCCGCGCTGGACCTGCTGCTCCTACAGAAGGAAGTTCGCGACCTCCAGACTCAGGTGGACTTGCTCGATCGGCAAGTGACTGACGGGTCGGCCAGAGCACCTTTCACGGGTCAGGTGAGCGCCATTCAGATTCGGCCGGGTGACACGGTTGAACCGAGTCAGGTGGTGGTGAGTATTGCCAGGCCAGCCAACCCTATCGTGATCGTTGACTTGTCCGATGAACAACGCGACCGACTAGCGGAAGGTCAATCCGCGGCTGTCCGCTTGGACGGTCAAGATCCTGTCCCCGCGCGGCTCTCCGCCATAGCTATGTCAGGAGCGGGCAGTCGCATCGCTCGGCTCGCTCCCGACACTTCATTGCCCCGGGCCGGAGTGGGCGCGGTGGTGCAGGTGAATGTGACGCTGACCCAGCGGGACAACGTGCTGCTAGTTTCCAGAAAGGCCGTCCGGTCGGCAGGGACGCGCCGTTACGTCGAGCAGCTCGATAGTGGCAGCCGAAGGCTCATCGATGTTCAGGTTGGCCAAACGTCCGGGGATGACATTGAAATCCTGGGTGGTTTGATGTCTGGAGAACTGGTACTCCTTCCGACCTAGGAACTCAGCCTCGTCCAGACAATCCGCGAGATGCGGAGAGCGAACCTCGGCAGAGCTTGGCTTACACCTAGCGTCACTATCGATGAACCGGAGACATCGTCAGGGCCCCTGAAAATGTTCCAGTGGAGAGAGAAAGGTCTCTTCGCTCGATTCATGCCCTCCAACACGCCAGGGCTCGTCTCCCACCGACGACTGGACGCAACTCCGGCTCCACATAGACTGGCCCGGGCAAACCCACTATGAACTGATGCTCTTCAGGTCGGATGGTTCTCGTCGGGCCTGCGTCGGAATGGGCTGCTCCTGGCGAGCCGGCTCCTCAATCTCAAGGAGATCATCGAATAGCGCTCGAAGCCCGATTCGCTCTCCCTGACCCACCGGCCACGCTAGCGTACGCTCTTTGCCCAAATGGCCCGAAAAGTGCATCTTATGCTTCGTTGAGTTGCGCTGGGCTCCAGAGACGGGCCTGCGTGAGAGCCTCTGCGAGGGACTGTGAACGGAAACATTGCGTCGAAAGAACGTCGGATTCTTGTGGTAGAGGACGCCGCTGTCATCCGCGACCTTCTCGTCGCCATCTTCGCTTCGGCCGGGTACCAAGCGACCGCGGTGCAGGATGCGCGAGAGGCGCCGGCAGTGGCGCGGCGCATCCGACCGCACCTGATCACCCTCGATTGCGGGCGAGCCGATCGACGACGGACCGATGTACTTCGCGCCCTGGCTGCTGATCCGACCACGGCACCGATCCCGGTTGTGGTCATCTCCGCGAGTGCCGTGGATCGCGGCCCGGACGATACTGGTCCCATCGCCCGCACGTTCCGCAAGCCGTTTGACCCTGAGGCCGTCATTCAGGCTGTCAACACCCTCGCGGGCGAAGCACACTCCTGATCGAGCGCGACCTCCCGGGCATCGCTCGCAGTGGGCGCGCGAGACAGATTTGCGACGAGCGCAATCGTACCCCTCATTGTGATGGGAGTGGAGCGAGGCTCTGCGTACGCAAGAAGTCGCCAAATGGATAGATGCGAGAGCTCTGTCAATCATGGATCGTTGGGTGGAGTCCACCGGTGGTGTCGGGCATCTTGCCCGACAGTGAGGGACCTAACACCT
>JBJXFJ010000352.1:0-7218 GCA_046154735.1 Chloroflexota bacterium | reverse complement strand
GGGTTTTGTGGCCACCACTCCCTTGAGTCGCCAGAGCACGGCCAGCGACAGTGGTTCATATGGTGGAGATATTGACATGCAAGAGCTGGTGGCTGGCAGCACCCTCTGGCTGCCTGTCTTTGTGCCGGGGGGGATGCTGGCGTTGGGCGATTGTCATGCGCTGGCCTGTGACGGGGCAGTGGCCGGTACGGCAGCGGAGTGTGCAGCGGATGCACATATTCGTGTGACCGTAGAAAAGGGAATGTCTCTGCGTGCACCGCGGGCGCTGACACCCCAGCACTTCGCGACGCTTGCCTATGGTCCAGAGATAGGGCCGGCGATGCGTCAAGCCGTTCGGCAGATGGTGGAGCTCCTGGTGGAGGAGAAGGGTATGGAGCCCACCGATGCTTACACGTTGTTGAGCCTGGCCGCGGATATCCGGCTGTCTCGAACGTTTCGAGAGGTCAGTTCGGTCAAGCTACTTCTTCAGCGTTCGGTGCTTGACCAGATCTAGGGCTGGGCGCCACCTCCACTATTGCCCTGCAACGGGCTCCGGCGGATCACTCAGGACCCGATACATCAGCCAATTTCCCTGGCGCCATTCAAGCGTGGCCCAGGTGGCGGAATTCGTGAGCAGCTCAGGGTAGCGTTCTACCAGGAGCTCATAGGCAACCTCGGAAAGCGAGTCACTGGGATCACCGGGTTTGTGAAACAAGATGTGCTTCACTCCCAGCGTCGGTCGCTCGGCAATAGCTTTGAAGTCGCTATCGGTCGTGGAGACAAACTGCTCTGGGTATTGAGAGTTGAGCAAGATTGGGAAACCCGTGACCGCGTCTAGCAGGACGGGTGTTCGTACACCACGGGCGTCCAGGGACTCAGCTATCGCCCGTTCATCCTGAAAGCGAGACATGAGGCGCGCATCATACGGGCGTCCCGTGACCTCAGCGAAGATGGCGTACTCCATGCGACCCATTTCCGGGTTCATGAGCGCCGCAAGCGATGTTGGAATGCCCAGCACCATCATCGCCAGAGTGCACATGCCAAGTACGGTGCCCACAGGTGGTGGAGAGAGCTGCCAGACGGCACGCGCGAGAAACAGACCGGCAGGGATCACGTACATGTAGTATCGTAGCTCCCCAGCCGACGCCCCATCGTACACCAGGTACGCTCCAAAGACAGGCAGACTGCACCAGATGCCGATGATAGCAACCGTAGTCCAGGAGCGCCGGATCAACGCCAGGGGAATTCCAACGGCGAGCAGCACAGCGAAAGCCGGGGCAAGGAATGCCGCGCGTGTCAAGACGAATCCGACGGCCTCGCCGAGAGAACGATAGGCGTAATAGAGATTTGAGCCAGGCTGGCGATTGTGCTCCGTCTGTGCGACGTTGCTGTACGCGCCCGAGAGAAAGAAGAGTGGATCACCCTGGATGACCCAGTTCAGGAGCATCCAGACTCCCATGGCGTAGGCTGGCGGCAGGATGAACACAAGCATCAAGCTCACCAGCTTGCCACGCGGAAGAGATCGGGTGGTGCGGCACACCAGGAGCAGGCCGATGACGCTCGCGGCCACGATTGGGATTGCCTCATACCGCGTCAGGAATGCGAGCGAGAACGCCATGCCTGAGAGGGCGAGATGATGCACGAAGCTTGTTTCAGCCCAGCGGCTGAACCAGTAGACCCCGGCAATGATGCAGAGCATGAAGGTGGCCTCGGTCTGACCATTGATGGCATAGAGCAATACCATGGGATTGAGCGCGTAAAGGAGGATGAGGCCACGACGGAGCCACGCGGGAAGGTTCCAGGTCGCGCAACATTTTCCCAGGAGCAACAAGGTTGCCACGGTCGCCATGACGGATGTCAGTGGGCCCGCAAACGCCTGGAGCCCAAATGATCGCAGGAGCATCAAGGGCGGAATCTGGAGCCACATGGGCAGCGGTTGCCAGACGAATCCTAGCGCCTCCAGTTTGGGCTCGCGTCCCAGTACAGCAACATACGTGCTCGATGTGCGGCTCATCGCGTCCGGCTCGTAGTAGCCGAGCCCATACATGAGTGCTGCCGCCAGGATCAGATAGCCGCCGCCCGTCAACGCCAGGCCCAGGTGAGATAGCCGCAACGCCCCCGTGGCAACCCCGCTGTTGACCCGTAATCCTGCTCTGCGATACACAAGAATGATTGTGCTCACGGTGCCACATTCACACTGGCACTGACCCGCGCAGACTCCGCGGGCAGTACGTCGTGCTGCACACTGGTGAGCGCGTGATCGGTCTTCTCCCAGTAAAACGGCTTGGTGAAGAGCTGCCACAGCGCGATGTACGCCGCCACTGAATGCAGTGTCCAGTAGAGCGGATTGGTCAGTGCAAATGGACCCAGGTGGAAGAGCTCTCGCCGGAATACGCCAATCAGATTGAGATAGATACCCAGGAAGTTGCCAATGAGAAAATTGGCAATGGAAGCGTATAACAGCGGGCCCTGAAAGACGTCCGTAATGAACCGCGGCTGATACAGAAGCCACAGTACCATCATGCCCCACATGATCGGATTGATGAGAAACACCAGCACGGTGCCCCCAATAAGGAGCTGGTAGCTGAGCCATTGTTTGAGCCCAATGGCTTGGATAAGCCGTCCGGGGTGGCGGTTATGTACCAGCCAGGTCTGCATATAGCCCTTGACCCAGCGGCTCCGTTGACGAAGCCAGTTTTTCCAGGCGTTGTTGGCTTCTTCATAGGTTGTGGATGGCACGATCCCCACCGTGTAACCGAGCGCCGCGGCGCGGATGCCTAGATCAGCGTCCTCGGTCACATTGAAGGGATCCCACGCACGCAGCTCGCGCAACCGATCAAGTCGGAAGTGGTTGCTGGTCCCGCCCAGTGGGATCGGAAGTCCTAGTCTGGCAAGGCCGGGCAGCATGCAATCAAACCAGTAGGTGTACTCAAGCGTGAACATGCGGGTGAGATAGTTTTCGCGATCGTTGAAATAGTTCAACGCGGCTTGCACGCAGACCAGACTTTCGGGTCCATTGCGGAAAGCCTGGACCGCGGCCCTGAGCTGGCCGGGCTCAGGTACATCCTCAGCGTCATAAATTGTGACAAACTCACCCCGGCAGAATGCCAGGCCAAAGTTACATGCTTTGGGCTTTGTACGCGGATGGCTCTCAGGAACGTAGATGAATCGAAAAAAGCTGGGAGGATTCGCCGCAACCGCCGCGTCAATCGTCTCGCGATCGTCGGCTTCCATAAGGATGAGCACGTCCAGCTTCTCTGGCGGATAGTCCAATCGACCTAAGGCAGCCAGGAGGCGAGGCACCACCTCAGGCTCGTGATAGACCGGCACAAGGATGCTATAGAGCGGGAGCTCGTCATCGCGTAGGCGCTGAGGCGATGGAGTCGTGGCATCGGGATTCTGGGGAAGTATTCCGACGAAGCTGACTATCAGCTTGAAGGAGATGGATGCAACGTAGATGGCGCTCAGCGCCAGGAGAGCCAGCATGAGCGTGCCTCGCGCATCCACCAGTATTCCAGCAAGGAGCACTGCGATCAGCACAACGCCCATGACCTTTTGAGAAGTCACGAAGACCCGTGCCGCGGATTGCTCAGGTGCTTCGTCTTTGAGCTCATCAATGGCATCACTCAGGACGTCGTCCAGAAACGCGCTATCTATGAGATTGCGAACAACGGGCTCGGACGCAATCAGGGTGGTGATCTCGCAATCAGGTAGCACCGCGCGCAGAATGGTCTCAATGGGCGGATCGAGTGGCTCCACCGAAAGCACGATGACCATCTCACCGACGCGTTGGATTGGGCAGAACAGGTGTCGCATGAGGTCGGCGAGCTGAAACTCGCGCACAAATGCCTGATCCACATCAAGAACATCGGAACCGGCGAGCTCGCTGGCATCGGCGGACTGAGTGACAACGGCGAGATTGCTGGCATAGTCTCGCGCCTGAAGGACGCCGGACGTTGCGAGAATCTCGCGCAGGGAAACTCGCAGGCGCCGGTGTGCGTCCAGTGCTCCAGCAGCCTGCGTCTCACTCATTGCGCCAGAAGCCACCAGCCGCAAGAGGAGAAGCTTCTCCTCCTCGCTCAAGCTCTGGGTATCGTGCAGGTCAAGATCGAATGCTTCGAGAATCATGTGAATGCGTGAGAGCCCCGTTGGCTGGTCTGGCCGCGTCGATCGACAGATGGCTCACGGCTGATGAAGGCGTGCGACACCCTGGTGATGGGTCCTATAAGGTCAACACCAATCATGACAACGCAGGTTGGCAACAAAGGATGACTCGTTCCAATGGCCATCGCACTCGTGCGATGAACGCGGGATCATTCGTTGAGGAGGTTTCTCGTCAATTGAGGGCTATCCCTTTTCCGGAGTGGGGAACGTTTTGATGCGCAGGGAAATCTGTTGCTCATTCAGTCTCCTGATGCGCCACCTGAGTGCCGGTGTCTCCGAACCGATGGGCCTCAGCGCGCATTCGGCCTGGACGAAGGCTCATGATCGTGCGACCTTGTGGCGACCTCAACGGGCGGCTCGCAGGCGCGGTACTCCTCGGAGCCGCGGGGGCGGGGATGCGAAACGAGCCATACATGATTCTCGAACCGGCGCTGGTGATAGATGACGATCGAGTCACGAGGCGCCGTATCCAGGTGAGACTGAAGGAACGCGGGTTTGAGCCCACGTGCACTGCTGACGCCGATATGCTGACAAACGAGAGGCAGAGCCCACGTGCACTGCTGACGCCGATATGCTGACCAACGAGAGGCAGAGCTGCCCGAACTTCATGTTTCTCAATGTCTCAATGAGCGGCATTGGCGCCCTTGAAGTGCTTCGTCGCTTGTAATGTTCTGCCAATTCGAAGGAAGTGAAACTTGTTCGTTATCGAATCAACCATGGATAAGCGCTTGGAGCGGGAGACCGCGGTCATCCGTGTTGAGGGGCGTCTGGATCTCTACGCCGCGGATACCCTTCGCGGTGAAGTTCAACAGCACGTGACTGGCGGCCGTGCCAATCTCATTCTGGATCTTGCTCAGGTGGACTTCATCG
Source organism: Chloroflexota bacterium (assembly GCA_046154735.1). GTDB lineage: Bacteria > Chloroflexota > UBA6077 > UBA6077 > JACCZL01 > CAVXYC01. Next base: position 2,205 of record JBJXFJ010000352.1, on the reverse strand, counting down.
ATAGCTCCGGATTGGGTGCAATCGTTGGCGCCCTGAAATCTGTCCGAAAGTGCGGTGGTATGCTCCGAATTGCCGCGCTTCAGGCACAGGCGCAGGAGGTCATGCGATTGACAACACTGGATCGTGTGATTCCAACCTTTGGGAGTGTTGAGGATGCCCTCAACACCGCCTAGCGAGCGGCGATTGGCGTTCAGAGCTGGCGAGTTTCATCTCGAAGCGGGGGGAGTGGACCGTGTCCATGGGCTCTTGCAGGAGTTCTGGGCTGAGCTTGAGCATCGGCCAGCCGTTGCATCCCAGCGGACGCGATTTGAGATCGCGGTCGTGGAAATTGCGACCAATGTGCTCCGCTACGCGTGTGAGGAGGCTGACGGCTTCAATAGTGTGCACCCGCGTCTCGAGCTCGAACGCCTCGAGGCCAAGCTGATTGCGCGTTTCACTGATCGCGGCCGGATGCTCGCGGCGGAGGTCAATCTGGAGGCCTGCAGCATGCCTGCCTGTGAGGAGCTCGCCGAGGGCGGCTACGGCCTGCCCCTGGCACGCACCTGTGTTGACGCGGTGAACTACCGGCGCACCCCGGATGGGCGCAACATCTGGCTCCTTGAAATGGCGATAGACTCCCGCTAAACCGGGCACGGGTGACAAGGTCCTGCCTCGCCAAGAGTGTCCACATTCCGTACACTGACTCGCACGTTGTGGCAATCAGGCGGTCCTGCTGGAGCTCTGCGATTGACTGGCTCCTGATGGCGCGCCCGAGTCGGGAAGTCGTGTGAGTGTTCAAGAAAGCGTGGGGACGGCGAGGATCTGGCGGCTTGGTCGCGGGCATCAGCTCCTCTTCTTTCTGGCATGCGGTTTTCCGATCAACTTTCTCTCCATGGTGGGATTCCTCATCCCGCTGCGCGCGCATGAGTTGGGCGCGCCGTTGGAGCTGGTCGGCGTCATCGTGGGAGCTGGCGCGGTGTTGGGGATGGTCCTCGCGGTGCCAGCCGGCGCGCTGGCTGATCGCATGGGGCCGCGGCAGGCATTTGTCATTGGCACCCTGCTCAATGGCCTGGCGGCGCTGGGTTTCTGGCTCGCCGAGAGTTACTGGCTCATTCTGGCGTTTCAGTTTGCGCGCGGCTTACCTCACAGTCTTTCCTGGGTCGCCTCACAATCCTATCTTTCGACGATTGGAGACCCTGCAGAGCGGACCGCTCTCGCGGGGAAGTTCAGCTTTGCCAGCGGGCTGGGTGGGCTGATTTCGCCGCTGGTGATTGGCACAGTGGCGACATTCATGGGATTTCAGAATAGTTTTGCCGTGGTTGTGCTGTATTGCCTACTCACGGTGCTGATGGGTCTGGCTCTCCCGGATGTACGGTCACCACGCGGGCAGGCGAGCACAAGCAGCGGCGGGTATGCTGAGGCGGCGACGCTGCTGCGGCAACGAGGCCCGCAAGTGGCCGTGCTGCTAACGTTCGTGCGGCTCTGGGTGGGCACGGGCTGGAACGCGTTCTTCCCAATCTATCTGGCTGAGCGCGGGTTTAGTCCGGCCGTCATTGGCTCGGTCGTTTCGGGGAGCGGACTGGTCTCCTCGGTGACTGGACTAAGTGCACATCGGCTGGCCCGGCGCACATCCAACCAGGTGGCAACGGCCGCGGCGCTAGCACTGGGTGCCTTCGGAACCGCGATCTCGCCCCACGTCGCGTTTATCCCCCTCGTGTACGCCCCGGCCCTGTTCCAGGGCGTAGGCGCAGGATTTAGCATGCCGTTGGTGCTGGCCATGCTGTCACAAGAAGTACCCGCCAGTCAGCGGGGCATTGCCATGGGGCTGCGGACGGGAGCCAATCAGGCGGGGAATCTCGTGGCGCCCGTCGTCACCGGTGTATTGATTGGCGCATTTGGTCTGCCGCTAGGCTTTCTGGGGAGCGCGGTCTTATGCTGGTCCGTGCTGGGTTTTGCACTCTGGCTGCATGCCGGCGGCCCCGCTGAGTCAAGGCCTGACTCGGCTAAAGTGATCCAGAGTGCGGAGAAGCACGGCTCCGCGTGACCTGCGGGTGCCTGGAGGTGATCGCGGAATGTGAGATCTTGAGCGCCGCGGCGCCGGAGCATACCCGCTAAACGAGGGAATGCGCGCCTCGGCGATTCGCGCTATCCTAGGGCTATGTCAATGATGGATTGTTGGGTGGAGGCAATCGGTGGTGTCGGGCATCTTGCCCGACAGTGAGGGAC
>JBJXFJ010000340.1:0-29131 GCA_046154735.1 Chloroflexota bacterium | reverse complement strand
GATGGCAGCGCTCCCAGAGGGGCCGGGCCGGCTTTGCCCCCGGGGGACGGAAATCTTTGAACCGCACCCTTCAAGTGCCGTTGAGTTGACCTCCCGCTCCGGGCGGAGCTTCACGTGGCGCATGAATGTTTCGTTACCTTTCAAACATGCCCTCCGGATCGGCCAACTCGGCGCCGCGAAAGAAACCCACGTTCACGTGCGCGCGATAGGCATTGACGTAAGCGAAGCCGGCATCTTCGATGCAGGCGGTTGGGGGCGCCATCGTGAATGAGCTCGCGCACGTCCTCGCCGCGGTCGCGGATGATCTGGAGCCAGTGACGAGCGATGTTGCCCAACGTGTCCGCGTGGTCATGCAGCCAGGCGTCAACGGCAGGGTGCTGCTTCATGGCGCCGTCAAAGCGAGGAAGCTGGGTCATGGGGAGCCCAATCTCATGCAGCCGAGATCACTCCACAACCATTGCCCGCGGTCTACCGGCCTCACCCTCTCCGTGTCTTCCTCGACGTCGCTGACCCCACATTCACCTCGCAGGTGACCTCTGCGATCTCCAACTCACTGATTGGGAGGACTGAGTCGGATAGTGTCAGTTATCCGGGTTCTTCGCTGGGTAGCGCTTCGGCTCGCGCTCGCAGGGTGCGGAGCTGTTCTCGTGAGGTCTCCAGGTGCTGACGGAGCTCGGAAGTCTCTTCGTGCTCCGCGCGGATGAAGCGATCATAGGGCGCCAGGGCATCTCGGACGCGCTGGAGAGTGCGATCCAATTCCCGCTGGAACTCGTCTTGGAGGGCGGTCAAGAGGCGCTCGCGGAGACCCTCGATTCGTTCACTGAACTGCAGCTTTGCTCGGCGGCGCCTCAGGGGCAGCACGTAGAAACCCACCCCGGCAAGGATGCTGGCAGCGAATAGGCCGGTCACGTCGGCGGCGGCGCTGCCCACCAGGGCCATGGTGGCGGCGCCGAGACCCACGGCGCCCACCTCAATCAGGGCTGCCTGGGTCACGGCTCCCCGTACTGACTCGGCAAGCTGCTCTGCCTCACGTCGATGATCATGCTCAGCCACGACTGATCGCGCGGTGTGCCCCAGGGAGCCCAGGAGCGCTCGCCGGTCATATTCAAACGAGCCCGTCAGCCTTTGCACGGGTGAATCCGGATCGATACTGCGCTGCCGATCCACCTGGTCCGTGATGGAGCGCCACAGCCTCACGTCCTGATCTACCAGCCAGTCAATAACTTGCCCTGCAACCTGATCGATCCGCTCTGCTGTATCAGCCACCACCACACGCTCAAATTCGTCCCGCATGCGCGTGCGATTGAAGAGATCGAACACGCGACCAATGCGCAAGGTATCATCGAGAAACGCATCACCGCGACGGTGCAGAGCATGCAGGATGGTCTCGAGCTCCTCGAGACGGAAACCGAAATCTCGGCGCAGGTCGGCGCGGTGCGCTTCGAGTTGCCGATCGATGGATCGGGTTAGCGCGAGGTCGTCGCTGAGAGTGGCCAACTTGGCCTCCGCCGCGGAGACATAGTTCATCGAGATGCGATCAGCAATCCCGAGCGGCGTGGTCAGCTTGATCCGAATGCGGCCCCGGTCGTCCAGAGTCTGATAGATAAACTGCTCGAGCGTCCCGAAGCGACTCCGTTCCCAGAGCTTGCTGCGCTCGTCAGGATCGTCCGTCTGCCGCGCGGCGAGGGCAAGCCGCGCGGACACCGGAAACATTTCCGGTGAGAAACCCAGGAGGCGTTCTGCACCCTGCCGCACGAAGTGAACTTGATCGTTCTGCTCCTGTTCGGTGGCCAGCAGGTCCACCTTGTTCAGAATTACCAGGACTTTCTTGCTCCAGGCGCGAATGCGCTCCATGAAGGACCGTTCTGATTCACTGAACGGCCGGTCCGCGGACGTGACGAACAGGATGAGGTCGGCACGTGGAATGAAGCGTTCGGTAATCTCCTCATGCTCTCGCAGGATTGCATTGGTCCCGGGGGTATCAATGATCGCAACCTCACGGAGGATGTCCAGAGGGTAGCCTACATTCACAATGGCGCCATCACGCTGCTCCCCAGTGGTGTCCGCAAAGCTCAGCCGAGTAATGGCTGCCGTGGTGGGGGTAACGCCCTCACGCAGCACGGACTCACCGACCAGGGCATTGATAAAGGCCGATTTGCCAGCATTGAATTCGCCCACCACCACCAGCAGGAAAAGCTCATCCAGGTCTCGCTCCGCCTGGCGGAGCAGACGCACGTCCTCATCGTGGGCGCGTTGCCTGACCAGGAGCTCGCGGAGGTCCGCTAGAGCAGATCGCTCGTCGGTCAGCAGTGCCCGAGCTGGATCGGAGATCAATTGCTGATTGCGTAAGGCCATGTGGTTCTTGCGTTCACCGTCTTTCGGGGCGAATCTCGATCGTGCGTAGCGGTACCCAGCCAGTATCAACGGGGTTGCTGGGCTGAATGGTCTGCTGAATTCGGTCGAGGAGTCGCACGCTCACGACGTATGCTCCTGCCGGAGCCTCCATCCCTGTATTGAGCATGACGCGGGCCGGACCCGCATCGGTTCCAGGAGCACTCAAGCTCTGGGGTGGTGCAGATTCAACATGGCCATTGGGCCCCGTAAGTCGAGCTTCCACGGAGTGGCCGTCCGACACGTTGCTCCAGAAGAGACTGAGCTGGAGCGATTGGCCGGAGCGAATACGTTGGGAGCTCGTGGAATAGCCCCGCAGGATGGATCCGTCCGTGAACGAGAGGTGGATGGGCGCACCGTTCCGCGTGTTGTAGATCCAGGCATAGTCAATGCCCTGCAGCCGCACGACATGCTCCGCGTGCCAGGTTTGGAACTGCTCATCCATGGCGGGAGACGCTTCGCCAAGTTGCCGATTGCGTACGTAGACCACGAGGTAATCGTACGCGGTGGCCGAGGCATCATCGGCGGGCATCACCTGGCCACGAGTCTGAGCCCCGAGCACGGTGGTGTAGATCTCACCTGGCAGACCAACTCGCAACCGTGGAGCATTTGGCTGAGCGTTGAGAAATGCGGCTACCTGGTCCAGTCCCTCGCCCCAGCCGGCCGCAATGAGCCTTGTGCCGCGTTCCGCGCCACCCGCCAGAGGGTTGAAAAACGTGAGGTAGTAAGGGGCTGCGCTGAAGGCAAGCGTGGCGTGAATAAGGATGATCAGTCCCCCCAAACCAGATGCCAGCCTCGGTGCGCGCGGGGCTAACGCGCAGAGTGCTGATGCCCAGCCGAACCCGCCTACCACGGCCAGTAATGGGAATACCGGCAGTAGATATCGGTCAAAGTTCTTGGCCGCAAACGTCATAAGTAAGCCGAAGCTCAGGGCGAAACCAAGAATGGCCGCCGTGTGCATTCGCCATGCGCGACGTTCATGACCGGGAATCATCAAGCAGGCCACGATCGCCATGATCACGCCTATGAGCGTGACGGGCGACATTCGCAGGAGCAAGGTGTGGACATAAAAGAGAGGTCCCACGCTGGCGCGCTCTTCACCCATGGGGCCCAGCACGTGCTGAGGATTGGAGTTATCGCGCATGAACGCCAGAACCTGGGCCAATGTGGTGCCGGGTGCACTCCACATGGCCGGCCAGACCGCGAGGTAGGTGATCACGGTGGCTGCTGCCCAGATGGTTCCCAGCATCCAGATTCGGCGCTGGCGGAGGGGGTTTGGCCGACACAGGAGCAGCCCCAGTAGCGGAATGAACCCTAACAGCAAACTGGCCGGAGCTTTGGCGAGTAGGGCCAGTCCCGTGGCCATGCCACTGCCCACCATGATCCAACCGGGCATCCGGCTGGTCCATCCGGCGATGGCCGCCAGAACCGCAAGAGAGACAAAGCTGGCCAGCTCCGCGTCAATGTGGAGGAATCGAGAGTGTGCGAGGAGAAACGGCTCATACGCCAGCAATCCGCCGGCGAGCGCCGCTGACAATGGACCATAAAGCTTCCAGGTGAGCCCAGCGAGAAAAAGTACCGAAATGCCCGTAACGGCGCCCACGCCCTGGCGCGCACTGGCTAGGGCGGGAACAAAGTCTGGCTGCTGGCTGACTTCGCGGCGGGAGATTTCCCGGCGCGGACCGGCAAACGTCTGGGCTCGCTCTATCCCCAGGCTCGTCACGGCTGTCCACATGGTGGGCACGCCAGGATGCCCGGTGAGAAACGTCTGATCAAATCGACCCTGGCTAAGCGCCCGGGCAAAGTTTCCTGAACGGCCCAGCCAGAACAGCTCATCCGTGGTGATGAAGACATCCGTGGCAATGATGCGCGGAGCCAGGGCCAGCACCGTCAGAACGGCTCCAGCCAGGATTGCCAGGAGCGTACGACCACCAGCCACTGAGCGTTCACGCGCTCCCACCGAGTTGGCGGGTTCAACCGCCGAAGCCGCGACCATTCCGATGGCCGAGTATAGCACCGGAGTGATGGGTGATGAGTGATGAGTGATGAGTGCACTTGGCACTTGCCCCTATCAATTTGCCGTATCCTGACCGGAATCATGATTATGGAGGTGCACCGGTGGCAGAAACAGTCATCTATTGGTGGAAGCGTTGAATGACCTGTCGGAAGGGGCGGGAGTTTCTCGTTCAGAAGAATCCGAATGTTCAAGAGCGCGACTATTTCTTTCAGCGCTTCACGCGTGATGAGCTTGTGGAACTGCTGGGTGCGCGCGGCCCCTCGGAGCTCTTCTCGTTTAAGAGTCCCACGGCCAAGGCCCAGGGCATCACACCTGGTTCTCGGACCGATGATGAGCTACTGGATTTGATGGTGCAGGAGCCGCGGCTTATCCGACGTCCTATCCTGAAGCGTGGCGACACGCTCTTGATTGGCTTTAACGTGAAAGAGTGGGAAGCAGCGCTTTCATCGTAGCGCTAGGTGCGGAGAGTGGAGCGCCGAGCGCCTCACTCTCCGCACCATTCTGGTTTAATCCAACTATGGCGATCTTTCGCGTTGTTCTGTTCGCGCTTGCGATGCTTGGATCAGCGATCGCGCAGCCGACACTTGCTCAGTCAGATGACCGCTCCGTGATCTGGGAGCGCTTCGATGTGGATCTCACGCTGCTGACCGGCGGCGACTTCCAGATCGTGGAGACGCAGCGCATCTACTTTAGCGGTACGTATCGGCGCGGCTTTCGCGAGATTCCTCTCGCGCGTGTCACGTCCATCTCGGACGTGTCCGTTGAAGAAAACGGGCAGGTGTACGCTCCCAATAGCACTCGAGACCGTGGCTTCACCGTGACGCGTACTGGTGATGTGCTACGGATTGACTGGACTTTTCCCCCGGTGACGAATGCTGCCCGGACATTTGTTATTCGCTATCGGGCAAACGGTGCCTTGCGGGTGTACGATGGCGGGGACCAGATATGGTGGCAAGCACTATACGCTGATCGGCCGGGGCCCGTACGCGAGGGCGCAGTAACGGTGCACCTCCCCTCTGATGTGTCCTCGGATCAGGTGCGGCTTGGCGCCAGCCCCAGCAGCGCGCTGCGCGAGGCTCGGCTCCCAGATGCCCGGACAGCCCTGCTCGCGACGCAGGGCCTGCCCGCCGGCACCGGTTTTGAGATTCGTGTGCAGATTCCCCATGGTCTCGTGGCGGCAAGCCCACCATCCTGGCAGGAGGGCGTGGACCGCGAGAATCGCTATAAGGAGATCATTGGGGGGCCAGTTGCCAGTATCGTATCGATTCTGTTGGCTGTGGCGATACTCGTTCTTGGCGGATTATGGCTGCTGCTCTCGTGGTTTCTGCGCGGGCGGGATCCGCGTATAGGCCGGTCGCAGGGGCTGCTCACCGCCCCACCCAGCGATTTACCACCAGGGTTCGTTGGAACGCTCGTGGATGAGCGGGCGGACGTGCAAGATGTGCTGGCAACGCTGGTGGACCTTGCCAATCGTGACCTGTTGCGGCTTTCCCAGGTGCCGGCCGATGTGCCGCAATCTCAGGTCAAGGATTACCGCATTCGCCCCCTGGTGGAACGGCCAACTGGACTCAAAGCATACGAGCAGTCCGTGTTCAGTGCACTTTCGCGCGGCCCGGAGGGCGCCCTACTCTCTGTGATAAAGCAGAGCTTTGTAGCTCAGATCCCGCTCATCCGTGATCAGCTGCATGCGGAGGTTGCACGGGCCGGACTTTTCGTTGCGGATCCGGAGCGAGTTCGCCGGCGATATCGACTTCTGGGCATCGGGCTACTGATCATCGGTGCCGCGGGCTTCGCAATCGGCCTCGCCATGTTTGAGACTGTTGAACAGCTCGTCTGGCTCCCGTTCGCCACGCTGATTCCTGTTGGAATTGGCGCGATCATCATGGCGAGCTTTATGCCCAGCCGCACGCGTCGAGGTGCCATTGAGGCGGCACAGTGGCGCGCCTTCGGCCGCGGGCTTGCGGCGTCCGATGATCAGTCCAAAGGGGTGCCAACGAAGCAGGACGAGACATCCACTTTGGAGCGCTACCTACCATACGCCATTGCCCTGGGAGTGGACACTGACTGGGCCAACCGGTTTGACCGCGTTGGCACCCCTGCGCCGCACTGGTTTGATAGGCATGACATGCCCATATTCATTGGAACGCCTGGCGGTTTTGGCGGGACCTGGGGACAGGGTCCCGCACGGAGTGGCTCGGATTCGCTTGGTCGGCCGGCATCTCCGGCTGGGGCCGAAGAAGGATTGAGCACTCCGGATCCCCAATCGGCTAGCGATTCCGCTGCGGGTGGAATCCAGAGTACAAGTGATTTCCTGGTCCACGTGCTCAATGCCGCCTCCGAAGCGCTCAGCTCCGGTGGTGACAGCGATTGGGGCGGTGGAAGTGGTGGTGGCTGGAGCGGCGGTGGAAGCAGTGGCGGGGGTGGCGGCGGTGGTTCAGGCGGGTTTAGCTAGCGGCGACGATGGAAGCTGGGGGCCGGTTACGGAATCGGATCTTCGGCTTCCGGCACTGGCGAGGTGAGTTGGTGATGGAGAGTCAGAGTCAATGAATAGTGGTCGGGCACTGGGTGTTGGACTGATCGTATTGGGCGCGGTACTGGGTGCGCTGGTGCTGGTTTGGCTGGTGGTAAATGCCGGGACCGGCGATCTGCAGGCTGGCGGGTTCGTCTTCGGGCTCATCATTCTGGCCGTTCTGGCGCTGCCGCCCGTTGGCGCGGGGCTGGTACTGATGCGCCGCGCGGCCGCCGAGCAGGTCGAGCAGGAGCGTTTCGAGCGGCGCCGGCAGGTGTTGGAGGCGGATCAGATGTTCCGCACCACCATTGCCCGGGACCTGCGTCAGCTTGAGCGGCGCCTCGTGGAGATGCCCGGGCGGTCCGCCGCGGTGGTTCGTGCTTCTTCTCGTGTGCGTGACCTCGTGGATGATGTGGAACAGGTGGGCTATGACCAGGCGACCTGGCATGATGCCGTACAGCTCGAGGATGGGGATCTAGATTCCCTCAGGCGGTATGACGATCTCCTGCAGCAGGGTTTGCGACGTACCGAGGCTCAGGTGGATGCTTTGTCCGATGGCGCCGAGGGGGCTGAGACAGCGCTGATCACAGCACTCCAACAATGGGACGAGACGCTGGCGCAGCGTCAGGACTTGCTGCTGCGAGGGAAGCGCGCGGTGACCGCTGCTCCAGGTGAGCTGCTCCAGGCCCGCCCTTCGCGCGGTGCAGGTGATGTGACTCGGTTGAAGATTGCTGATGCAGTGAGTGTGTCCGGTGATGACTACCTGGTGGAGCTATCTGTGACCTACTTTGGCGGTGGCAAGACCTGGTGGCTCCACCGAGTCCGGAGTGGCCCCAATGAACGCTGGCTCCACGTGAGTCCGGAAGGCCTGTCAGTCACACTTGCAACGACCATTGAGTCACCGGGTGACCCGCGGTCGGAGATGATTCGCTATAAAGGCTCAGCTTGCCGACCTACTGAAGAAGGTGATGCAACAGCTACGATCAGCGGTCCCGAGGCCCAGCAGGAAGGAATTGCCGTGCACTACTGGCGATTCGCCGCACCCGATGGCTCCGCGCTCACCGTAGAACATTGGCCGGATGAGCAGCGGGCCTACGTTGGCAAACCAGTGAAGCCCGGGAGCCTGGAGATCTTTCACGCGTAAATATGGCAAGCCACTCTCTCCTAGGATTGAATCAAAGCACGGTCAACCAGGGGCCGGCCAGGGTGCGGGTCAGAGTTTCCCGGCTCCATTGGGAGCGCCGCCATCCTTGGCGGCCCGGCCCCTGAGGGCCGCACCGCGCGATCGCAATCAGCGACCGGGAGTCCGGAGAGCGGCCTCGAGGGCCGGGCCGCCAGGGATGGCAGCGCTCTCAGTGGGGCCGGGCCGGCTTTGCGTCTGGAGGCCGGGAAACTTTGAGCCGCGACCGGCCGACCACACCCCCTCGACATTGAGCCGCACGCTATGGTCCAATCACCTTCAGGATCACCTCAACGCTTGGCCCGTCTCAATCGTGGCCTAGGTGGGGTCATTTGGGGAGGCGGGCTTGACCAGAACATATCGCTATTTCTCGGCAGATTCTCATCTCGAGATTGACTCCAAGTGGTGGCTGCCGCGCGTACCAGCCGAGTATCGTGAACAGGCACCCAAGGTAGTGCGGCTGCCGGATGGAAGTGACGCCTGGCTGGTTGAAGGCCAACCCATGCGACAAATTCCCTTCGATCTGTACGGTGGGAAGGGACGCGACATCTGGAAGCCGTACGGCCAGAATTATGAGACAACCCCGGGCACAGGGCCGGCCGAGCAGCGAATCAGGGAGCAGGACATTGACGGCATTGATGCTGAGGTGCTGTTTCCCGGCCAAGCCTCCGGTCCCTACTACTGGCGAAACATTCGCGATGACGAGGCCTATAAGGCGTGCGTGCGCGCCTACAATAACTTCATTGCCGAGGACTATTGCTCGGTCGATCCTGAGCGCCTCATTGGTCTCGGCATCATCCCGATCACGAATCTCAAGGACTCACTGGCCGAGCTGGAGCACTGTAAGAAGCTAGGGCTGAAGGGCGTGGCCATTGGCTGCTTCCCGAGCGGTAAGGGCTATCCGACACCCGACGATGACCTGTTCTGGCAAGCGGCGATCGGCATGGAGATGCCGCTCACGGTCCATGTGGAATTCAATCGGGAGGGCGATCGGGCTGGGAAGCTGCTCCAATATCCCAGGGACTTGCCCAACCGCAATCGCCTAGGCCCGTTGGCCGATTTGGCGGCGCAGGTTTCACGTTTCGGTCGCGCGGGGTTCTTGAACGCCGTGCAGATGGCTCTGGATGGCGTGTTTGAGCGCAATCCCAAGCTGGAGATCTTCTTTGCCGAGACTCAGATTGGCTGGCTGCCCTGGGCCTATGAGATGGCGGATGTCCGGTACGAGCGACATCACTACTGGGCACAGGAAGTGAACGAGTGGAAAGAGCTGCCGCTCAAGCCAACGGATTACATGAAGAAGCACATTGTCTGGGGCTTCCAGCAGGATAGCGTGGGTGTGCGGAATCGCGATCTGATTGGTGTGGACAAGATTCTCTGGGCCACGGATTTCCCGCATCAGGAGTCGGAATACCCGCATTCTGATCATGTGATCGAGAAGAACTTCGCCGGCGTGCCGGAAGACGAGAAGCGCATGATCGTTGCGGGCAATGCAATCCGATTCTTCAAGCTGGATGCTGTAGCGGCCTGATGCCTCTGGCTCATTCTGAGTAAGTGTCAGATACAACGGGTCGGTTAGCCACCGCAGAGACGCAGAGACACGGAGAGAACGAACAAATAACTCCGCGTCTCCGCGTCGATTCTCCCTCGAGACCTGATCAGTTCCCATTCTGCGATATGCCCCGAGCAGGTGTGCGGCAATTCCGCGGGAAGACCGCGCACCTGCGTCCCTCTCCACTCGCTGGCGGAGTGTGCAAGTGCGAGGCACTAGGGTTCTGCTGGTCATGACCGTCGCCGGTGGTGAGGACTGGCGCCGGGGAATAGCCAAGGCCAGGGCAGGAAGGTCCGCGCATGCGAGGGCGATGGTTCGATTCGAAACATCCGTCCTGCCGTCGCCTCTGGTCAGGCCGGATGGTTCGATTCGAAACATCCGTCCTGCCGTCGCCTCTGGTCAGGCCGGGGTGCTGTTCTCCGTGCGCCTCGCCTGACTCAGTATCAAGTCAACGGCCTCGGCAAGTGATTCCACGCGAGCATCCGCACGGTTACACTCGCTGTAGGGGCGGTCGATAAGGATTGAAAAGCAGCCCGCGCTCAACCCCGCGTCAATGTCCCTCCAGCGATCGCCAATGACAAACGATGTCAACAAGTCCACTTGCCACTTTTCCGCGGCGTCGCGCAGCATGCCGGGCAGGGGTTTTCGACACTGACACAGCCCATCCCGGCCGTGTGGACAGAAGTAGACATCGTCCAGGTGCATCGCCGCTTGGAGCTGGCGATGCATCTCGTCGAGTGTTTCCTGGGGCAGGAGACCGCGGCCGACCTCCGGCTGATTGGTGAAGACAATGCACAAATAGCCGGCTTCGCGTAGGCGCTGTACTTGCGCTGCTGCCTCCGGGTAGATCTCAAATTCGTCCAGGGTCAAGGCGGCAAATGCCTGGTTGTTGCGGACGATCTCACGAACCAGCACGCCATCACGATCGAGAAATACCGCCCTATTCTTATTTAGGTCGACGCTCTCAGTCACGCTTGTAGCCAGCTCAATTAGACGAGACCAACGGTCTGAAGCATACGGACATTGAAGTATCGCGGGTCGTCCAGTGAGTTCGGCAAGCGTCCGTCGCGGAAAGCCCGGCACAGGTCAACTACCGCGTCTTCCACGCCTCGGCGCGGCCTCCAGTCAAGGGCCTTCTGAATACGTGTCGCGCAGACTTTGTACGAGATGGCTCGCTCGGCCTCGGCCGTCTCTAGGTCTATCGACCTGATCATTGGCAACTCCTGCCGCACTACATCACAGACGATCCTGGAAAGCTCGGCCACGCTGTGGTTCCCACCAGCAACGTTGAAAGTGTGCCCCTGGAGTACCTCAGCCGGAGATTCCAGGAGATTCGCGTACAGATCGGTCAAGTCTTCCACATGCAGGCTCGGACGTTGTTGCTCCGCGCCAAGAATCGTGATCTTGCGGCGATGAACGGCGAGATTCGTCAGAATGTTGACAACAAGGTCTAGCCGCTGGCGCGGGGAGTATCCGCAGACGGTTGCAGAGCGAATCACCACGGTGGTGAATGCCGGCGTCTGATGCGAGTGGAGAATGGGCTCGCACTGACTCTTGTACCGATCATAGTCAGTAATGGGGAGGAGCGGTTCGTCCTCGGTTACCTCGGTCGCCGCGTTCAGGCCGTAAACACTCGCGGACGAGGCATAGATGAATCGCTGGACACCGCATTCTTTAGCCAGGCTCACGAGGGGCTCAAAGCTTTCGAAATTGATGGACTTCCCCAGTCTGGGGTTGAGCTCAAATCCAGGATCGTTGGAGATTCCCGCCAGGTGAATCACGCCGTCCGTCCCCGGCATTATCCGCTCCAGGAGCTCTAGATCCCGAATATCGCCCCTGATCGATTCCAGATTCGAGTGCTCACGGGGCAGCGCGCTCTCACCGAAGACAAACAGGTCCAATACCCGCACGCGATAATCGCGCTCGAGCAGTTTGGGAATGAGCACCGCACCGATATAACCGGCGCCACCGGTCACGAGAACAGTTTTCACAGGACTCCCTAGTTTTGACGGGTGAAGGCAGCACGCGCCTCGAGAATTAGAACGTCTGACGATCGGGACATGGGACCTGGGACCGGACTGTTGTGCGCATAGCCGGATCATTTGTTTCACGTTTGTGCCAATTCCTATTGGTGGCGTGATATCGGCGTAATGCGCGGTGCTTACAATTCGCGGCATATGACAGGTCGAAACTCGCTCCCGCTCAGAGTGCTCGTCACCGCGGCGACGGACACGCCAATTGGGTTGCTCGCGCACCAGATCGAAGATGAGCGACTCATCGTCACTGCCTGTGCCACGGAAGATGAAGCGCATCGCTCGCTTGCCGCGGGTCTTCCGGACTGTGGGATTCTTGATGGAAGTCTCCCGGGAGCATCGCTCCTGCGAGTCTATTCGGCATTGCGCCCGGAACGCGCACATGACTACCTCCCCGTGCTCATCACGAGCCACGCGATGGATGCGGCAGCCACCGTTGCGGGCATTCCCGATATCTATCTTTCGCCCGAGGCCGATATCGACGCGGTGCGCAACGCGCTCTATCAATCGCTCGGCCTTCCGTTACCCGAGACCTCGGTTGCCAGACCGGATCCATTGGTTGCCTCACTGCTCACGGGTCTTCGCGACGGTGGGTTTGATGCGGCGACGTACGGATCAGCCTCCTCCGTCTTGAAAGAGCTCAAAGATGGCTTGCCTGCGGCCGCGGTCCTTGATGCACGCCTGCCTGAGCAAGAGTTGATGGCGGTCTATCGGTCCATTCGGGAGCAGCCCGGTGGTGCGGACCTGCCCGTTCTGTTTATCCATGATCTCAAGTGCCCGCCTGGGGCCATCGTGCGCGACGGCGCGGATATGTATCTGGGCGAGGGCGCCTCCATCGATGATGCGCTGGAATCACTTCAGCAGAGCGTATTTCCGAACCGAGGCATTGACCGCGCACGCGAGGAGCCAGAGGCAGCTCCAATTGTCGCACCGAGGCGGGGATTTCGATGGCCCATAACGTCGACTGGTGCGTCAAACTCCCTGGCAGCGAAGGTGCTCCGAGCTCTCCCGATTGCGGCTATGATCGTGATTGGTGGATTTGCTGGTGTCATGACGGTCAGGACCGTTGACACACGATCCTGGCCGCTGGCGCATCCAATTGAGGTGAGCGCGGCCACGCCGCCAGCCACGCCTCCTAACTCCGCCCTTGCCCCCACGGAGAGTCCTTTGCAGGCATTGGCCACGCGTGCCGCGCAGTCCTCGCCTTCGTCCCGCGTCACCCGGGTGACACCTGAGCCTGCAAACTGTTCGCTCATGCCCGCCTTTGAGATGCTGCGTGAGCAAGTGGGTGTGGATGAGATTGGTATCTGTACAGATCAGCCGACCGTGCGTGAAAACGGTGATGCGCAGCAGCCCACCACGAAGGGACTCTTTGCCCTGAAGAGCAGAGATAACTGGGTGGCATTCACCGATGGCCACCGCACGTGGGTGAAGGGTCCAAATGGGGTCCAGCAACGTCTGAACGCTGAGCGGTTTCCCTGGGAATCCACCTCCGCGACATTTGACGTGCCCTCACTGGCATTTGCGGATGCCACCGCCGTAATGATTGACTGACCTCGATCAAACGAATCCGTGTCGCCGCCATCACCTCAACAAATTCTCGGCGTTAGACGAAGTATTAGAAGATGGTTATCGCAGGGGGTAGCCACGGCGGAATAGTCTGCCGTGATGTGTGGAAGCGATGCCAGTGGCGGGACACTTATGATTGATACTGAGCGAGACACGCCCGCGTTGGCGGAATACGATAAGGTAGTGGACTCTGGGGATTGGAGATATTCTCCTACGATGCACGAGCAGATCAGCACACCGACTCCGGCTGCGGCCGACACTGAAGTGCCGCCACGATGGGCCCTGGAGCGGGCCGAGCTCCAGGGTGACGTTGACGCTTTGGTTCACCAGGTGCTGGCCGGGTTACTGAATTCCGCCGAAGAGTTGAAACAGCGCATTCGAGAAGACACAACGGCTGAGCTGCGTGAAAGTCGCCGTGAGCGAGACGCCATTCGGGCTGAGATCGAGTCTGCGCGACACGAGCTGGAAGCGGTTCGCACGGGCAATCAGGCGGCTGTGCAGGAAGAGCTTGATCGGGAACGCGAGTCCATTCTGGCCGCGGCACGAGCGGAGGCCGACCAGATCATTCAGAACGCTCAGACCGAACGCGAGACGCTCCTAGGTGAGATCCGCGCCACTGAGTCCAGACTGCGCGGGCTTCAGGAACAGATTCAGTCACTTCTCGGGTTCAGTAGCGGAATCTCGGCCGCGCCGGCTGCACCGCCACCCCCGGCTCCAGCGGCACCACTAGCCCCGCCCGCCCCAGCTCCTGCGGTGGGGATTGCGGCGCCGTCCGTTGTACCTTCCGCACCTCACGTTGCGCCCCCGGCGCCCGTGGAGCTCACGGCCCCGGTGAGCGTGTACTCACCTGTCTCAGTGCTTGAAACGCCGATTGCCCCAGACGTTCCAGCGCCGCCCACAAATTTTAGCGGCCTTATTGACTCATCCGCGGAGACGGCGGTACTAGAACCCCTCTCGGTTTCAGAGCCCGTGGCACCTGCACCGGTGGCTCCAGCTGGTCCGCGAACACTCGAGCTCGTCTTTACAAACGTGCCAGGGTATCAGCAGGCTGCTGCAATTGAGCGGGCCACGCGCCAGCTTCCTGACGTCAGCGGTGTGGATGTTCAGGAGTTTGAGCGAGGTCGACTGGTACTGGAGGTTCAGGCCAGCAATCCCATCGGTCTCGCGAGCCTCATGGTGGCGAGTGCGCCCGCCGCGATGAGCGTGGCGGACGAAACCGCTGATAGGATCACCTTCCAGCTCGCCTAGACTCTCTCCCAATTTGGATGGCCGGCTGCCCGGGGATGTTCCGGGCAGCCGCCTTTTTTTGGTGTCTGGCATGCTAGTCTGTCTATAGCGGCGATTCACGGATTGGCTTCTGTGGGCTCCGAGCCGCAAGTGGATGGGAAGAGATATGAGTCACGCGGCTTCTCGAAACAAACCCCGTGTCCTTATTGTTGAGGATGATGTTGATACTCGTGACCTCCTGATCCTCATTCTTGAGGATGAGGGCTATCAGGTCGATGCTGTGGATGATGGGCGGAAGGTGGCTGGTCGGGTGAAGCTGGCGCGTCCTGATGTCATCACGCTTGACATTGGCCTGCCCGGAAAGAGCGGCAAGTCCGTGTTGGACGACCTGGAGCGGGATCCCGCTACCGCGAATATCCCCGTGGTTGTCATTTCCGGAAACACGAAGAAGCTTGCTGGGCCGGATCGCGCCCACACCTCACATGTTATTGCCAAGCCGTTCTACGTGACGCAAGTGCTGGAGGAGATTGAGCGCGCCCTGGTGAAGCCGGAGTAATCTTCCACCATAACGGAGCCGTGTCCCGTAAGGGCGCGGTTCCTGAGGCAGACTCCACCGTCTGGACCGGGGATATCTGCGCCGGGAACCGAGCCCTTACGGGACGCGGCTCTGTGTTGGTGGGAACGCCGCTCTGCTCCTGGTTAGATGACCCCGCCGGCACGAAGCGCGGTGATTTGAGCGTCATCGAGACCGAGCTCCCGGCTCAAGATCTCGTCTGTATGCTGACCGAGGAGCGGCGGCGCGGTGCGCCCAGATGCTGGCGACTCGTTCAGTTTGTACGGAATGCCAGGTACCTGCAGGTCACCGATGGTGGAGTGGGGCAGGGTCATTCGCATTTGGCGGTGGAGCACCTGCGGATCGTTCAGGACCTGGTCCACGCCGAGAATTGGCGCGGCCATGACGCCGGCCTGAAGTAATCGCTGAGTCCATGCCGCTGAATCGCGTTGCAGAAACGCCGATTGGAGCAGTGGGATAAGCTCAGTACGATGCATGACACGGTCAGCATTGGTTTGAAATCGATGATCAGAACCGAGCTCGGGTAGATCAAGCACTGCGCAGAGATCGGCAAACTGCCGATCGTTTCCGGCTCCCGCGATGAGTGAGCCGTCGCGTGTCTCGAAGAGCTGATAGGGCACGAGATTCGGATGGGCATTGCCGAAGCGCTCAGGTGCCGCGCCGGTCATCATATGTCCCGTGGCGACATTGACAAGCAGGGCGACGATTGATTCCAAAAGCGAAAGGTCAACGCGCTGGCCCAGACCGGTGCGGTCGCAATGATGAAGTGCTCCGAGTACTGCGGAGCAGGCGAAGAGTCCCGTTGTGAGGTCTGCCAGGGGTAATCCGGCCTTCATAGGATCGCCGTCTGGCGCGCCCGTCAGGCTCATGAGGCCGCCCATGGCCTGGGCAGCAATGTCGTAGCCCGGGCGATTCGCATAGGGCCCATCCGCGCCATATCCGCTGATGGAGCAGTAAATGAGCTTTGGGTACTGCGCATGTAACGCGTCATAGCCAAAACCGAGATGTTCAAGGGTGCCGTGCTTGAAGTTCTCGATCAGTACATCACTCCTCGCCACAAGCTGCTGGAGGATCTCCTGGCCACGGGGCTCCTTGATGTTCAGCGTGATGCTCCGCTTGTTCCGATTCACGGCAAGGAAGTACGCGCTTTCACCTTCCGCAAAAGGGGGGCCCCACCGTCGAGTGTCATCGCCACTGCCTGGCTGTTCCACCTTGATCACGCTGGCGCCCATATCGCCCAGCATCATGGCGCAGTACGGTCCGGCGAGCACGCGCGATAGATCGAGAACACGTAAATCGGCCAGCGGCCCGGGAGGAGGTTGAGCAGTCATTGTGGGTGCGGATTGTAGCGGAGAAGGGCGAGGAGTCGATGCCACCCTGACCGCTCGCTCCTTCACTCCGGCAGCTCAATGGCTCCATCTTCTCGGAGTGGGAAGCCGGGGTTCCAGCAGACCTCCCAGGGAAAGCCGTCGGGATCAGCGAAGTATCCGCTGTAGCCTCCCCAGGCCTTCATCTCGGCTGGGCATATGATTGTGCCGCCCACATCTGCCACCCTCTGGAGTATCTGATCCACGTCATCGCGAGCTCGCACGTTATGCGCCAGGGCAATGCCTCCGAATCCCCGTCCGTCATTCGCCAGATGCGCATCTGCCGCGAGTTGATCGCGAGGGTAGAGCGCGAGTACTGAACCGCCGGTGCGCAAAAAGGCCACTTCACTACCGCCGACTGATGAGCGTGACCAGCCAAGACCATCACAATAGAACGCGATAGAGCGGGCAAGATCGTGGACGCCCAACGTAATGAGGCTGATGCGTGGTTCCATTGGCTACTCCGGTTTCACATCGAAGTTCACGGACGAGACGTTGAGCGGTGCCGCAAGAGCGAATAGTGATCCACCGGGCACTCGATCGGAAGAGTTGCCTGGATGGGTTATCCGTATGAATTAGAGACGGAACTGGCCGCAAGGATATGTCCTCGCGGCCAGTTCCATGCATGGTGCTTTAATGACGGTTTAGGCCATCTTCCCTCGCTCGCCCAGGTTGCGCGGACCTTCATCGGATGTGCACCACGGCACAAGGCCCTTCATGGTGCACTTAGCGCCGTTTGCGGCTAGCTCGGCCTCGAACATCTCATGGATACGGCGTTCCTCGTCGTTGTACTCGATCTGGTTGCCACCGTCTTTGACACTCACGTCAGCTTTGTCGCCCGTCCACTGTTCCATTGGCTGGAAGCGGCGGCCGCCAAATTTCAGGGCCAGATATGCGGCTGGCTCTGTGCCCGTATTGAAGTGCTGATGGAAGCAGTTGTTCGGTGGAACAATGACGCTGTTCGTCTTCCAGTCACATTTGATCTGCTCATCACCTTCATTGAACCAGAGCGTGGAATACCCCGTTCCATAGAGAATGATGACGTGTGCACCTGGCCCGTGGCGATGCCCCTTTTTGTACGTGCCCACGGGGAACTCGGAGATGTGAGGTGATGAGGTGTTGTTGGACAGCTCAATCATCACATTGCGGCCGTTGGCCCCGCGTTCTTTCCAGGAGTGCAGCTCGATGGATCGCACATCGGGAATGAAGTTGGTGTCCCAGATCTTATTGCGTGCTCGTCGCCACAGCTTGCCTTCGCCGCTGAAGTATCCAGACTCGCTGCTAAAGCGGTCCTTGAACATGAACGGGTTGTTCCAGACGAAATCATCATTGTGGAACAGGTTCATGATTGTGGGCGCGGTAGTCACGGAGATCAAGCGTGCAGGCCGAAGACCGCTGCCGTTGAAGAACTGGTAGGTGGAGTTCAGCGGTATCGCAAAGAGCGCGCCCGTACCCCACTCAAAGGTCTGCTTGGAGCCGCCAGGATGCCAGACGGAGGTGGAGCCGGAGCCGGCCACCACGTACACCAGCGCCTCGTACATATGGCTGACCGGCGTTGTCGAAGCCCCAGCCGGGAGCTCAATAACATGCAGGTCGTTGACCCCGCCCGTGCCCTCGAGATTGACGAAGGCGCCGTGAACACCGTAGCGCGCCCACGGTTTTGTCTCAACGGTGCCCAGATCTTCCACATAGTGTCCCGTGATCAGGGGGATGCCTTCACCCGCTTGCCAGGCCTTATACGGGCGCTGCGTCTGTAGCTCATCGAGCTCGTCCGCCGGCGAATCTGTTCGAATCTCGGTTGCCATTGGGATCGTCCTCCTCTTATCCGATGCTCCGATAGTAGCACTCTCCCGCGTCATTAGGCGCGCTCCATTGCGCGCCGGGCGGCTCAATGCTGCACAACCAGGTGTGACCAGAACCTGGGACGATTGGCGGTAGGCATTTGGAGAGCGGCGTGCGGGAGCGCCGCTTTCCATTCCCCTCAGCCCAATCCCACTACGTTACCCACATCGTGTGGGACGCGGGTGAGACGGTGGTCCGCTTGATTCCTGCGTTTCTGCGTGAATTCGTGCGATTGAGGCTCCGATGCCGGCTCAGTATGGTGAAAACTCCGCGCATCTTGGGTGCCCGGCTTGCCCCAACCTCGTCGATCGACAGTCCGAAGGACATCGAACTGCCGTGGCGACGTTGAGCTTGTCCACACCGGAGGCTGTAACCCATCAAGTGACCGGATGTGTGGGGAACCCATAGATCCGGAACGAGGGAATCGGGCGAGACGTCACTCGGTGTGTTCGTCGGTGACCGGGAGATCGCGGCGGTCGACCGGCCAGTCGCCCCTACGAATGTCTGGATTTTCAAGAGCGGAAGTTGGCCGGGGACGCCGATGCAGACGGCTGGAGAGAGTGCGGATGCCGTACGGGCGACTGGCCGGTCACCCGCGCCCCCACCCAGAACGCTTTGCGTTACCCGCATCTTTGTGGCAACGTTGAGGTTGTCCACACGAAAGGCTTTGACCCATCAATCGACCGGACTTGTGGGTAAGGCAGAGCCAGCCCAGTCCGGGGGATAACCAAAGCGGCGCTCCCGCACGCCGCACTCCAAATGTCGGGCACGCACCGGCGAATCATTCTAGCGCGCTGATTTGTGAATCACTCGCCAGACGCGCTCATCGTTGGTGGGCATGTCGATCTCGTCCGCTCCGAAGGGACGCAGGGCATCTAGAACCGCGTTGCGGACGGCTGGTGTGGCCCCAATGGTGCTGGCTTCGCCAATGCCTTTGATGCCCAGGGGATTGCGGTTCGTTGGCGTCTCGGTGCGGTCCAGCTCAAAGGTGGGCAGGCCGTGCGCGGTGGGCATGGCGTAATCCATAAATGAGCCGGTTACTAGCTGCCCGGTCTCATCGTAGATGACTCCCTCCCAGAGCGCTTGACCGGCGCCCTGGGCAATGCCGCCATGGCGCTGTCCCTCTGCCAGGAGTGGATTCAGCACGGGGCCACAATCATCCACGGCAATATGGCGACGCAACGTGACGCGTCCGGTATCCGGATCGATGTCAACCACCGCAATATGGACGCCGAACGGGAAGGTTTCACCCTCGGGCGTGTAGTGATGGGTCGAGGTGAGACCATACTCCATGCCCGCTGGCATCTTGCCACCATACGCTGCTGTCGCTACGCGATCCCAGGTCACGGACTTGTCCGGCGCCCCGCGCACGGAGAAAATTCCGTGCGCTAATTCCACATCGTCCGGCGATGCCTCCATGAGATTCGCAGCGATCTGGACCATCTTTTCGCGTACGTCGATGGATGCTTTATAGAGCGCACTTCCACCGACCACGGCACTGCGGCTGCCCATGGTGCCGATGCCAGTGGGGACGATGGCGGTATCACCGTGCAGCACCTCGATCTGATCCATGGGAATCGTCAGCTCATCCGCGATAAGCTGGGCGAATGCTGTTTCCAGGCCTTGGCCGTGCGGAGATGTGCCGGTGAGCGCCGTCACCAGACCGGTGGTCTCCACTCGCACCGTCCCGCTCTCCCATGGGCCAAAGCCGCACACTTCAACATATGCCGCCATGCCGATCCCCATAATCTTCCCCGCCGCACGGGCGCGTTCCTGCTCAGCCCTCAGTTCCGCGTAACCGGAGACGTCGAGCGCCTTATTGAGCGCACCTTCATAGTTGCCTGAGTCGAAGACC
Organism: Chloroflexota bacterium; assembly: GCA_046154735.1. Classification (GTDB taxonomy): domain Bacteria; phylum Chloroflexota; class UBA6077; order UBA6077; family JACCZL01; genus CAVXYC01. The sequence continues at coordinate 9,018 of JBJXFJ010000340.1, read as the reverse complement.
CGAGTGCCCGGAGCTTTATAGGGAAACGCCTCTGGCTGGATGAAGTTCACTCGGCGCACTTCCACCGGATCCAGACCGAGATCGTGCGCGATTCGATCCATGAGGCATTCCATGAGATAAATCGCTTCTGGACGTCCTGCCCCACGGTATGCGCCAATCGGGGTTTTGTTTGTAAAGGCGCCGACCAGCTCAAGCGAGTGGTTTGGGATGTCATAATTCCCAGCCAGCATCATCCCGGTGCCCATGCCAAAGAGCGGTGTGATGTACTGGTAATAGGCCCCGCAGTCGAACACAATTCGCACCTTCATGGCCTGGACTCGTCCGTCCGGACCAACGGCGGCCTCCGCCTCCTGCACCTGTCCTCGACCGTGCATGGCGGCCTGCAGATTCTCCCGACGGTCCTCTATCCACTTGACCGGCCGCTCCAGCCGCTTGCTCATGACGCAAGCCAGTGTCTCCTCTGGCGAGAGATCAATCTTGTTGCCAAAACCACCGCCGACCTCCGGCGCAATGACGCGCACGGCGCTCTCCGGCAAGCCCAGGGCATTTGCCATGTGCGTTCGTAGTGAGTGAGGCACCTGCGTGGATGCCCACAGTGTGAGCTGCCCTGAGCCCTTCATGACGCGCTTGAAGTCTGCAACGCAGCCGCGCGGCTCCATGGCGGCGGGCAAGAGTCGTTGATTGATCACTCGGGTCTTGACGACGCGCGCCGCGTTGGCGAAGACCGAATCAACTTCACCCGTGATTCGAGTCTGACGATGGGCAACGTTGGTGCCAAACTGCTCATGGATAACTGCCGCGCTCTCCAGGATCGCCAGCTCTGGATCAACCACGGCATCCAGCGGCTCGTAATCCACCTCAATGAGCGCCAGCGCGTCACGCGCCTGCTCCCGTGATTCGGCAACCACAGCGACCACGGGGTCGCCCACGTAGCGCACTTTGTCGGTCACGAGGAGCCGCCGCTCGGGTGATTTCCCATCCACGAACGCGGACATTGGTATAAGCACGGGGAGCGGGCCAGTGATGCCTTCGTTGACGTCTGCTGCCGTAACAACGGAGATGACACCCGGTGCCTGGCTGGCAGCCGTTGTGTTGATGGAGCGCACGCGCGCGTGCGCATACGGGCTGCGTAGGATGGCGAGATACGTGGTGCCCGCGAACTGCAGGTCATCAACGTAGGTGGCTCCGCCGGTGATCAGCTTGGGATCTTCACGGCGCTTGATGGGGGTTCCGAGTAGCCGAGGCTGGGGAACAGCCATAGTGATTTCTCCTCAACGGTACCGGGCATCGATGATTGGCCCTGATCGCTCGGTCCAGTGCCTCCATGTTACCGGCAACGGTACTCCTGCGACTATCATCGGGGTGATCGGCCTGAAATGCGGTTCCAAACCAAAATGATTCGAGAGTTGCTGCTTTCAGGCGATGATCCTGGCGTATGATTGGCGTGAACCGGAGGTCTCCGATGTACGATGGATTTCAGGCTGAAACGATCACGATCGTGGGGCATAACGATGACGTGATTGCCGCCTACCTTGCTCGCCCGCTGGGCGGCGGCCCATTCCCGGCGGTCCTGGTGTTGCACCACATGCCTGGCTGGGATGAGCCTTCCAAGCTCATTTGCGCGAAGTTAGCACTTCATGGCTACACGGCCTTGATGCCGAATCTGCATCACCGAGTTGGGCCAGGAACGCCGGATGACCAGTCCGCCGCGGTTCGCGCTCAGGGTGGAAATCCGGATGCGCAGATTCTGGGCGATCTGCGCGGAGCCATGCATGTGGTGAGCCTCATGACCACCTGGAACGGGAAGTATGGATTGATCGGCTTCTGCTCAGGCGGCCGCCAGACTTATTTGGCTGCCGGGCGTGTGCCCGAGCTTGACGCGGCTGTTGACTGCTGGGGCGGACGAGTGATTGCCGCGCCGGAAACACTTTCTGAACGGCAGCCGGTGGCGCCGATTGATTTCACCAAGGACATCAGCTGTCCACTCATGGGTATCTTCGGCAATGACGATGCAGAGCCCGATCCGGAGCAGGTGAATAAGACTGAGGCCGCGCTCAAGGAGCACGGTAAGACCTATGAATTCCACCGCTATGACGGTGCGGGACACGGCTTCTTTGCGGTGGATCGCCCCGGCTATCGGCCTGTTCAGGCTACAGATGCCTGGGGTAAAATTTTCTCATTCTATGAGACATACCTTCATACTTCGTAAGGGAGCACGGTCATGTGCACATACATCTACGAGAATGCCACAGTCCTCGGGAGCGCGAAAGGCCAGCAAGGCTGGTTCACCGTGGATAGGGCCAACGTCTGCTACGATCATCCGGTCCATGCACCTCTGGATCACGCGCTCCTCCTGGACTTTGTGGACTCCACCAAGGGACCGGACGCCCGGGTGGGCCTGGAGCTCAGTTATGAATCTGCCCAGGCGCTCGTGATCGCCATCAATAATGCGCTTGAAAGCGGCAACATCGCTCACGCCGGGGTCCATCAGGCCGAGCACGCCGAAGTCGCCTGACCAAAATTACCGCGGAGACGCACAGTGTATTCGGTGCGCCTCCGCGGTGACTTTAAGCAATTAGGCGACGACCATCGGAACCACGGTGGGGGCGCTCAGGAGCTCCACCGGGCGGTTCACCAGGGGGCGGCGATAGAGGCGATGGCGAGCGCCGCGTACTTCGTGCTCCACGTTGAAGAGTTTCTCTCCGGTGTCCGGGTCAACAATGTCCACGAAACGGAACTGGTGATTGTTGATCCCCTCTGAGACAAGTCCGCGCTCATTCATGAACTCGAACGGTTTCGAGAAGTTCAAGATATAGATCTGGATGTGGTGGCCGTCGTACTCGCTTGCCGCGGCATCTGACTCACGAAACACCAGCTCCTGGTTGATTCCGGATTCCACATGGGCGGCGAGGCCGTCGCCCGAGTCTTCCATGGAGTAGGGGGCGCCAAGGCCACGCTGATAGAATTCGCCAATGCGCTTGGCCGTGCCTCTGGACACGGCGAATTCCACGTATGGGATGCCGCGGGTCATGCTGGAAAATCGATCAGACGGCCCATAGCAGCGGTACTCGTTGCCCCACGGGCAGATCGCCCGAACGTATTCACCCTCGTCCGAAAAATCGAAGCTTGTGCCCGCCAATCCGTCGCGTATGGATGCGAGTCGATCCTTCAAGGCTGTCAGATCGGGCGTTACAATGCCCACGTGACCGCGTACCACCTGGGGCTGACCCGTGGGCAGATGACACTGATTGTCGCCGAGATTGACCCACATGTTGTTGACGCCAACCATCATGTACGGATCGCGTGTGAATCCCAGTCCTACGATATAAAAGAGCGTCGCCTTCCCTTGATCGGGAACGCGCACATTGACATGCTCCAGGTAGAGAATGTTGCCGACATCCTCGCCGCGAAGCCCATTTGCATCACTCATTGGCGGCATCCTCCTGAACTCATCGAATGCTAGCAGGAGCGCGCCGGTAGCGCCACGGTTGCAATCGATCTGACGGTGATCGGCCTGTGCGGTCGAAAGTGCGCAAAATCTCACGTTTACTCGCGCTTCAGACGGTCTCGGTGTTCCGGGGGCGACGCCCCGTCCGGCAGAGCGATCAAGAGCGCTGCTTGGATTCTTAGCGCTGAGGCCTCGGCGGTGTGATGGGGTGATAGGATTGAGGCGGCTTTGGATACGCTCTTTTGGATTCGGAGTTAAAGGGAACTTTCCATGGAATCAACTCAGCGCTTACTTTGCGAAATCACCATAGATGCGTCCCCGGATGTGGTTTGGACCGCGTTGCGGGACCCGGCCCAGATTCAAGAATGGTTTGGCTGGCAGTACGATGGCCTGTCAGATGAAATTCAAGGGATATTTTTTTCTGATGTCGCGGCTGATGGAGAGCATGCACTTCGTTGGCCACATGGCGACGTCATCGCGCTGCAACGCAACGGGAACCGCACCGTGGTTCAGACATTTCGCCCCACCGCTGATTCGGACTCAATGCGCGAGCAGGCGGCAGACATCGATGAAGGCTGGCTGGCATTTGTTGAGCAGCTCCGATTCTGGTTGAACCGGCATCGTGACGAGCAGCGGGCTACCGTGTTCCTTTCAGGCGCTGCGCGTGAGCCGAACGCCTCCGTGGCTGAGGCGCTCGGCTTGGCCGTTGCCTCTGCCACAAATAGTCGTTATGAGGCTGTGCTGAATTCCGGGGAGGTCCTGAGCGGTGAGGTCTGGGCTCGTCATGGCAATGTCACGTGTTTAACCGTGGATTCGTATGGAGATGGCCTCATTGTGCTGGTAAATCACGATTCGCAGCGCCATCCGCCGCACGGAGGTGGCATGGTGACGTTGACCACATTCGGTCTCTCTCCGGAGCGATTTGAGGAGATCAGAGCGTCCTGGGCAAGCACCTGGGCCAGCAAGTACGAGCCCTCCCCTGACTTTGGCGCGGAAGTGCCAGCCTGACAGTTGCGGAGGAAGGGCGTGGCAAAAGGATTTGATTAGAACGCGAATCAATCGGTCCGACCATTCCCTTCTTCCGTCCGCGTCACGAAGCCTGCGCTTCGTCGATTGATCCTCATTTGTGTATGCTCCGAACCATGGCTGAGCAGTCCCGCCAACTCTCGTTCTTAGATTTGCCACCCACCGCTTCACCCGCTTCAGAATCACTGGCTTTCGTGTTGGAGCGGAGTGCTCGGCGCAAGCGGAGCATCCAGATAAGTGTTCAGCCCGACCTGACAGTGCGCGTCATTGCGCCGCTGCGCCTCGCCCGGGCACGTATTGATGAGATGGTCCGTGCTCGAGCGCCGTGGATTCTCAAGCGTCGCAATGACCTGCGTCTGGCCCACGGTGCGCAGGCTGAGCGGCAGTGGGTCTCGGGGGAGCATTTGCCGCTGCTTGATGAAGAACTGGAGCTCCGGATCCGGCCGCAGGCCGGTAAGCGCATGCTTCAGGCTCGCCGGGACGGGGACGTTTTGGAAGTCATCGTTCCGCTTAACCTTGACGGCGTGGATGCAATCAGGCGGTTGGTACACAAGTGGTACGGTATCCAGGCGCAAAGCGTGTTCCTGGAGCGGACGGCCGTCTATGCAGAAATCCTGGGAGTTAAACCGAGGCAGGTTCTGGTGCGCAATCAGGAGAGTCGCTGGGGAAGCTGCGCCCATGACGGGACGCTGCGTTTTTGCTGGCGACTCGTACTTGCCCCGAAACGCGTTCTAGACTACGTGGTGGTCCATGAGCTCAGTCACATTCAGCATCCGCACCATCAGCGTGCATTCTGGGATACTGTCGGCTCAGTTCTGCCTAACTATCCCGACCTGCGAGCAGAGCTCAAGCGCGATGGTGCGCGATACCGATTGTAGTTTCGTGTGTGATGAGACCCACGCCCAGTGAATCACCCTCCAACCTTGTGGTTGATTTGACCAGATTGTGAATCGAGACGCGGACTACTGAATCTCGTAAGTTTCACTCCTTCAGAGTGATTCCCGAGCACATCACTTAGTTTGCCCGCCCGCCTGCTAGAATTCAGGAAGTTGTCCATTAGTCTGAGAGGAAGCGGAGCCCATGCTAACTCGAGAAGCCAATTTACGTCTCGCGCAGGTAGGGCCAGGAACAGCCGGTGGGAACCTGCTGCGGCGTTACTGGTACCCTATTTCTACCGTTGTTGAGCTGGAGAAGGAGCCTGTGCTCCCAGTCAAGCTGCTGGGAGAGAACCTGGCGCTGTACAAGTCACCTAATGGTGACCTAGGCCTTATGGCGGAGCGTTGCCCGCACCGTGGAGCCAGCATGGTCTATGGTATTCCCGAGGATGGCGGGTTGCGCTGCCCATACCATGGGTGGAAGTTTTCTGATGAGGGCGTTTGCCTGGAGCAGCCAGCGGAGCCGGAGGACAGCACCTTTAAGCACCGCGTGCGCACTCCGGCCTACCCCGTGCAGGAAATGGGCGGCCTGATCTGGGCGTACCTCGGCCCGGCCCCAGCGCCGATTCTGCCCAAGTTCGATCTGTTTGTACGTGATGATATCAAGCGGTCCATTGGTATCACCGTGCTGCCCTGTAACTGGGTGCAGATGATGGAAAACTCGCTGGACCCCGTCCATCTTGAGTATCTCCACGGCATGCTGACCAACTACACGTTGGAGAAGCAGGGCAAGCCCCCGTCGGCCGTTGTGAAGCACCATCTGAAAATTGGCTTCGACGTCTGGAAGCATGGAATCTCCAAGCGCCGCCTCCTGGAGGGCCAGGCTGAGGATTGCGATGACTGGCAGCGCGGCCACCCCATCCTCTTTCCGAACATTTTGGCTGTTGGTGACGAGAGTTGCCCCGAGTACCAGATCCGCGTCCCCATGGATGACACCCACACGCTGTACTACTGGTACAACACGAGTCCACTAGTCGCGGGTGAGGAAATCCAGAAGGCGACCGACATTCCCATCTGGGAGAATCCTTATCAGCACGACAATGGCCGACTCGTCGTTGAGACGGTGAATGGTCAGGATATGATGGCGTTCTTGACCCAGGGGGCCATTTCGCTCCGTGAGGCCGAGCGCCTGGGCACCTCGGACAAGGGCGTGATCCTGTTTCGCAGCGTCATGTTTGAGCAGATGGAAAAGGTTGCTCGCGGAGAGGATCCCCTTGGTGTCATTCGTGACCCAGCGGATGACGTCATGATCCGTATTCCGCGCGAGAACAAGGCTCACTACGTGGTGGGCGAGTTCATCGCGGCGGACGACGAGAATATGAAGCCGGCGATCCAGAAGGAGTTCACCGGAATTCGGTTCTAGCTCCGACTTGCGCGCTTCGGTATGACAACGCCCGGGCACTCGTCCGGGCGTTGTCATCTATTGACGTGCGATGCGTTGAATTGAGACCTCGGTGACGAACAGGGTGTGGCAGGAAAAGTTCGAGTTCGTGAGCACGCGGAAGCGGAAGAACGGGTCAGGACGACGGCTCATTCCCAACCACCCTCGATGACCGCAGTGCACCGTGGCTAACGCCTGGCCATATAGCAGCCTTTTTGAACTAGCTCCTGAGGGTCCTGCGCCAATTTCGTTGCCACCAGGGAGTTGGTGAGCGCCTGCCTGGGCTCGCCGAAGGGACGCTGCGCGACGGTTTCAGCCGAGCTTGACCACGAGTCACGCGCCTGCTTCCGCGACCCACTCGATCCTGCCCAGGCATGATTCAGCCGCCACCGCTGATCGGGTTGTTCGTGACGTACAACTAAGTCGACTCCGGGGCATGGAGCCGTATCGTGTTCGCACCTACGACGAAGCCACTTCCGCTCGCGTCAGGCGACCGGCTGACGCAGGCCGAGTTCCATCGACGATATCTGGCCTCACCGAAGATCAAGAAGGCCGAGCTCGTAGAAGGAGTTGTCTACGGGCCATTTCCCGTGAGTGCTCGGCACGCTGAGCCACACAGTTGGATGATCGCGTGGCTTGGTCTCTACCGGTCGCAGCATCCCGAGCTTCGTCTCCACGATAACGTTACCGTGATCCTGGACGTGGACAACGAGGTCCAGCCGGACGCGTGCCTCTGGCGGCAGGAGCCTGGCGGGCCGCGACTGAACGACGATGGCTATATCGAGGGCCCGCCGCAGCTTGTGGTTGAGATCGCGGTGAGCTCAGCCTCCTACGATCTGCACGATAAGCTTGGCGCCTATCGACGAGCGGGTGTCCGCGAGTACATCGTCTGGCGGGTCGAGGACCAGGCGATCGACTGGTTATGCCTGTATGAGGGTGCCTACGACCGGGGTGAACCCGACGAGAAGGGTGTCATTGAAAGCAGCGTATTCCCCGGCCTTCGGCTCGCCTTCGCGAAGATGCTCAGTGGCGACCTGGCCGGCGTCCTCGATGAGCTCGATCGCTCCCGCGCCTGAATCGGAGGCGCCACCGGCCGTTCATTGTCGTTTGGGTCCACGGCTCCGATGTGGATGACATCCTGGGCGAGGTCCGGGGAACCGGCGCGTTGGGCCCTTGAGTGACAGTGCAGGCCCGACCCTGCTGCACATCCTCAACGTGGACCTCGCCGGGCTTCTGACGAAGGGCGCGAATGAAGATTTATCTGCACAGGTCACGTGCGCACGTAATAATGAAAGAATATACTGTGTGCGCTGGTGAAAGGAGGCGAGACCGTGACGAATCTCACGCTCTCTGTCGATGAGCGCACCCTTAGCGAAGCACGCCGCGTGGCTGAGTCGATGGGCAAGAGCTTGAACCAGGTGGTTCGCGATTATTTGGAGCACCTGGCTGGCGGGCGTGATCTCGATCGTGATCTCGAGGATTTCCGCCGATTGTCCGGTCAAGGTGACTCGCAAGGGTGGAAGTTCAACCGCGATGAGATCCACGAACGTTCGTAGCTTCTACGATACCAGTGTCCTGGTGTACACGGATGACCAACGGTATCCGGAGAAGCTCAATCGCTCCATTGAGCTCTTTGACGCGGCGCTTCGAAATGCCGCGGGCGTCGTCTCAACGCAGGTCCTCCAGGAATATTTCGTCACCATTACGCGGAAACTGAACGTAACCGCGGAGGTAGCACAGCGCAAGGTGGAGGTCATCGCGGAGCTCGACGTGGTCCACATCGATGTTCCCATTATTCTCCGTGCGATCGAGTTGCATCGACTTCATCAACTCTCATTTTGGGATGCTCTGATAGTGCAGGCCGCGATTCAGGCGCGGTGTACCAGGCTGTATACCGAGGATCTCCAGCACGGTCACCGCATTCAAGGTGTTGAGATCGTCAACCCGTTCGTCTAACGGTTCGGCATAACCAGCGCATGAGTTGTCGCCGAATTACGCTCCCGATGTCCTGAGACTGGTTGCGAGTCCCCATGGGTCATTGACCGCTGCGTGGGCGAATGCCAGCACCTCGGCGACCGCGCGTTGGCCAGTTCGTATCGCGCCCTGCATGGGGGCTTGCCACGGATCAGTGTGCTCGCCGGCGAAACGGAGCCGGCCCGTTGGACGGGCCAGTACGCGACGCCGCGGCGCGACCGGGCCAACCACGATTTAGCTGACTCGGTTGATCG
>JBJXFJ010000335.1:0-5741 GCA_046154735.1 Chloroflexota bacterium | reverse complement strand
CCGTGTTATGCTCTTCGTGCGACTGATAGAGCGTCTGGCCGGTCTCCCCTAAAGGGCCGTCGGGCGCTTTTTCTTTGTCTCGGGAACAAACGCTCCCTTTTCAGGCAGCTAAGCGCTCTGTTTGCCTAATTCCGTACGGACGTACGTAGGCTGGTACTACGTATCCCTTCCGAGCCGTTTGGTGATGTACATGTCAAATGCTTCACGGGCCATCTCACTCATGCTGCCACGCTCCCCGCGCATCTTTTCCTCGAGCGAGAGCTTTCTGAGCGTCTCAATCTGATCTTGGAAAAACTCGAATGGATAACGGGTTGTTACTCGACCACGACGGCCTGCTGAAACCGTACGGACGTACGTAGGCACGGACGCTTCAGGCTCAGGTTTTGGCTCGGTAGGGGAGATAACCGTTGACGTCTTAGCGCTACGTGGAGACACGATAGCAGGGAGATCATCCATTGGTGATCCCAATTGAGGAGCGCTATTTGAGTCAAAAGCTTCAATTCGTGGTCGCTTCATAGTCTACTAACCAGTCTGCAAAAACATCATAGGCAAGAGCACCAGGATGCTTCGGGTCCATAAAGCCAATTGGCTTCTTCTCATCGTACGAGCGAGAAAAAATAGTGGAGTGGGGAATCTTCATGCTTAGTACGTTCTCTCGCCAAATCTTCTGCGCATTCGAGACGATGGCTGGAGAATGCGTAGTTGTGGAGCGATACATAGTGAAAAGAATCCGCAGCTCTTGATGTTCTAAAGACAGCTTGCTCCACATAATTTTCTGAACGTAGTTGATAAGATCGGCAACGCCATCGACCGCCATTCGCTCAGCCGAAGCGGTAATCACTATAAGATCGGCGGCAGCCAGCCCATTAAATGCCAACATTGCCTTGCCTGGCGGACTGTCGATGATGATGAAGTCGTAGTCTGCCTTAAGTGGCATCAGTAGTTCAGAAAGCTTCGTTTCATCCCCAGGCTCGAGCGCTTCTTCAATCGCGGCCATGAAAGGATGGGACGTAAGAAGATCCACGCCAAACTTAGACGGTCTGGGGGCCAGAGCTGCTGGTTTTATGCCCATATAGACTTCGTAGAGGTTGGGTGAGCTCTCAGGATCAAGGCCGAAGTAGCGTGTAGCTGATGCTTGTTGATCTAAGTCGACCAGGAGGACTTTCCACCCTTTGCGTGCAAGGGCCGCGGCTGTTGAAACAGCGCTTGTGGTCTTTCCTGTGCCACCCTTGAAGATGCTAAAAGTGATTGTTTTCATTCTGGTGTTGCTTGATTTGCGCGCACGTCGAGAGCGGGATCCGCCAATTTTGGGTTCCGTCAGGCCTATAGACACCGCGGATTCTCCCATGTTTGATCCAGCGCGTAACTGTTGCACGGTCGACGCCCAAAAACCTGGCTAGCTCGGCCGCACTCAAGTAAGATCTCATCACCTATATTAGTCATATAACTAACGATATTGTCAATACCTAAGGTGAGATTCTGTTGCAGCCCCTACGTTCGTGCGTAGGGTGCGTACGATCGTAGGTCCGTCCGTACGGACGGACACGCCTAGTCTAACGGATGTGGAAGACGCGAAATAGGCAGGATCGCTACAGACGCGTCACAGCCTATGTTTGATCTTGACGCAGGTGTCGCTCCACCCAAGGCCCTAGGCGGATGGACTCAGCCCGTCTTTGGAGAAGGATGGTGACGAGTTCCTGGGGTAGGGAAGCGGGATTGCCTGCGGCCAGGATCTTCCTTAGGGTGCGCTCAAGGCGCCGCGGTGGGTGATCTCCCAGCACCGCGACATGGTAGATGCGCTCGAGCTGGAGCCTGTAGACAGACAGATCACAGCGGGGCTCTGAGTAGATGGCGTCCTGGGCGGCAAAATAGGCTCGGCCAGCGGGTTGCTCACTACTGAAGCGAGCGACTTTCAAATACGCAGGGATGGATTCAGGCTGCTTGAAGGGTTTTTCGCGTTCGGCCATGTCTCCTTTCTGGTGCGTCGCCAAACTTGAGACGCCGAATCAATGCGTCACGCTGGGTGGGCAATAACTCACGTTCGAGGACGATGGTTGGGGAGTCGAGCCCGTACACGCCGTGGACTTCGAATCCCAGCGATTGATACATCTCGCTAGCGGCTTTACCAGCGTCATCTACGCCTAGTCGCAGGCGCTCGACGTCCTCTCGCTTCGTAACTATCTCGATCAGGGCAGTGAGGAGGTGGCGTTCAATTGAGTGACGGGTTCCGTCACTCCAGACTTCGAGACGAACAAGACCTGTCCGTGGTGAGCCTTTTCGCATTGGTGACAAAAGTACCAATCCAACGAAGCCCGCAATGACGTCGTCGCGCGTGGCCACCAGCGCGACGTCGTAGACCGATCGGTCCAACCCAGCCTTGTTCGGGGTGAGGCGACGCAGGTTATCAGTGTCTCGGGCAAGGCGGACTGTCAGTGGTGTTGCAGTGATCATCTGTGCCGAATTATCTCACCCGTGTCGTCCGTGATTGGTGATCGGATTGCTATGACAATGCACGCGGGACTTGACAGAGGTTGTTGGCCCGTACTTACTCCAAAGAAGCGATATCCCAGTTGCTCGGCAAAGTGGGTAGGAAGTGGATTTGGGAAGGGCTGCAATTCGGGTGCGGCGTCGGCTGTGGCCATGGATTGCTACAGAGTGATGAATCCGTACTGCTGGAAATTGCGATCGAGCGTGACAGCCTGGGTGAGCCCGAGGCGCTCCATCACCGCGAAGCTGACGGCATCGGCGAGGGAGAAATCCTTATCGCGGTATTGCTCGATGATGCCAAGCGCCCGATCTTCATCGGCTTCAGTCGCAAATACCAAAGATCCTTGGGGCCACGCGCGTAGGTGAGAGAGAAAGAGGTCGGCGAAGTGGTGCCCCCGCCGATTGAGTATCAGGGCATGGGTCTCGGCTCGAATATGGTTGGTGATGATGAGCCGTACCTTGTCATGGACGAGCGCGACGAGGAGATCGGCGATGCGCCGATGGTGTTCGGCTCTGGAATCGAAGAAGGCATAGAAGGCGGATGTATCCACCAGGACAGCATCGAGATGCGGAAGCGGTGGAAGGGTGCTGGCGCTCATTTGGTCTTGGGCGGGTGGAACTCTTCGTAATAGGCCTGGGCAAGATACGTATCGACATTCTGTGAGACATCGTCGGGTTCGTCGCCTGCGAACATACCCTTCAGGGAGAGCAGGGAATCGTAGGAGCCGGCCTGCTTGGGCTGAGCACGGCGCTTCTTCTTGGGTTGGGCCGGAGCGAGCACCGCGATGTCTTCATCACCAGTACGAAGCACCTGAGTGATACCCGTCCGTTGGACTTCATGAGCCAAGCGGAGCAAATCAGGGGTATTGCTAATGTCGGTGTGGCGTAATTCTTTGCTCATGGCTGGGTGCTCCTAGGGAGCATTATCCCACAGGGACAAAGTGCACCCAGCGATTGGGTCGCCAGCGTCAGCCGAAAGGGTATTGACAGCGTACGATCACTGCATCTGGGATCAGCGTCTGTGTCGTTCGACCCACGGCCCAAGCTGAATCGCGCGCTGGCGGCGCGTGTCGGGCCGCTGCACCAGGGCATCGGGATAAGAGATGCGCAGCACTGCGGTCAACGCCGAGATCGACCGAGCCTGAGCATCACGCCACGCAATCGGCCTGTTCTCCCAGGCCGTGTCCTGATATGCGGATTATCGGAACGGGTGTGAGCTCGACAACCATGCACCGCCGATTGCTATATTGACATAACACGTGATTCATGATACATCTGCGCCCTATGGCCAACGCTGACAACGGGGACAGGGAGGTGCTGTCCGCGCGCGCCTATGCGCAGATCCTGACCTCGCCGCGACTCAAACGCTTGCTCTTGCCCGAAGGGCTCGGCATGAGTCCCTATACGGTCGTGAGCTTCCATGGTGTATTAGACCTGGCCGATAAAACGGGCCGTCTGGCGGTCTTTCACCGGACCCAGGAGGTTCGGTTCCAGCAACAGGGGGTCGGGGCGATCCTCGACCATTTTTGGGGCTCTGGAGTAGCCAATGTCGCGTACTCCACAACCGCGGGAGCACTGGGTGAGCTGATCCATGATGGAGGGGTGCGGCACCAGGTCATCGAGCTGCCGAAACCGATGTGGCGGGGTGATGACTTCGCGTTCGCCACGGAACGCACGATGATGGAGACATTCATGACCACGGACAGCTACTTCGAGCTGGTCATCGATCATCCGCTGCAGCAGCTGAGCCACGCGGTGCTGTTTCCGAAAGCACGGCCGTGCCAACAGGCCGTGCTCGTGGTCGGGGCATCGCGTCAGGCGCTCGCGATCGACCGGCTCCCCGGCGGGAAAACGCTCGTGCGGGTGGATCTGCCGAAAGCAGAGGCACACACCGCCTATCGGATCGAGTGGGTGTGGTGAGCCGCAGAAATAAGAAAGCGATGGACTGGCCAGGTCCACCGCTGAACTTTGCGGCTACTTGCCGCCGTTGCCGCCACCACCGTTCATGGCGCACCTCCTGTAGCAGGATGCCGATCGGTGTGGTAACTATAGGCGATATCACATATTCTTGTCACGACGTTTGTATTTCAGCGGGTCTTTACTCCGCAATTCGTGATTCCTCATATAGTCGGCCACGGCCCGGGGCGTGGTGACCCAGTTGCGCCCAATCTTCCGTGCGTCCAGCAGTCCTCTGGACGCGACGAGGCGGAGTTGGGACATACTGAGCCCGCTTTGGACCGCGGCGTCGTGCAACGAGATCAGTTGATCGTCGTCCACCGGCGTGATGGTCCTTCGAATCAGTGCGCGGGGTGACTATAGCGAAAGCGTCGGGGGCACAGGGGGTGTGTCCGTGCTGTCAGCGCGTGGTGATCGTGCGCAACAGCCAGGGGCGAATGGAATCCTGGGTTTGGTGATAGCGCCACAGCTCACCCAAGAGCGTGGGGGAGAGACGCGCCGCGGTCCCGCTTTCGAGCAGCATCCCAATCGCGCGATCGAGCGGGGAGGGAGGCTGTTGGCCCAGGATGGCCACATGGTAGCCGGAGTCGAGCAGCAGGCGGCTGACAGTGAGATCGAGACCGCGCTCGGTCATCAGGAAGTACTGCGACTGAACATAGACGAGCCGTGAGGCCCGCTCCGTGGGATAGTGCGCGGCCCGCCAGAACGGCGGAAGCTCCAGCGATGACGATGCGGACTCAGGCCTCGGCATGGCTCCTTTCGGGAGTCGGCGGCTCCTGGGCATCGATCAAGCGGATCATGGTCGTGCTCACGGTCTGAATGCGGGTCATCGCCGCTTTGAGGACACTCGGCTGCTGGGCCCAGGTGGCCACGTAGGGGAACGAGCGCGCCCCGGTGTCCAGGCCATAGTGCCCACAGACCACATAGGCGACGGACTCCGCCACCGTTTCTTCCTCGGGGGAGCTCCGATCGGCTTCGGCGAAATGGTGGGCGAGCTCATGGGCCAGGGTCTTGGTCATCTGGGCCGGCTCCAGCTCACGCACGATGATCCGGCGTGCCGAGGGACTGTACGTGCCCACCGCGCGAGACCCTTCGATCTGGGGCACGCGCTCGATCGTCAAGCCTTCATCAGCAGCCACGCGCTCTAATCGTGTGCCCAATCCCGGTCCATCTGGACCATCCAGCAACGGCACGGTGATCTCGGGGAGAGGGTCCCCTGAAGTTTGGCTCACATCGAACACGGTGCCGGTGCCGAAATACAGGGCCCGACGAGGCACAGGGACGGGCATCACATCCTG
>JBJXFJ010000321.1:0-16179 GCA_046154735.1 Chloroflexota bacterium | reverse complement strand
AGCGGGCTCGCGCTCCGGGGCGCTGCCGCGCCACCGCGCCTGCAGCGTGCCGCCCGCCTGGCGCTCCGGACGCGGGGGGGAGGGCGTCGCGCCAACGAGCGCGGCCACCGACGCGAGCGCGACGTGGCGCACCTGCCTCCCCGGAGGCGTGACATGGACGGGCTGGTAGCGCGGCGTAGGCGCCATCTCGTGATAGAGGAAGGGTTAGGAACACGATGACCTCAGACACGGCAGGGCAGAACGCGGCTCTCCTACAACACATTCAGGTCCAGGCAGCGACCGAAACCCTCCGCGTGACCTTCCACGCTCAGGAAGAAATGCGAGAGGAAAACATCCTCCTTGACGAGGTCCTGGAGGCGATCACGACGAGCCAGCTGCTGGAAAATTATCCAGAGCATCGGCGTGGTGCGTGCTGTTTACTCGGGGGACAGACCAGGCAGGGGCGGCCACTGCATATCGTCTGTACGTCGGCCCAGCCGGTGCTGATTCTCATCACCGTCTATGAACCCCGGCCCCCAAAATGGCTGACCCCAACCCAACGGAGGTCCTGACGATGCAGTGTACGATTCATGGGTGTCCTGGGAGTTATGAAGTGCGTGAGACCGTCTGCCTGGAGCGAGCGGGCGACTCCCTGATGGTGATTGAGCACGTTCCTGTCGAGGTCTGTGAGGTCTGTGGGGATACGCTCTTCCAGCCCGAGACGATCCGGCATCTGGAAGCGCTCCGGCAGACGGCGGCGCCACCGACGCGCACGGTGCCAGTGTATGCGTACGCCTAGCGCCGCTCGCTGGGCCGCGTCGCCGCGGGCGTCCGCGCCAGACCGCGCCACCGGCTAAGCGCGCGCTCCGCGCCGCTTGGAGAATAGCCTCACCATGCTGGTAGAGGTCGCGAAGGATCGCGTTCACCTCCGCCCAGTCCACCTGGTCCAGACGGGTGTAGCGTGAGCGCACGAAATCAAAGGCCAGCGGCGCCGTGAGAAAGCCGATGCTGGAGGTGACCCCGGCCCCAAACGGCGCGATCATGGATGGTGAGCGCAAGATTCGGGCAACGCCAAAGGCGTGCACCGGGCCCGCCCCACCAAAGGCAAAGAGCGGAAAGCTTCGCGGGTCGCGGCCGCGCTCAATGGCATGAACGCGTGCCGCGTTGGCCATGCTCTCATTGGCAATCTGGTGGATGCCCCAGGCCGCTTCAATGATACTCAGTCCCAGCGGGTCGGCAATGGCGCTGCGTACGGCTTCCTCAGCGGCGGCGCGGTCCAGTGGCATCTGGCCGCCCAGGAAGAAGCGCTCATCCAGATAGCCCAGAATCAGGTCCGCATCGGTCACCGTGGGGCGCCGGCCGCCTCGACCGTAACACGCTGGTCCCGGCTCTGAGCCGGCACTCTCAGGGCCCACCTTGAGCAGCCCCAGGCTGTCCATCCGGGCGATGGACCCTCCGCCGGCGCCAATCTCAATGAGCTCCACTACAGGGACCTTGATGGGTAAGCCGGAGCCTTTCTTGAAGCGATACGCACGGTCCACTTCAAAAGCGTTCACCACGCGCGGCTCGGCATCCTCAATCAAGCAGAGCTTGGCGGTGGTGCCGCCCATGTCAAATGCCAGGAGGTTCTCAATACCGCAGGCGGCGCCGTAATATGCCGCGGCCAGCGCTCCAGCAGCGGGGCCTGATTCCAGTAAGCGAATGGGGAACGCCCGGGCCGTCTCAAGCGTGGCAATTCCGCCGGAGGAGAGCATCACAAAGATGTCGCCCTGCACGCCAAGCGCGGCCACCCGGCGCTCCAGCGCGGCCAGGTAATCGTCAACGAGGTTCTGCACGTAGACATTGGCAACTGTGGTGGACGTTCGCTCGTACTCGCGAATCTCCGGAATCACTTCGCACGAGAGCGACGTTCGAATGTTGGGCGCGACCTCGCGAATGATCGATGCGATGGCCTGCTCATGGGCGGGATTTGCGTAGCTGTGAAGCAAGCACACGGCGATCGCCTGGATGCCTTTCTCAGCAAGCTCTGTCACAAGCGCGCGTGTCTCGGCCGTATCAAGCGGCTGGGCCTCGGAACCATCGGCAAAGGTGCGCTCGGGAACCTCAAGCCGGAGGTGACGCGGAACCAGCGGCTGGGGCATGTCCAGGAAAAGGTCATACAGATCATAGCGGTGCTCCCGCCCGATCTCATAGGCATCGCGGAACCCGCGTGTGGTGAGCAGGGCAGTGCGTGCGCCCTTGCGCTCAATAATGGCATTGGTTACCAGGGTGGTCCCATGCACCAGATGCTGCACCTGGTCGGCTGCCACGTGTGCCGCTGAGAGCGTCTCGGATAGGAGCCGCTCCACGGCCTCTGCCGGGGCGCGCGGCGTGGTGAGCGTCTTTCCAATGGTAATCTCGCCGGTGGCATCGTTGAGCAAGACGAGATCGGTGAACGTGCCACCAATGTCTACCCCTACGCGAAAGCGCCCAGAGCTCAAGGGTTGTCCTCGGTGTCCGAATCAGGCGGCATGAACGTCCACAATGATTTTGCCGAGCTGCTCCCGTGCCAGGAGTCGCTGCTGCGCGGACACCACCTGATCCAGCGGTACCACGCTGTCTATCACCGGGTGAAGGCGGCCCTCGCCCACCAGCTCCAGGACTCGGCCAAGCTCCGCGCGCGTTCCTCCATATGAGCCGATGATCTCATTCTGTTTGGCAAAGAGCGTCCACAAGTTGAGCGGACCATTTGAGCCGGTGGTTGTGCCGCAAATAACGAGTCGCCCATTGCGCGCAAGCGCCGCGACGCTGGTCTGGAAGGTGGCCTCGCCCACGTGCTCCACCACCACGTCCACACCCCGTCGCCCTGTCCATGTGCGCACGGCGTCGCGGATGTCGCCTTCAGTGTGATTCACCACCTCATCCGCGCCGAGCTTTCGGGCCAGCTCAAGCTTGGCATCGCTCCCGGCAGTGGCGATTACCGTTGCTCCGGCGAGTTTTGCAATCTGGATGGCCGCGCTCCCCACGCCGCTGCTTGCACCCAGCACCAGCACCCGCTCACCTGGCTGGAGGCGCGCGCGCTTGATAAGCATGTGCCAGGCGGTGAGCGTGGCCAGGGTGACGGCGGCTGCATCCATAAATGAGACGGCCTCGGGAATTGGCACCAAGCTGTTCGCAGGGACGCACACATACTCCGCGTAGCCGCCATTGGACATCAAGCCGAGAATGTCGCCACGTACACAGACGGATTCCTCACCGGCAAGACAGAATTCACACGTTCCACAATGAAGATACGGATGCACGGCCATGCGAGCGCCAACGGCAATATGGGTGACACCGAGACCTAGCGTGGTGACCGTGCCAGCAACCTCTGAGCCCATGATGCGCGGAAAACTAATCTTGGCTGGCGTGTGTGCCTCACGCACCAGAATGTCCAGCCAGTTCACTCCGCACGCGGCCACTTTCAGCAGCACCTGCCCGGGCGCGGGCTCTGGCGTTGGCTGCTCGCCAATCTGCACCACCTCAGGGCCACCGTGCTGCTCGATGAATGCTGCTTTCATGAAGCTCGTACCATCCCGCTTGAATCGAGGCGATTATATCCGCCTCTTGCGGCTCGAACCTGCTGGGGCGGAATGAAACACAGAGACACGGAGTCACAGAGAGGAAAGAGTGTGGCCGATTACTTCCAGCTCCCTCTCCCTCTCTGTGTCTCTGCGTCTCTGTGTTTTATTCCGTACTGCCTGACCCGGGGCGAGAAATTAGGAGCGCATGAGCGTGTTGACGATGAGGCGCACACCAGAGATAAAGATGAGTACCAGGACCGCGCGATCGAAGAGCTTCTGGCCCATCAGGAAATTGGCCCGCAAGCCCAGGGTGACTCCCAGAAAAATCGGCAGACAGGCACCGAGTGAGAGGACCAGGCTCTCAGATGTGTACAAGCCAAGCTGCACGTACGAGATGATCTGCACCACCCCGGTGCAAGTGAACAGCA
The DNA here is from genome assembly GCA_046154735.1 of Chloroflexota bacterium. GTDB lineage: Bacteria > Chloroflexota > UBA6077 > UBA6077 > JACCZL01 > CAVXYC01. The sequence continues at coordinate 12,230 of JBJXFJ010000321.1, read as the reverse complement.
CATTAATGGCGGAGACAAAGGTCCGCTTCTCGAGCTGCAGGCACTTCAGGTAGATGGCGATCAGTGGGCCGGAGATATTGGTAGTGCCGTTCAAAACCCCGGCCGCCAAACCAATCACCGGAGTGAGCCGTCCCGCGTAGTTGCGAATATCGAGGGATTGGCCCTGAAGGGCGATGATAGTGAAGGCGACGGACGTGAAGCCCACGGCCAGACCGAGCACGCCCGTGTCCAATGTTGCCAGCAGGTTGGCCCCGGCCACGGTGCCCAGTACCAGCGTCACAATGAGCCAGCGCAGCGGACCCATGCTGCCCACCACCTCCCAGGAGCGGGTCTGCACGGCCATCATGGCACCCGCCACGAGCGTTGGAATGGACATAATAATCACGGCCATTTTGGGCTCCAGAATGTTGGCCAGCGCGGGCACGGCCAGCAGTGGCAGCCCAAACCCCGTGGCGCCTTTAACGAAGCCAGCGAAGCTAAGCGCCAGAACGGCCCAAGGAAGTCCCTCGTGATCCAACATATGCCGTGAATGGTAGCAAGCATCTCGCTGCTGACGCGGAGCGCTGCCGTTCCACTCCCGCGCTCAGTGTTGAATCCACGAGCGAGTGGTTGTCGACTCTTGATGGCGTTCTACGCATAACGCAACCGGTTACAGCGGACTTCGAATCGTTGGTAACAGAGGGTCTGATAGGAAGCCCGATACCGGCTCGTAGTGCGGAATTTATTCCGCCGTTTTCCGCCGTTCTCCAGCGAACGCCATGCAGGAGAATCCGCCTCAGGACGGCGGAATAAATTCCGCACTACTAACAGGGGCCGCCACTGGGAGCACCGCCGCCCCTGGCGGCCCGGCCGACGAGGCCGTTCTCCGGGACTGGAATGAGAGAGATCCTGGCGCTTCCAGTCCATCCCGCGGTGAACGTGGTTTGTCCAGCTATTTCTCGTAGCGAAAAGCCCCTGACCATTGCCCCGCATCCGTTTACTCTTCGACCTTGGCCTCCGCGGTCTGCCCGGCGCGGAATTCCTCGCGGGTGATGAAATGTCCGCCGGCAATGTCACGCATCTCTTCGCGCTGGCTGGAGTCAAAGGTAATTGAGACGTGGATCGGTCGGAAGCAGCGTTGATCCACAATTCCCTTCTGGTAGCGGTAGCTGGAAACGGCCCCGGTGGAGGGATTGAACTCCTGGGAGAGATCGTTTCGACGATTCACCCGAACGGAGACAAGGTCATTGCAGCGGTCACATGCGATGTAGAGGTAGAATGCCTCGCCATCGTCGTCATCATCGCGATCGTCACTTGAAGCGGTGAACAGGCCTCGTAGACGGTCCCACAGGGACACGGGCGCCTCCTTGTCAGCCGTCGTGGAGGGTGCTGTGTGCGAACGGCTTCTTCTCAAGTGTGCGCCGTGGGATTGTCTGCCGTCAATGGCATCCGTGCTTCTGATTCGGATTCTTCTGGAGCGATGAAGTGAAACACAGAGACCCAGAGACACAGAGTATAGGGATGTGACTTTGAGACTCTGTGTCTCTGTGTTTCACCTCATCGGATTTGAGCGGCTCGTGCAACCCCTCCGATCGGAAAATCGTTTCTCAACTGTACTCGTGACCGGGTCTGAGCTCGCTCTCTCCTCGTTGATAATCTTGAGCATTCTTTCGTGTCGCTGAGGTGTCTGTTGATTGGCGTCGGCCGCCCTGCTAAGAATGGCCTGCTGTGCCTGATTGCTGTCCTGCTGCTGATTCCGGCGTCACTGGGCCATGCCCAGGGTTCGGGAGACTTTGACAGTCCGGAGATCCGCGCCCTGTGGGTGGACGCCTTCCATGACGGTTTCAAGAACCCTCGGCAGGTTGATCAGCTTGTGGCAGACGCGCGTAAGGGGAATTTCAATACGCTCTACGTGCAGGTGCGTCGCCGTGGGGACGCGTATTTCCACAATCGCCGGGAGCCGCGCACTGAAGATGCTGACCTGGCGCCCGGATTTGACGCGCTCCAGTACGTTATCGAAAAGGCGCGCGCCGAAGAACCGCGAATTGAGGTGCATGCCTGGATCACCACGATTCCAATCTGGTCCAAGAAGGATGCACCGCCGCGTGATCCCGACCATGCGCTGAACCGTCATGGGCCTGGCACGGATGGTGGCGAATACTGGCTCATGCGCCGGGACGACGGCGAGACCTGGAACGGCGAGGGCTATGACCTGGATCCCGGCAATCCCGATGCGGCCAGCCATATTGTCACGGTGGCTACGGCACTGGTCAAGAACTATGAGATTGACGGCCTCCACCTGGATCGGGTGCGGTATCCAGAAGGGAATCCCGCGCAGCGGCGCTGGGGTTACAACATGGCCAGTGTGGCGCGTTTCAACGATCGCTACCAGCGAACCGGTAGCCCCGATCCCAATGACCCGCAATGGGGGGATTGGCGCCGTGAGCAGATGACCGCGCTGGTCCGTCGCATCTATGTTGAAAGCCTGGCGATCAATCCTAAATTGAAGCTCAGCGCCGCGGTGATTCCATGGGGACGCAACCCGACGAGTGATGCGGACTGGCTGCGCACGTCGGCCTACAGTGCCGTATTCCAGGACTGGCGGGCGTGGCTCAATGAGGGCATCCTGGACGTGGCGGTGACGATGAATTACAGCCGCGAGGACAATCCTTCGCAGCGACAGTGGTTTGATGGCTGGATTCAATGGGCGAAAGAGCAACCCAATAATCGTCACGTGGCCATGGGCCTCGGGGCGTATCTCAATACGCCCGCGGCCACCCAGGATCAGGTGGGGCGCGTCCGGGCAGCGGTGCAATCCGGTCGTCGGGTTGCGGGCGTCTCGCTTTATTCCTACGCGGTGTCCAATCGGACGCAGACCAACGACGATCCTACCGACAACGTTGAAACGACACAACTGCTCTCCGCGCTGGCAGCCGGTGATACGTCGGCGGGGCGCACCTCGTTATTCAACCGCCCAGCGCCGGTACCAGATATGGCCTGGAAATCGGCCGGCGATCGCGGCCACCTCATGCTCTCGCTCGGGCGTGATTTCGATGGCGCGCGCGTCAAGCTGATCGGTCAGGAAGCACGGAATCAGATCGCCGATGGGAATGGGTTCGCGGGCTTTGTAGATCTGCCCACGGGACGGTACGAGGTGACCGTTGACCACGCGGCACTTGGTGGCATTAAGCGCTTCTTGACGGAGGTCAGCGCCGCACAAGTGACCAGGGTGGACTGATACCGATGAAGGACTGCTTGAACTAGAAACACGGAGATACGAAGTGAGTCAGCCTCCGTTTTGGTATGTAACGTCGGGTCAAAGAAGCCGAATTTCCTCCTAAACACCGACGATTTCGAATCCCGTGCGGTTAAGCAAAGCCTTGGCCACGCTGAGGGCCACGATGCGCCCGGTTTTGGGGTTGGCATCGGATGGGATGTTGCGGATCTCCAGCCTGAGCTCGCCAAAGTAGCCACGTGCGACGATCTCATGGGTATTGCGCTCGACTGATGGGTCGGCAATGACGCGCAGCGTCGTTCGGTCAAAGCCGAGCCCAGCGAGGCTGACCGCGGCGGCCACGTTGACGTTCTCAGGGAAGCGCCGCACTCCCTCGCGCGCGGGACCGTGAAAAAGCTCTCGCTCAGTCCCTTCCGCAAGCACCTCGTCTGCCTCGTGCTCGGGGAAGAGCATGCGTGGGTTCTTACGCGTGGTGTGGGTCACCTCATCTAGGCCGCCGATGCGCGCGGCAGAGATCGCGTCCAGTCCGCCAATGGCCCCTGAGGCAATGAGGAGGCGTGATCGACCTGCGCGTGCCGCGGCAAGTAGTCGATGATGAAGCGCATCATCGGCGAGTGCACCCGCGCTCACGACCAGAAGGTCCTTGCCGGAGGTCAAGACCGCCTCACCATGCTCAGCCAGCGCTGCATGTCCGGCCGCCTCAATCACCAGGGTGGACCTTCCGTTTAGGAGTCTCGAGGCATCCGTTGTGAACTGCCCGGGCGGATCATGGCGCCAGGAGCCCGGGACGCGGTTCAAGTCGCGAATAAGTATGTGCTCGAGACGTGATTCGGTGATGACGCGCTTGTCGAAGAGCTCGGCCACGCCGACGCCAATGGCGCCGAATCCAATCATGGCAACGGTTTCAGTCATGGGGACTCCTGATCTGCCCAGGAGTCTAGCATCGTCTGGGGGACGGATCCTGACCAGGCCTTCGGCGCATCTTCAGGTCGGCCTACTGAATCCCATAAGTCCATGGGGCGGGGCGATGATCTCAACGTGTTACGACTCTGCATTCTTGGAGTGATGTCGATCGGACGACGGCACAATACGGATTAGTGCGAAGTGCGAAGTGCGAAGTGCGAAGTGCGAAGTGCGAAGTGCGAAGTGCGAAGTGCAAAGTGCAAAGTGCAACGTGCAACGTGAGGAGGGACGGGGGAGGGTGCATATCACACTCGTCCGCACTGGCTGCTTTCACTCATCACTCTTCACTCAACCGTATTGGGCGACTGCCAGCCACCTCGAGGGGGCGACCATCCGCTTCCAGGCGCCCGATGACGGCGGATCACGCGAAGCATCTGTGGCGACACGCCGGAGCGTCGATTCATAAGCACAGTGCTATGCTATACTCCGCGCCGGCGTTTTCGGCCATGCCAGCGATGATTCGGGCTTCATGGCTTGACCGTCGGGGGACGCTCATTGCCCGCGGAGCCCATTGCAGTCGGTTCGTGCCCGGCAATCTCTGCGCTAAAGGAAGTGCTATCCAGATCCAGAACCTCGCGGAGATCGGAGTCATTGGCGGCTCCGGGTTCTACTCCCTGCTTGATGACGCTCGCGAGCACATCGTAGAAACGCCTTACGGCGAACCGAGTGACGCAATTGCCGTGGGGGTCATTGGCGATGTTCGTGTGGCCTTTCTCCCTCGCCACGGGAAGAAGCATCAATACCCACCGCATCGCATCAACTATCGCGCTAACCTGTGGGCGCTGAAGTCCCTGGGCGTGCGGCGAGTGCTGGGACCGTCCGCGGCTGGCAGCCTGCAGCCGCATGTGAGGCCGGGCGACTTCGTGGTGTGCGACCAGTTCGTGGATCGAACGAGCGGCCGAACGGCGACGTACTTCGATGGGCCAAGCACCGTGCATGTGAGTGCTGCTGAGCCATACTGCGCGGAACTGCGGCCGCTGGCCGCCGAGGTCTGCCGCGAGGCCGGCATCACCGTGCATGCCGCCGGAACCGTGGTCGTCATTGAAGGGCCGCGCTTCTCCACGCGCGCTGAGAGCCGGTGGTTCTCAGCCGCGGGCTGGGAAGTGATCAATATGACACAGTATCCGGAGGTTATCCTCGCCCGTGAGCTGGAGCTATGCTACGTCAACGTATCGCTCATCACCGACTTTGACGTGGGTCTTGAAGGGCAGGATGACGTGCCCACTGTGACTGTGGATGAAGTCATCAAGGTGTTTCAGGCCAACAACGAGCGTTTGAAGGACGTGTTGGTTCGCCTCATTCCTCGCATTCCTCGTGAGCGCGGCTGCGCCTGCGGACAAGCACTAGAGGGGGCTGTTCTTTCGTGACATCAATTCTGCTCGTCGGTTCCATTGGCCTGGACACGCTCGAGACGCCATTCGGCCGCGCAGACGACGTTCTGGGTGGTTCGGCTTCGTACTTTGCTCTGGCCGCGTCGCTGTATGCACCCGTCCGTATGGTGGCGGTGGTGGGCGATGATTTTCCAGCCGAGCATGTGGCACTCCTGGAGTCTCACGGCGTGGACCTCACCGGGCTCCAGCGTGTGCCTGGGAAGACGTTTCGCTGGGCGGGACGCTATCGCTACGATATGAACAGTCGTGACACGCTGGACACGCAGCTCAATGTGTTCGCTGACTTTCATCCCGAGATTCCTGAGGCTCATCGGGAGTCTGAGATCGTATTCCTGGCCAATATCCATCCGCAGCTTCAGTTGCAGGTGCTGGATCAGGTGCGGCAGCCTCGGCTGGTAGCGCTGGATTCCATGAATCTCTGGATAGACATTGCGCGGGACGCCCTCGATCAGGTCATCGCTCGGGTGGATGTGGTGACCATGAATGACGAAGAAGCGCGACAGTACGCGGATACCTACAATTTGATCGCAGCAGCACAGAGCATTCTCGCGCGCGGACCCAAGACGGTCATTATCAAGAAGGGTGAACATGGCTGCCTCGTGGCCGGTCAACAGGGGGTATTTGCCGTGCCCGGCTATCCACTGGACGATGTTCAGGATCCGACTGGCGCCGGCGATGCCTTTGCTGGCGGAGTCATCGGTTATCTCGCCGCTGCAAACGATTATTCCTGGCGCACGTTGAAGCGCGCTCTCGTCCACGGGTGCGTGGTTGGCTCATTCACCGTTCAGTCGTTCGGCGTTGATCGTCTGGCGAGTCTGGAGCGCACCGAGATCGAGCAGCGCTATCAGTTATTCCGTGAATTAACGGCGATCGAGCCGAGTGACGGAGTGTAAGGAGCGAGCGCCACGATCAGAGCGTGATGCCGATTCAGCTCCTGGATTGGCACCTATTGCCTGACAGAACTCTCATCTGAGTGTCTGTCAGCGTGTATCGAGCCTCACGCGGAAAGCGTGCAGGATGTGAGCCCCGCGGCGCCCCTGTTCAGGCCGCGTGGCTGAGAGGAGAACAACAATGCCTACAAGCTTCATGACCTCGCCAAGAATCCTCTTCACGAGTGAATCGGTGACCGAGGGCCATCCGGACAAGTTGTGTGATCAGGTTTCAGATGCGATTCTGGACGCGATCCTCGCACAGGATCCGTATGGGCGCGTAGCCTGCGAGACAGGCACGACCACTGGGCTCGTCATGGTGTTCGGTGAGATCACCACCAATGCGAAGATCGATTTTCCGAAGATCGTTCGGAACACGGTTCGAGGCATCGGTTTCACTTCCGCGGACTACGGGTTTGATGCCGAGACCTGTGGTGTCTCGGTGTCCATCGGCACCCAGTCAAGTGATATTGACATGGGTGTCTCGCATGCGCTCGAAGAGAAAGAGGGCACGTTCGTTGAAGGTGACATTGAGAAGGTAGGCGCTGGCGATCAGGGCATGATGATCGGATTCGCCTGCAACGAGACGCCTGAGCTGATGCCAGCCACCATCATCTACGCGCACAAGATCACCCGGGAGCTGGCCCGTCTGCGGAAGGATGGCACGCTGCCCTATCTCCGACCGGACGGAAAATCACAGGTTACCATCGAGTACCAGTATGGTAAGCCCGTACACATTGACACCATCGTAATCTCCACTCAACACGACGCCGCGGTGGAGAATCAGCGCATCGCCAATGATTTGATCGACGCGAGCAACAGCTTGCTCCCCACTGATCTCGTGGATCGGAATACTCGATTCCTAGTGAATCCCACCGGTCGTTTCGTGATTGGTGGTCCAATGGGCGATGCAGGGCTCACCGGTCGCAAGATCATCGTTGATACTTACGGCGGGATGGCCCGGCACGGTGGTGGCGCATTCTCGGGAAAAGACCCGACAAAAGTTGACCGCTCGGCGGCCTATGCCGCGCGTTACGTGGCCAAGAACGTGGTGGCCGCGGGCCTCGCGGATCGGTTTGAGGTGCAACTGGCTTATGCTATTGGTGTGGCAGAGCCGGTCTCCATATCCTGTGAGAGCTTTGGCACGAATCATATTCCCGATGAGAAGATTGTGGCCCTTGTCCAGAAGCATTTTGACCTTCGGCCAGGCGCCATCATTCGTGATCTCAGGCTCCGTCGGCCGATTTATCAGGCTACGGCAGCGTATGGACACTTCGGGCGTACGGACATTGATGCTCCGTGGGAGGCCACGGACAAGGCTGATGTGCTGCGCTCAGAAGCCGGCCTCTCTGCAGCCATCCACTAGGGTGAGGATGCTGTGCGCGCCCTAGTCACCGGAGTGGCCGGTTTTGCCGGCCGATACCTCGCGCGCCATCTCCTGGCTCAGGGAGATACAGTGATTGGGCTTGTACGGAAAGGTCGGCGCCTTCAGGACGCCGACCTTTCCGCGCAAGTGCCCCTGATTGAGGTTGACCTCAGTGACCGGGCAGATGTCCGCGCGGGCATGGCTGACGCGGCCCCGGATGTTATTTATCACCTCGCGGCACAGGCCTCGGTGGCGGTGTCACTGGAGGATCCCATTGCCACATTTGAGAACAATGTGGTGGGCCAGGCGACATTCTTCGAAGCGATCCTGGACAGTGGCGCACATCCACGCATCCTTGTGGTGGGCTCAAATGAGGAATATGGCCCCGTCCCTCCGGAGCATCTGCCAATCAAAGAGACCACGGCGCTCAATCCTGTAAGCCCGTACGCGGTGAGTAAGGTTGCACAGGACCTCATGGCTGCCCAGTATTGGGTAACGCGTAAATTGCCGGCCATTCGCGTCCGCCCCTTTACGCATACCGGACCGGAGCATGATGATCGTTTCGTCACCCCTTCCTTCGCGCGCCAGATCGCTGAAATTGAGCTGGACAGGCGTGAACCGGTGGTGCGGGTGGGCTTCATTGATGGAGTGCGTGACTTCAGTGACGTGCGTGATATTGTGGTGGGATATCGATTAGCCGCACTCAAGGGCGTTCCGGGCGATGTTTACAATCTGGGCAGCGGTCGAGGCACGCCGGTGCGGGCGTTGCTCGAAGGGTTGTTGGCACTCACGGATGCCTCCATCCGTATTGAACTGGATCAGTCGTTGATCCGCCCATCGGAGCCCAGCGCACAGTATGCTGATTGCAGTAAGTTCGCTCAGCTCACGGGGTGGACGCCCCGCATTACACTGGAGCAGACACTCCAGGATACGCTAGCCTACTGGCGCCTCCGCACGCGCCAGCAACGGTGAAAATTAGATAGAGGTGCGTGGTGACTTCACCCATTAAGTTTGGTACCGATGGATGGCGAGCGCTTATCGCCGAAGACTATACGTTCGACAACGTGCGCATCTGCGCGCAAGCTACGATGGATTGGCTGAAGTCCACGGAGCGCGCTGCTGGCGGGTTAGTCATCGGCTATGACACCCGTTTTGGATCCGAGCGCTTTGCCCAGGCTGTCGCTGAGGTGGCCGCCGGCAACGGGGTAAAGGTCCTCCTTACCCGGGAGGCTACGCCCACGCCCGTTGTTTCGTACAACGTGATGAATCGCCAGGCTGGCGGTGGCGTGATCATCACCTCGAGCCACAATCCGGCGTCATACAACGGATTTAAGATCAAGACGCACGTGGGCGCATCCGCTGAGCCAGAGGTGATCGATGACGTGGAGGCCCGGATTGATGGCATCTCGCTTGAGTCCGTGAAGCGGACGTCCTTTAAGGATGCTCTCTCCCGTGGACAGGTTGAGGTCATTGACGCCAAGGTCTCGTACCTGGAGCAGGTACATCGTCTGGTGGACCTTGGACCAATCCGAGAAGCCGGCCTCACGGTGGCGATCGATGCGATGTTTGGCGCCGGGTCGGGCTATTTCCAGTCACTGCTCCTGGGCGGATCAACGCGGCTACTGGAGCTGCGTCAGGAGTACAACCCCGGCTTCCCGGGTATTGCCCCAGAGCCCATTTTGCCGCACATCAATCTCTTGCTTGAGACCATCCGGTCTCAAGGCGCGGATGTAGGCTTGGCTACTGATGGAGACGCCGACCGCATAGGCCTAGCAGATGAGCATGGCACATTCATCAATCAGCACCAGGTGTATGCGCTGCTCTTCCTCTACCTGCTGGAGCAGCGTGGCTTGCGTGGCCCGGCCGTGCGCAGTGTGACCTCAACGGAGATGGCAGATGCGCTCGGTCGTCAGTTTGACGTTCCAGTGTATGAGACCGCCGTGGGCTTCAAGTACGTCGGCCCACGCATGGTGGAGACGAACGCCATCATTGGTGGCGAGGAGAGCGGCGGCTTCGGATTCGCTGGGCACATCCCTGAGCGCGATGCCATTGTGGCCGGCGTCTACTTACTGGACCTCATGGTCAAGCTCCAGAGGCCGATGTCCGGTGTGCTTGATTATTTGCGTGATAAGGTGGGGCCGCGCTTCTACCATCGGTGGGATGTGGACTTTCCGGCTGATCAACGTGAAATCATTGCTCATCGCGTGGCTACAGCCACTCCGGCTGAAGTTGATGGCTCGCCCGTTGCATCACTCAATACGATTGATGGGTATAAGTGGTCGCTCGAGGACGGAAGTTGGTTACTGATTCGATTCTCAGGAACAGAACCGTTGCTGCGTATCTATACAGAGACCAATGCGCAAGATCGTGTTGAGCGAATACTCAGCGCGGGCAAGCAAATTGCCGGGGTCTGACCCGAATTGGATGCATTGAGCGTATGGCTCTCAAGGCCAGGGCTTGACCCGGTGCTGCTGAGGTGATTGAACAGCCGTCTCAATCCCGCGCTCGGCAGACATCGGGATTGCGCGGAGCGTGGAGCGCCGTGGCGGAGCTCTATGTGACGCATAGGACGCTAATTCTGCTGACAACGGTCATTCTGGTGGCTCTGGGCCTGCGGCTCGCCTTCACCTTCCGCTCACCAGTGTTTGTGACCAAGGACAGCCTTGAGTACGTTCAGCCTGGTTATGGTCTGGTATTCGGCCAGGGGTTTGAGCTGGCCCAGCGGCGCACACCAATCTACCCTGCGTTTATCGCCGGGGTGATGGCACTGGTCGGTCAGGACCTCGCGGGGATCGCCTTCGTGCAGCATCTGCTGGGCGTGGTGACAGCCGGAATGGTCTTCGCAATTGGATGTCTGACCGCTGGACCGCTCCTTGGCTTTGCCGCGGGGCTCCTCTTCGCGGTGAGCTCGCCGCAGATCATCTATGAGCACTACGTCATTACCGAGCCCGTGTTTACCTTCCTCCTGGTTGGCTCGGTGCTTTCCATGATTGTGGCAGCGCAACGCGATCGCTGGGTTTGGTACGCGCTGGCGGGGCTCCTGCTCGGTCTGGCGGCATTGACGCGACCCGTGGCGCAGGTGCTTCTTCCACTGGTGCCCGTGTACCTCTGGTTCACGCTCAGGGGCTGGCGGCGCGCCGCGGTGGGGACTCTGGTGGTCTGGGCGGTGGTGGGCATGCTACTGGTGCCGTGGACACTCCGCAACCAGCGCGCCTATGGCAGCGCGGAAACCACCTCTACGGGGCGATTCCTCATCTCCCGGTCCGTGAAGCACGAGCGCAACTTCGTGTTCTATGATGAGCGAGAGGCGCCCCGGCCCGAGGAGAGTCCGCAACGGCTCCGTGCGCGCAAGATTGCCCAGGAAGTGACCAACAAACGGCCGGCGCCAGGGCAAGTGTATCAGCGTGTGCGCGATGAGCTGGGTTTGACAGAACCTCAGACCGACGCTTTGCTCAGAGATATCGCGCTCGAAGCGATCTTGAAGAATCCAGCGCTCTACCTTGAAGGCACCGTTGAAATGCTCGGCGAGCTGTGGTTGGGCGCAAAGAAGGATGAGACGCTGCGCTGGCATCTGGATGAGCATGATCAGCCCCGAGTGGCCAACCAGTGGGGCCCGCTGGCCACAATGCTTCACGCGCCAACACCGGCTGAAATACGAGAGATACCGGTGGCTGAGCGGCTGAGTCAGGTCTTTCGTCCCACCTGGGTGATGCGGCCATTGGCACTCTTCTTTATTGTGGGTGCATTGGGCACGCTGGTCTTGCGCAGCTGGCGGGTAGCTTCCTGGCTGGTGTTGGTGGTGGCCGCACAGCTCGTGGCGAGTACCGCGCTTGTGGGTGAGGTGCCGCGCTATCGCTACCCCGTGGATCCGTTCATCTGGGTAGTATCTGGATTTGGACTAATACTTGTGGCAAACGGGATCATCGCGGCGGTGCGGCGCTTCACGGGCATGCGCCTGCGCCCAATGCGCACGGCGGTTCACGGGCAGGCAGCAGAAATCCAACACTGAGCTTTCGGATGGACCAGGCAGCCGTCCCAACGGACGTGGCAGACATCCGGAGCGCGCTGCTGGGTTCACTCCGAGGCAGCCGGCGTGAATGGTGCGGACGCCGTAGGGGCGACAGGCCGGTCGCCCGCGCCCCCACCGGGAACGAGGAAGCCAGGCACGATATCAATGGGTTCGGTGATCGGCGGCGTGGAGATCGCGCTGGGCGACTGCCAGTCGCCCCTACGGATGGCGGCATCCTCCAGAGCGGACGCTGGCGGTTGGGCCCCGAGGCAGACGGCGTGCATGGTGCGGACGCCGTAGGGGCGACAGGCCGGTCGCCCGCGCCCCCACCGGGAACGAGGAAGCCAGGCACGATATC
>JBJXFJ010000320.1:0-13958 GCA_046154735.1 Chloroflexota bacterium | reverse complement strand
CGAGGAGAGCCCTGGGGACCCGCCTCCCTCGCCTCTCGCCTCTCACCTCTCACCGCGCGTCGTGACCCCATTGGGACGGTTTCCACGATCCTCGTAATCACGGCGTGACACCTTCTAGGAGACACTGTCTCATAAGCTGCGGGGCGCGCGGCTCACAACGTTTGATTGGGGAGGTGGCCGGTGGTGAGGCGCGATGAATCGCTGAATTGCAAGCTGGATTCTGGCATTGAGGCGCTTGCGCGAGGCGCCGTGGGTGCGACACTTGGGACCATTCTCGGAATCGGAATCGGCTTCGTTCCGGTGCTTGGGCCAATGCTCGGGGTTGGTTCGCCCTGGGCGCGAGATGCGCAGCCGATGTCCGCGGGTGTCTGGCTGGCTGGCTCCATTGGTCTCGGGTCGTTCATTGGAGCGAGTTACTACCTTCGACGCAGGTAATACGCTTGACGTGATGCATCTGTAATCGCCAGATGCCCGCGAGATTGGCTTCAGAATTTTAGAATTCGAGTCTATCGGTGAAAGTATGAGGAGGGCCGCGTGCTTGATGTCACGGTCGTCATTCTCGGAATTGCGTGCGGAATTGCTTTGCTCCAAGGATTCGTTGGAGGGTCCTAAGCGTGTCCCAACGATTCATTCGTACGTTTGCACTCCCAGTCTCAGAGTACAACGCGACCACGAAGTGCCGCGACTGTGAGATCTTCATTGGCACCGGCCATGAGGATGAGTACCCTATAGCTGCCCCGGATGGGGATGGCGTTCTCTGCCAGTCCTGTCTCACTGCCTTGCGACGCCGCAATCGGGCTGGAACATATGAGCAGGTGAACTGGACCAGCCCGTAGCATCTGGCCTTCCGAATCTCGAGAATGTTTCACAATCTCGAAATTCAGCATGCTAGACTCCCGGTTGCTGTGATGCACCGGGAGTGTTGTTGCCCATGAGTCAGCCGATCATCGCTGAGCTTGAGGTGGATTTTTCCGCCGAGCCCGATGATCTCTGGCCGCTCATTGCCGACACGAACCGCTTTAATCGGGCTATTGGATTGCCAGAGCCCCGTTTTGCCCGCGGCGCAAGTAGCGATGGCGAGCTGCAGATCGGTGAGCTCAGTGTATTTGGGGTCACCTATGCTCGATGGCGCGAGCACCCCTTTGAATGGCAGCGACCCCGTGGGTTCGTCGTTGTGCGTGACTTTCTGACAGGCCCACTCCTACATTTTCGCGGCGGAGCTGAGCTCACTTCAGCTAACGGGCGGACCTCGGTTCGCTTTTTCGCGGAGTTGACACCTCGCAACCTGTTGTTTGACCCCCTGATTCGATATGTCGTTGCGCCGCGGCAGATGGCGCGGGCTCGCCTGCAGTTTGACCAACTGAGTACGTACTTACAGAAGCGCGCTCCGACACCCTTCCCCGTGCTCAAGCACAACCCGTCTGATGCCGAACGGCGCAAAATCGGGAGCTTGACCACGCAGCTCTTAGATGTTGGCTGCCCGGATTCGATCGTCGCGGCGCTTCGTGGTCACATTGAGGACGGCGGGGATGAAGATGTTTCCGGAATGCGCCCTCTGGAGCTGGCGGAGATGTGGGACGTTGATCCCCGTTTGACCATGGAGACGTTTCTGCACGCAGCCACGGTGGGTCTGCTGGAGATGCGTTGGGAGCTGCTCTGCCCGAGTTGTCGCGGCATAAGTGCCGCGGCGCTCGCCCTTCACGATCTGCAGAACGAGGGCCTCTGTACGTCCTGTAATCTTCACTTCACCGCCTCAATTGACGACGCCATTGAAGCTCGGTTCTACCCGGCCGCGGCAATTAGACCCGTGAGTGTCGGAACGTATTGCGTTGGCGGGCCCATGAATACGCCGCATCGGCAGATCCAGTTTGTTCTGGGCCCGGGTGAGACCCGTGACCTTTCGCTGGCACTCACGGCCGGCCCATGGATACTCCGGTCACCTCAGAGTAGAGGTGTTGCGCACGTTCTGGTTGATCCTGACGCCCACTCCGTTCAACCGAGGCTCAGCATCTCGGCTCACCTCATTGAACCGGATCAGGCCAAGCTCCCAACGGGCGATACGACGCTGCTGATTACCAATGATCGCACGGTTCCGGCGACTATCACGCTTGATGACGGCCGCTGGTCTGAGCTGGCTGCCACGCCCGGACGACTCCTGACCTACCCCGCGTTTCGATCATTGTTCTCCGCGGAGGCGCTGGGCCCGGGCATTGAGCTGGCGGTGGGCCGGGTAGGAATTCTCTTCTCAGACCTTGCGGGCTCGACCGCGCTCTATGAGCGGGCCGGTGAGGCGGCGGCGTTTCGGCTGGTGTCTGACCACTTTACAGTGCTAGAAGCTGCCATTGAGCGCCACGGCGGGGCGCTGATCAAGACCATTGGCGATGCCGTGATGGCCGCGTTTCCCGACGGCCGCCAGGCCCTGGGCGCGGCGCTCGCGATCCAGGACGACATCCGTAGGTTTGATACCAGAGGGCTCGCGGATCCCTCTGCGCTGGTGAAGATTGGCGTACACGCGGGGGCCTGCTTCGTGGTCACGCTGAACGGCCGGCTTGATTACTTTGGCACCACCGTAAACATTGCGGCGCGCGCCCAGGGCGAGGCCCGGGGTGGTGAGATCGTGGTCACTTCTCGCGTTCGAGACGAGGCGTCGGACATCGCTATGCCAGATCTCGTCGCCGCGGAGACGTTTGAGGTGATCCTGCGCGGTATCACCGTGCCTGTTGAGCTGGTTCGCATCACTCCTCGGAACCGGTTATCCCAGCTATGAGCCCGCTACCGCGTCGAGGCTGGCAGATCGCGCGGTCTTCTGAGCGCTGAGACTGAATTCAGGCCTGCCGTGGCATGCTTGCGGGGGAAGCGGTCGTTGACACTTCTGAGCCCCGCGACTCGCTCCCCTGATCCGGCGAGCTCCTGAACGAGTGCACCAGCTCCAGCTCCAGCTCCAGCTCCGCGGCTCGAGATCGGGAGCGCAGGATCAGGATATAGCTCATTATGGTGATGCCGGTGACGCCAAAGGCCGCGGTGGCGAAGATCCATTGTTCTAGCACTATGGTGCCTTACCAAACGCTTGTTCGAGCTTGATCTGGCGAAGGTCCGCGCGCATGCGCTCCAGTCTTGTCCGCTCAAGTAGGAGCCACACGTACAAGAATGAGAACGCCATGAGTGCGAGTCCCAGAGTCTGAAGCATGGCGGGCGGCATTGCCGGCCCGCCCTCAGCCAGCACGATGCTCTGTGGGTGAAGTGTGCGCCACCAGACGACGGATTGGTGAATGATGGGAATATCGATGAATCCGACGATCCCGAGCACCGCGCAGTAGCGGGCCGCCTGTCGATCATGTGGCATCACGCCACGGAGTGTCAGGTAGGCGCCGTAGATAAACCAGAGAATTAGTGTGGTGGTGAGTCGGGCATCCCAGCTCCACCATGTTCCCCAAATCGGTCGAGCCCAGAGTGAACCAGTCACTAGAACAAGAGAAGTGAAGAGAAACCCAATTTCGGCTGACGCATGTGCCAGATGATCGAAGGCGTCTCGCCGTTTCCAGAGATACAAGCCACTACTCAAGAAGACGATGAAGAACGCCAGATAGGCGAGCCAGATGATCGGCAGGTGGATATAAAAGATGCGCTGAACCTGACCTTGACTGCGCTCCATGGGCGCATAGAAGAAGGCCGCGAGCAGTGCAAGGCTCATGGAGAGTACGGTGAGCGCGCCCAATGGCTTCCGGAGCGAATCAAGGTTTCGGTTCACGTCATGCCTCAAATACATGATCGAAAATTGCCACCCCAATAGCAAGAAAGATCAGGTCATAGGCCGCGATCAAGCTGAGCCACGGCGCTGATTGAGTCTCGAAAGGAGTCAGTGCCTCGGCAGTGGCCTTGGCGCTACCGATGACAATGGGCACAAGCAACGGCAATGCCAGCAGTGGCAGCATCACTTCTCGTGCCCGTGATTGGACGGCAATGGCGGCAAACAGCGTGCTGACTGTTACATAACCCACTGTGCCGGCCATGGTGATGAGCACGAGGTCAAGCCAGCGTGGACTCAAATTGAACAGCATCACAAAGACCGGTACCGTGACCAGTTCTACCGCGAGCATGATGATGAGATTTCCCAGCAGCTTGCCAATGAAGATGGCAGAGCGATCAATCGGACTGACCCTTAATGCTTCGATGGTGCCGCGATCGCTCTCGCGCGAAAATGATCGCCCAATGCTCAGCATGCCGGCGAAGACAATGGCCACCCAGAGCACGCCGGGCGCTAGGATCGGCGCAAGGTCAGCGCGCACATCCAGCGCAAAGTTGAAGACTACCAGCACGAGGAGCGCAAATGTGAAGGTTGTACTAAAGACCTGTCTCCCACGGAGCTCAAGAAGCAAGTCTTTCCAAACAATGATCTGAATGGTTCTCAGGAGCTCGCTCATGTGCGAGACCAGGCGTGTGAGCCGGCCACGTGCTGATGAACGAATGAGCGCGGCAGGAGCGTCAGCATGTCAGAGTATATGGCTCCACAGCGCGCCCCTCTACCAGCACAACGGTGCGTTCAGCCACCGCGGCCCCAAAGGCGCGATTATGACTGGTGAGGACGATGGTTCGCATAGGTCTTGCGGATCGATCCAACAGTACCTCGCAAATGCTCTTCAGTGTGTCGTCATCAAGCCCCGTGTCCGGCTCATCCAGGAGCAAGATAGCGGGATCATGCAGCAGTGCGCGGGTCAACGTGAGGCGCTGTTGGAAACCGCGGGAGAGCTCGCCGGTCCGTTGATGACGACGGTCCAGCATTCCCACCCGCGCGAGTAGCATCTCAATGCGCTCTTCAAATTTCTGGAGCCCGTAGAGCGTGCCAAAGTAGTGCAAGGTCTCTGTGACGGTGAGGTCCGGGTCAAGCCATGGATTGTGAATGACTACGCCGATCTGGCGACGGATGTGCCGGTCGGTGGGTGAACCGCCGCCAATGCTGACTGTGCCTCGATCCGGCCGCAAGAGGCCCGCGAGTATCCGAATGAGGGTACTTTTTCCCGCGCCGTTGTGACCTTGAATCAGGACCCGCTCGCCGACGTTCACACACAGTGAAACACTCCGTAAGGCAACCTGATCGTCAAACGCGACACTAACATTCTCGGCCACGATGACCGGCAATGGTGCTGCTTCGTCGAATTGGCCGCTCACGCGCTTCGGGCAGTTCGCTCAGCCGCAGAAGATTCCTTGCCTTCAATGGAGGTAAGTGCAATCACGCGATTCATAAGCGCCGCGCGGGTGGTTCGGTATGCCTCCTCCGGCAGAAGCTGCTGATCGTACCGCTCATCCAGCGCGGCAATCTCCCCGATGAGCTGTGCTCTCTCTCCGGTCGGTTGCACGGGGGGTGGGTCGGCCGCAATTGGCTTGGATCTCGTCCGCGCCCCGCTTTTTCGCCTCCAGCCAAAGGCAGCTCCCAGCCCGGCAAGTAACATTGTGGCGCCTGATGCCACCAGAAGTGGGGCGGTGAAGGAGGGCTGAGGTCCGGTGAGCGCGGCGGACATACCGGTGATCTGCGCTGAGATACGGTCGCCTCGGTTCAGTTCGGTCGCGGTGTAAAGCTGGTACCGGCGACCTCCCAGCTCCGTACCCCCCTGGGGTTGGAGCTTGTCACTGGCGAGCTCGAGACCGCCTTCAGGCACGTAGACCGAAAGTGTTCCCACGGGGTAAGCGAGTACCTTGTCAATCACGGCTCGGTCGCCCCGGTAGGGAAGTTGGTAGCTAAACGCAAGCTCCTGGCGGCCCGGGAAGACCGGCCAGATTAAGCCCATCCCTTCAGGAGTGGAAATGAGCTGCGACTCAATCATGCCTCGCTGTGGCTGAAATCCAATGGCGCCGGCTGGCAAGGGGAAGCGCGCCGAGATTGCACGGCCGCCATTTGGCTCCTCAGTCCCAATGACGGTTCTGGGCTCCGTATTGGACAAGCCACTCATCTCCATCAACATGAGCGCTTCCGGCTGAATCCCGGCGACAAGGATGGCTGCTCGATCGTACCTCAGGGCATCGTCCGTGCGGGTAGCATCGTAAACGGTGATTTCAATGCTCGCGCTCGGCGCCTCCGCCAGGCTGACGGGTTGCGGAGGATAGTACCAGGCGCCGTCATGGGACGCGATGGGTAGATAAATGGTGGATGGATCGCGCATCAGCTCGCCAAACGTGAATCGCCCCGTGGCGTCAGCCGTGGTGGTGCGCTCGGTTTGCCAGCCCGACTCTTTGAGACTGGCGAGTGTCACGGTGACGCCACCCAGCGTCATTCCGCCTGGTGTGCCATTACTGAGCTGGCCGGAGATCTGGCCGCTGGTATCCACCTGGAACCAGATTGTCGTGATTGCCAGAGCCAACGCCGCGAGAATTTCGGTCATGCGTGGCTGGTCCGGACCCCGGAGCTGCCCCTGAGCGCCGCGCGAGCCGCGGCAATTTCACGCTCGACGCGCGCGGCAGTGTCCTCGTCAACGGCGCCATCGCTTCTAGACGTCGTGATGAGCTGGGCCGCCTCAGACATGAGCCGCGCGCGGAGCTCAGCATAGTCCGTCCCATCAAGCTTTCCAAGTTGAGTATCCAGCTCCGCATCCAGGATCTGCTGATAGAGGCTGGCTCGAGTCACTGCTGGATCAGTGGATTCCGTTTGATCAATGGACGTTCGCCGAAAGAGCGGGAGTAGTACAAACGCAATCGCAATGAGGACGATCACGATGCCAACTGCGATTGTCATGGTGATCGTCTTCCGCCCAGCTCTTCAAGTTCGCGCCGCGCGGCGTTCATGCGCCAGTCTGATGCACTGATGGACGTTCCGCTGATGCGTGGATCGGAAGAGGCCGTCTCTGGCCGCGCCCGGCGGAACCAAAGTGCGAGCGCGACGCCGCCCAGGATGAGTCCCATGAGCGGTCCGAGCCAGACGATCAGTCCGACGCCGTGCCGCGGAGGTTCCACCAATACACCCTCCCCATATCTCTCCACGAAATAGGCAACAATCTGATCGCTCGATTCCCCCTGCTCGAGACGAGTGCGGATAACCGCCCGCATCTGCGTAGCCAATTCAGATGGCGAATCGGCTACGCTGACACTCTCACAGATAGGGCATTGGAGCCGCTTAGCAATGCTCCGAGTTTGAACATCGAGATCTTCAGCCTGTGTAGCGGGAATAAGGACACCGCCAATGAGCACGGCAACCCAAAGCATCACACCCATGCGCAGGAGCAGCTGTGAGACGCCAGGTGATGGCAGCATCCGGGGAGAAGTGCGTCGTCGCTCAAGCATCGCTGGCTGCCATGGCTGGAGACCAGCGCTCACGAGGTTGTCGAACCAGAACGGGGTCCGGCCACAGGCACACAAAGGTTCCGAGCACAATCACCATACCGCCAATCCAGATCCAGACCATCAGCGGATTGAGAAATATCAAGAAGCTCGCCGATTGTGATCCGTCCCAACCTGCTAACACGACATAAAGATCATCGATGACCGTGGATCGAATCGGAATGCCGGTGGCCGGCTGCCGCTCAAAGTTGCGGTAGAAGCGCTTGTTGGCCTCGATCGATTCTACGAAGCTACCCCGCTCAAACACGTCCAGGTGCGCTGTGACCACGCGAGCGCCGTGCTCGGCGCGCTCGCCGAGCCCCCGGAAGACCAGCATGTAGCGGCCAATCTCAACGGGCTGATCAGGGCGTAGGGCCACCTGTCGCTCCTGTTGGAAGAAGTTCGACCCAATGACCCCGAAGCCAATGAAGACGATACCCAGGTGAACCAAGTACCCGCCATAGCGCCGACGATTGCGCTGGACCAGGGAGAGCAACGCACGCGGAGCTGCCTCACCAGTGGCCGAGCGCCGGGCCCACGTACCCCTCGCAAACTCAAACACAATTGTGGCCAGCGCAAAGGTCAACGTCAATACGCCGATCACCGCCGAAGGCTGATGGACCTGGAAGAGAAGCACGGCACTCAGCGTGCCGGCCGCTGCCGCGGCGGCCGGCCAGGCGATGACCCGCGCCAGCGCAGCAGGGGTCGATTTCCGCCAGGGAAGAAGCGGTCCAATGGCCATCAAAGCCATGAGACCCAGGAGCATGGGACCCGTGACTTGCTGAAAGAACGGTGGCCCCACCGTAAGTTTGACACCCTGAACGGCCTCTGAAACGAGCGGAAAAATAGTTCCCCAGAATATGGCAAATGTGATTGACAGGAAGAGCAGGTTGTTCAGCAGAAAGAATGCTTCACGAGACCAGATGCTCTCAATTTCATGCTCGGACTGAAGCTTTGGAATGCGCCAGAACAGGAGCCCAAGCGATCCCGCCAGCAGAAGTATGAGGAACACCAGGTAGTATGGGCCGATGGCTGATTGGGCGAATGAATGCACGGAGGCAATGATGCCGCTCCGTACAACGAATGTTCCGAATAACGCGAGAAAGAACGTCAACAGAATGAGCACGAGATTCCAGACCTTGAGCATGCCGCGACGTTCTTGAATCATGATGGAGTGCAGATACGCGGTCCCGGTAATCCACGGCATGATGGCCGCGTTCTCTACCGGGTCCCACCCCCAGTAGCCCCCCCAGCCAAGGACGTGGTAGGCCCACCAGCCGCCCAGCAAATTTCCCACGCCAAGAATGCCCCAGGCGATCAGCGCGTAGCGACGCGTTGCCCGAATCCATTCCGCGCTGGTATCTCCCGCGGCCAGAGCGGCAATGGCGAAGGCAAATGGAATGGTCCAGCTCATATAGCCGGCCAGCAACATCGGTGGGTGAAACAACATGCCCGTGTCGTAAAGAAGAGGATTGAGCCCCAGCCCGTCAGCCGGAACCGTGGCCATCCGTTCAAAGGGACTCGCCACAAATCCCAGCAGAATCCCAAAGAATGCCTGAATAAACATCAGCACACTCATGGTGACGGGCATGTACCGCGGATGAGTGCGTCGATGGCGCCAGGCGACAATTGCGGAGAAGATTGATAGGGTCCACGCCCAGTAGAGGAGCGAACCGGCCTGGCCGCTGTAAAACGCCGCGGCCACGAGCTCAATGGGCATGTCGCGGCTTGAATGCTCGGCGACGTAGCGTATGGAAAAGTCATGGGTGATGAATGCCACCAGCAGACTCACAGCAGCCACGCACATGAGCGCGCAGACCGCAAGGACACCGTGCCGAGCGCTGACCACGAGATCCCCGTGATTGAGCGATCGACCCACCAGCGCCACGGCGCTGCTGTAAATTGCCAGCAACAACGCCCCGATAATGGCGATGGCGCCGATATCAGCCATGAATGCTCCCGTTTAAGGTCGTGTAGATTCCGAAGCGACGGGTGGGGCCGATGGAATTCGAGTGTCGGCAGAAGTCTCGACTCGTCACGCGTGTCCTTAATGCGTACGTGAGCGCCCCACGGTAGTGGTACAGGGGGCTACGCTTCAAACTTCGATGCGCATTTTGCCAGGAGCGTATGGGCCACAAAGGTCCCGTCTTCGCGGAGCTTTCCCTCCACCACGACTTCAACATCTTCGCCGAAGATGTCAGGGACGGGTGCTCCGCTGTAATAGACCGGGAATGACCCGCCGTCATCGTGCACAATGAAATGGATTGCGAGACCGCCATCAATTTTTTCCACGGATCCCGGCGCTACCTTACCGGCAACGCGCACGGATTGCGCTTGAACTGCCGACTCGCGCGCCCTCAACTCTGAAACAGTGAGGTAGTAGACCGCGGAGGTCTGCATGCTGGTCGTCACGAGATAGGCGGCGCAAATCACAATCGTAACCATGGCCGCCAGGAGTTTCCACCGGCTCGCGTTTGCGCGGGCAGGCCGTGGTGCTAACGGCTGCGTGGGATGAGTCATTGCCATCTTAAGTGGGCGCTCCTCCGGAGAGCGCTTTGAGTATTGTGGCGAGCAGGACGATCCCCGCGCCAGAGACACACAGCCCGCGTAGTGGATTCACCGTGCCGGTCACGCCTGTGCGTCGTGACCGATGTCCTATATGAAACATACCAAACGCGAGTACTACCTTGGCGGAAAGGAGACCCACATAGACGGGGCCCGGGACACCCCAAGAGAATCGCTCGACTGTCAGCAGGACGCCAGTCAAGAGAAATATCGGTATAGCAACATCCGTGAAGTCACGATAAACCTGCTCAATTGTGGAAATTACCGGGCTCCCTTCTGCGATAAGGTGAGAGCGGATGGACAGTATGGCACAGGCCGCGCCAATCCAGATCACCGCTGCCATCGCGTGAATCCAGCGGACGAGGAGTATGAGCGCGTCTGTGAGCTCAATCTGCACACGCTCACCTGCCACCAAGTGAGAGTAACCGCTGGGACGCGATGTTGAGGTAGAATGATTGGTTCAAGATGAATAGTGTTCCGAGCGCGAGCATTGCCACCCCACTCACCGATGTGAGGAACGATGAGTAGCGTTGGACGCCTCGGAAAAGTGGGAATATCCGTGCGAAGAGTAGTGATGCGATCAGAAAGGGAAGTCCCAAGCCAATTGAGTAGCTAAAAAGCAGCAATGCGCCTTCCTCGAGATGACCGGCGGTACTGGCGAGTGCCAGGATGGAAGCGAGCATTGGCCCGATGCATGGTGTCCAGCCGAGTCCAAACGCTGCTCCGAGCCCTAATGCGCCAATCAGACCCACTGGCTGCTCCATGCGCAGAAGTCGCCACTCGCGAAGCGCAGGCGTCCAGCGAACAAATCCCAGCATGAGGAGGCCCATGCTGATCATCACAACCCCGGCCACTCGTGAGAGCAGTGGCCGCTGGGCATCAAAGAAGCTACCCAGTGCTGCCGCGGTGGTCCCGAGAACGACGAACACGGCGGTGAAGCCGAGAACAAAGAGCACCGTCCCCAACACCATACGCTCCGCGGCATACGGCGTTTGCTCTCGCTCTGAGGCGGCAACTCCGGACACAAACGCGAGGTAACCTGGCACCAGCGGGACCACGCAGGGGGAAAGGAATGAGACAACTCCTGCAGCGATAGCCAGGACCACGCTGAGCTCCAAGGATGTGGCTACCTGACTCATCGTGAATTGACCAGACGCAGATTTCGCGGACCTGATGTGTGGCTCTCGCTACCCGATGGTGGCACGCTCAAGAGAGACCACCTCGACGTGTACTGCGCGTGGAGCCCCAACCGCATCATGGCGTGAGCGTCTCTGCAATGAATGAATCAAGCTGGCTCGCGGTCAAGGGGCCGGCCCACTTTCGTTGAATTCGGCCATCGGTGCGCACAAAGTAGGTTTCCGGCACGCCGCTCATTCCATAGTCGATTGAGATGGCTCCGGATACATCGCGACCGTTCGGGTAGGTGACGCCGAATTGTCGAAGGAAGCGGATGGCGGCGGCGTCAGTATCCTGCACGTCCACACCGATAAACTGAATCCGTCCGCGATATCGCGACGCGGCGGATTCAAGCACGGGCGCCTCATCCTCACACGGGATACACCAGGATGCCCAGAAGTTGACGACGACGGGGGTCCCACGCGAATGCTCGAGGGTAAACACACGCTCATCAAAGAGCTGCAGCTGAAAGGCAGGTGCTTCACGCAGCGACGTGGGCACAGAGCCCACCGTTGTGCCACGCCGGCCCATGCCCCAGACAAAGAGCGCGAGGAGCGCCAGTATCGCCAGTGTGACACCAAGGGTGAGGAGTCTCGCCCCGCGAGGGTTCCCGTGAGCTCCGTGGCTGATTGCATTGGCAACCGTGGATTGCGACGTTGTTGAATTGGAGGCCAAGCCGGAATTTACCCAGACGATCTTGAATCCGTCTGTATTGTATCCCCCGTCACGGTGACAGTGTGGGAAATCGCTGGTTGTGAGGGCTTTAGAAGGCGAGGGGCAAGTGGGTGTCACGGCCGCGAAGTGCGCGCCAGCACTCCAAAGCGCGAGCGCGCACTGCCGGCCTGGATGATTACTTGATGAGACCCATTCGGATGGCCATGACGGCTGCTTGGGTCCGGTCGCTCACGCCGAGTTTCTCAATAATGTGGACCACGTGATTTTTCACCGTATCGGGACTGAGATTCAGCCTCCGACCAATCTCTTTATTGGTGAGACCCTCCACAATGAGTGCCAGCACCTCTTGCTCACGGGCAGAAAGTGGATGACTGGCATCCGGCACGCTCGCGATCATCTGCTTGGATCCGGCGGTAAACTCCTCCACCGTTTTTCTCATGACATCACCGAGAAGGTTGTGCAACCGATCTGTGGTGAGGTCTGGGCCGTCTCTCTGCTCAGCCTGCAGCCGCAGGAAACGATCGACAAAGAGCTCCAGCCGCCGCTCTTTAAGGGCTAGCTCTTCAAACATGCGCGAGTGCTCGATGAGAATTGCCGCCTGGTTGGCGAGTATGCCCATAAGGGTCACAGTAGGCCCCGGAAGCTCGTCGCGTTCCGTTTCCGTATTCACATTGAGGACGCCCACCAGGCGCGCCGTCACGTGGAGTGGAATTACCAGTGATCGACTGACATCGCGCGGTTGGCCGGGCCCGCCGGAACCGCGATGCTCCACCCGTCCTTTCAGAATGAGCGTGCCCTCTCGGATGGCTCGTCCGGCAACGCTGGCGTCCACAGGCTGCCGGGCTCCGAGAATGATGTTTGCGCGAGGCCCGCGTGCCGCGGTGACCACCAGCTCGCGCCGATCTTCGGACACGAGCATGATGGAGCCGGCATCGCCACTGGCCAGAGCCACCGCTTCGTCAATAATTCGATCCAGCACGGGCTCCAGGCGGAGCGTGGCAGTGAACGTGCGTCCGATCTCTTCGATAGCGTTCAGCACGGCAGGAATGGCTGGCCCAGTGCGAGCCTTGTCCGGAGTGGGTTTTCGTAATGCGACGGTCACGTTGTTGCCCCCTTTGAGTCCGCCCACATGCCATCGGCAAGCTCCTGCCACAGGTAGGCGACGCTCAGAATGCCTCGATAGAAGTTCTCGAGCTCGAAATGTTCATTGGGCGCGTGATAGCGATCTTCGGCCAGGGCGACGCCCATCAGGACACTCGGAATTCCGAGAATTTCCTGGAAGCTTGCAACCGGCGGAATGGACCCGCCAACTCGCGTGAACACGGGCTCCGTGCCGAACGCGCGCTGCAAGGAAGTCGATGCCGCCCCAACCGCGGGGTGGCTGAGTGGGGTGAGCACCGGGCGGCCGCCATGCATTCTGCGAACAGTGATGTGCACCGAGTTCGGACTCTGGCGCTGCAGATGGTCTTCCAACAGGTCCGCGATCTGGTCGGGGTCCTGGTTGGGCACCAACCGGCAGCTTAGCTTTGCGGTAGCCTTTGAAGGGATGATGGTCTTTGAGCCTTCACCGGTGAACCCACCCCACAGGCCATTGACATCCAGCGTGGGACGTGCCCAGAGGCGCTCAAGGGGATGGAATTCAGGTTCACCGTCTAGTGCTGGAACACCAATCTCCTCTCGGAACGCGGTCTCGTTAAACGGTAGTTGCGCAAAGGCGGCGCGCTCCTCCGCTGTGAGATCACGAACGTGGTCATAGAATCCTGGCACGGTCACCTTTCCCATTTCATCCTTTAGTTCAGAGAGCAGTCGACACAGCACATTGGCTGGGTTGGCAACCGCGCCGCCATACGTGCCCGAGTGCAAATCTCGGCTTGGTCCGCGCACCTCCACCTCGAGGTAGCACAGGCCCCGTAGTCCGTACCCGATTGCCGGTAGATCCGGAGCAAACATCTCCGTGTCGCTCACGATCACCACATCCGCTTTGAGCTGTTCCCGATGCTCGGTTAGAAACTGCTCAAAGTGAACGCTTCCGATCTCCTCTTCCCCTTCGAAAACGTATTTCAGGTTCAAAGGGAGACGGCCCGTCAGGTTGAAGTGTGCCTCCGCTGCCTTGATATGCATAAGGAGTTGGCCCTTATCATCGGCTGTGCCCCTACCGTATATGACGTTATCAAGGACCAGCCCGCTGAACGGTGGGTGCTCCCATTCGTCGATCGGATCTACTGGCTGCACGTCAT
>JBJXFJ010000319.1:0-9549 GCA_046154735.1 Chloroflexota bacterium | reverse complement strand
CCACCATGAGCGTCACCACGGATGGCGGCACGGGCTACCTGGTGCGCGCGCCAAACGTTGCCAGCATTGCCATGGCCCAGACCGGGTCACGCTTTAAAGCCACCGGCTCAGTGGTGAATGGCGTGTTCGTGGCCACAGCCATCGAGATCCTCCCAGCCACCAGCAACTCCCAGCCCGCGGCCCCTATTCAGCAAACTCCGATCGTGGGCATCATTATTGGCTTGGACACCGGTGCCAACCCGCCGCGCGTTGTCATCGATACGGGCGCCGGCACACGTCTCACCGTGATCTTACCGGGCGCATCCCGCGTGACCGATCTCCAGATCGGCGCCAGCATCACCGCCAGCGGGAACCGACAGGGTGACGTGTTCACGGCTACCAGCTTCACCGTTCTCAGCCAACCTGGTGATGATCAGAATGAGAATGACGACGGCAACGACAATGACGATAGTGCCGACAACGATGACAGCAACGACAACGGCGACAGCAACGAAAACGATGAAGCGGACAACTTCGAAAGTAACGACAATGGCAACGAAAACGATAATTTCGATGTCAACGACAACAGCGACGAATCTGATAACACAAGCAACAACGATAATGACGATGAGAGCGACAATTCTTAGATCTTGTCGCCAGTGATATGGCGGATTGAGTCGTTGAGCTGGCCGTTTCTCATGGTCGCCGCCAGGCAACAAGCATCAGCAACAGACCCAGGGCGAAGAGCACCGAATCAATCAGAAAGATAGATTGAATATTGATTGTGGCCAGGACCCCGGCCAGGGCTGGGCCGAGCGCTCCGGCAATCATACCGGCCGTTCCCAGCAGCGCCATGCCGCTACTGGTGCGCTCTGCTGGGAATCCGCGTGACGCGGCCGTATACAGCATGGCAATGGCGCCACCGGCCAGCAGCCCCAGCGCTGAGCGCATAACCAGAAGCTGCCAGACATCCGCGGCAAACGCAATTGGCGCGCACAGCGCCAGGCCCAGGCCAAGTGCAACGGGCAGGAGCCGCGCCGCCGGTATTTGAAGCGAGAGTCGTCCGTAGATCCAGCTTGACGCGGCTGTGGCCAGCGCGCCAATGGCAATCACCAGGCCGGACAGTGAAGCGATTGCCTGGTTCGTCGGATCAAGGACCGCCACATACACCGGCACCATCAGCATGACACTGCGATCGACGAATTGCAGCATGCCCAGTACCGCCATGGCCACCGCCAGGTTGGGCAAGGTGACCACGTCTCGAAACGACGGCCGAGGCCGCTTCTGGTTTGGCGCGGCGGCACTTCCAGGAATGTCTCGATACCCCCAGAGCAACAGGAATAATGAGAGCAGGCATAGCGCGCCGGCAGCATAGAAATTGACCCGCAGCCCCCAGCGATCCGCCATGACACCACCCACGGCCGGACCGATCGCCAGCGCCAGGAACTGGGCCGCCTGGAGCATTCCCACGGCCGGTCCAGTGCGCTCCCTTGGAGCGGTGGCCACCATGAGCGCCACCATGGTGGGCAGATACCCGGCAATGACCCCAGTGGCCACCCGCAGCGCTAGCACCTGCCAGATATCGGTCACAAAGGCCACCGCCGTATAGGTGAACACAAAGCCGGTGAGCGAACGCGCGGCCATGTATTTTGGACCCAGCCGGTCGGCTACGAGTCCCCAGATGGGCGCTGAAATGACGCCGACCGCGGGGGTGGTGGCATTGAGGATGCCGCCCCAAAACGCCGCCTGCTGCGGATCCGTGACGCCGAGCTCTCGGGCAAGTAAGGGCATGAACGGCCCGGTGATATCAAACCCGAGGAATGAGACCCCAACCACCAGGGCAACGATCCATTGATTGGTGATTGAGCGATCCGGGAAACGTGCGGCCAGCGCAGACATGAATGGAGGCAGGATACCCGGTTTCACCGGTGAACGGCACAGATCCGGAGCACAACCGCTCGCTCAGGGAGTGACGGGGGCGCGCCGGCCTCGCTCCGCATAGATCAGTAAGCCAACGGTGATCACCAGGAGCACCCCGGCGCTCGCCACCAGTGACGAGTGGATCCCAATGAAGCCGCCCAGGGCGCCCACCGTAATGCCGCTGCCGACCCGCAGACCGGATTGGCTGGCCGAGAGCAGACCGATCATGGCTCCACGCAGATTGGGCGGCGCTTCCAGTTGGACCAGCGTTTGCGCCATTGAGGTCACCGCTAGGTTCAGAAAACCGCCAACGAAGAGAAACACCAGGGCCAGCGGATAGGTGGCGGATACGGCGAAACCAATGATGACCAGGCACCATAGACAGGCGCAGATGATGGCTGTGCGTGCGCGCGGCCGCAATACGCCCATCGTCTCCAGCAAAATCCCACCCACAAATCCGCCAATGGCGCCCGCCGCCAGGAGGATGCTGTAACCGGCACCATGCTTATCCGAGCCCAGATCGTCCGCAAACTCCGGCATCTGCGCCTGAAACGCGTTGCCCACAAAGAATGAGGTGGCTCCGGCCAGCACCACCATGGACAGAATGGTGGGATTCCCGCCCGCGCCTCGGAGTGACTTGAGCAGCGCCAGTATGCCGGCCCGCCGGGCAGGCGGCGCGCCGCCCTTAGCATGCACATGCCCGGTATAGGGAGTGCCCAGCGCCCAGATCAGCATAGGGAGATAGATCAGCGCGTTCGCCACCATGCCCCAGCCGGGGCCAAGGAGCACCAGAAGCCCCCCGCCGATGGCCGGCCCGAGGACGATTCCCAGGCTTCTGCCTAGGGATGCGGTTCGAACGGCACTGAGTAAGCGTGTACTTCCCACGATGTCATGGATCACGAGCTGATTGGCCGGGAGCTGGATAACCCCGGCGAATCCATGAACCGCTAACAGCACCACCGCGTGCCAGACCTCCAGCGTGTCCGTCAGAAACAGATAGGCCCAGGCCAGCGAGACGGCCATGAAGAGCACCTGGGAGATGACGATTAGCTTCCGACAATCGCCTCGATCAGCCAGATGCCCGGCCCAGACCGAGAGCACCAGGAATGGTAGCCAGTGGCTGATGACCGCGTAGCCGCCCAACATGGGCGATTGGAACTGCTGATAGAGCTGCCAGTAGCTGATGACATGCTCAATGTTGTCACCCAGCATCCACGTTGAAGTGCCCACTAGATACCAGCGGAAACTGCCGTTGCGCAGCGCCGCAAAGGCCAGCCCATCCGCCCGAGCCGATTCTGAGCCAGGGGGAACGCGCGCCGCGGGAGCATCAGCCATACCCGCCAAGCCTAGCATCCACCGGCCACGGGCGTCGAGGATCGCTCAGGCAATACCCTGGAAACTCGAACCCCGCACCTCTACCTGGGAGCTCCCGCAAACGTAATTGCCGCAAGCCCCAGCACTAGCAACATGATCCCGATGATCTCAACACGCCGCAGTCGCTCCTTAAAGAGGCGGCGAGAGACCACATATGAGAAGAGCAACTCCACCAGGCCTAGCGTGCGTACGTGGGCCACTGGCTCAATGGCCATGGCGGTGAACCAGCCGGCAGATGCCGCCGCGCCCATGAAACCGGCGAGCATGGATGTGCGCCAGGCCTTGAACACGGCCAGTACGATGTCGGGTCGGCGCACCAGCAGCCATCCACCCAGAGCAATCGACTGGACACACTGCGCCCACACTAGGGTGAATGCGGCCGCCACCGCAAACTGCGCGGGCTGCAGTGAGAGCGAGGCGCCCCGATAGCCCACCGCGGAGAGGGCAAACCCCGCCCCCGAGGCAATGCCCATGAGCGCGGTCTTACTGGCCCACCCGCCCAGAAGGTCCGTCACCGGTCGATCCGCGGACGGCACTGATAGCAGCACCACACCCACCGTGGCAATCAGGATGGCCATGATGGTCAGTGGAGTGAGCGGATCACCTACTAGAACGGCCGCAAACACCGCCGCCTGCACCACTTCACTCTTGGAGTAGGCGACGCCCAGTGTGAAATTGCGCGCCTCCATGACTCGCAGCAGCAACGCGGTAGCGGCAATCTGAACCAGGCCACTCATCAGGATCCACCCAAAGAAGCCCCAATGGACCGACGGCACGGCCTCCCCGGTGATGAGCACGAGGGCGCCCGCGTACGCCGCGGCAAATGGCAACCCGTAGAGAAAGCGCACTAGCGTGGCGCCCAGGGTGCCGAGACTGGTCACCAGGTGGCGCTGGGCAGCATTGCGCAACGTCTGGGCGAATGCCGCCCAGATCGTCAGCGGCATCCACAACCACGACACGAATGAAGATTCCAAGAGCAGGCGGAACCATAGCAGATGCGTGGCGGTCGCCAGAGTTGGGAACCTGCTCTCTGGGAGCGCCGCCAGGGACGGCGGCGCTCCCAGTGAGGCGGCGCTTCCGCTCCATCGGCTCCCGGCCAATGGCCGGATTAGGCGATAGACGTGGCGCGGATTGTGGTCTCCAGAAGCTCCACGAGGGCGGCCCGCGCCGCATCCACGGTCTCAGCGGCGGCCGTTGGGCTCGCATCACCGACGCCGATGACGACGGTGTTCTTCTGATCGGCCGGCACCAGCAGCGTGATGCCCGGACGTTCGCTGACACTGACACTGCTCGGCAATGAAAACGTTGCCGGCACCCGGTTGTTTCGAGTGACCTCTAGCTGGTCTGTTCCCGCTCGAACACTGGTAGGCTCATTTGCGCCATTCAGTAGCTCAGCCAGCACGGCCTCCAGCCAGGGGCGCGGGCGACGTGCAACCACGGCGCTCGCGGCAATTGACACATCAGGGAGCGGCGGCGCATCTGCTGTGCCCAGGTAGCCCCAGAGGAGGCCGGCATGCTCCCTGACGGGATAGGCCAGCGTATCCACGCCACATCCATCTGGGTGCATTGGCGTCTCAACGCATATGCCATTCACGTCAAATTTCCACCCGTGATAGTTGCACCGGATTCCTTCACCGTCGATCGTGGAGAAAAACATATCGCCGCGCGCATGGGGGCACAGGCCGTAAATGAGGCCTAGCCGCCCTTCAAGATCACGGAACGCGACGAGACGCTCCTCCAGAAGCTGTGCGCGTAGAGGGCGCTCAGCGCCTAGGGGCAAGTCCGTGGCTAAACCAAATGGCAGCCAGAATTGGCGGAAGTACTCACCCAGGGGTGACCCCGGCGCGGACGTACGGAGATCAAGCGGCTGTGAAACGGACAGTGAAGGAGTCCTACAGGTGGATGAATGGC
This sequence comes from Chloroflexota bacterium, assembly GCA_046154735.1. Lineage (GTDB taxonomy): Bacteria > Chloroflexota > UBA6077 > UBA6077 > JACCZL01 > CAVXYC01. The sequence goes on along the minus strand of JBJXFJ010000319.1, from coordinate 4,365 downwards.
GTGCCGAGTGGGCACCTTACCCGCTCGGCACGGTGAAAAGTCAGTGAATGCCGAGGAGACGCTGCAGGTTGCCGCCCAGGATGTTGTCCTTATCCTGCTGCGTCAGTCCTTCCATCTCCTCTAACCCCGCCGCGGTGTTCGGGTAGGTGGACGGTGGATGCGGATAGTCGCTTCCCAGCACGAAATTCTCACTGCCAATGGAGGAGATCGCGGCGGCCAACGGCCCCTCATCCGGCTCAGCGGCCACGAAGCAGGATCGACGAATGAGATCGCTGGGCTTCTCGCTGCAGCGAGCGCACTGTGGTTCCACGCCGTACACCCGGTCCAATGTGTACATGGCCCAGGGCAGCCAGGATCCGCCCGCCTCAAAGAAGACGAACTTCAGATTTGGAAACTCTTCGAGTACGCCGCCCAGGGTGAGGCTGGCCATGCCCAGCATATATTCAAACGCAAAGCCAAGATAGTTGCTCACATGCATCCGGCGCATCCGCTCCCAGCCCACGGTGTAGGTGGAGGGAACGTGGTCGCGCACCTGGCAATTGAACGGGTTGTGATGCACGTAGAGAACAGCGCCCAGGTCGTGGATGGTCTTCCAGAACGGGTACAGCTCAATCTCGTCGTAGTTGCGCCCTTCCCAGTTGCCATTGATGCAGATGATCTTGAGACCCAGCTCTTCCACAGCGTACCGAGCCTCGTCACATGACTCCTGGACATCACGGAACGGGACAATGCCCGTGCCAATGAACTGCTCTGGGAACTCACGCTGGGCCTTGGATGTGGCCACGTTGAACGCCCGGCAAATGGCGTGGGTCATGCCGGGCTCAGCCTGACGCGCCACCGGGGACCCAAACGGGTTGGCATAGATTCCGTCTGGAATCAGCACCTGCATGTCAAAGCCCGTTTCCGGCAGGAGCTTGGCACGATCAGCCACAACGCCATGGCCCACGGGGCCGCCTCGCGCGGCTGCCGGAGCTGCGCCGGTGAGCCGCTGGCCCGCGGCCGTGGCTCGGAAACCGGCGTTGCGCGCGTTGGGATTGGTGAAGACCGACACATCGCGTTCAATCATCTGAAGCGCCTCGGCGCTAAGATGCGGGAGCGCGGCTTTGAGATCAATGAACTCGGCTGGCGGGAAGAAATGACTATCCGCGTCAATCTTACGCAGCTTGGGTACGGCCTGAACCATCAGGGGGCCTCCTACTGGGATGAGGGGTGTGTCACCGTAATGCGGAGACACCGTTGTCATTGCGCATGATCATACCGCGCTGAATGCCGTGAGCAATAATCCAGGCTCAGGCCGTGGCGTCGCAATCGATGTTCACGTAACCTGATCGGAACGGTTCCACGCGCTGGGCATCGGGATAGAACCGGTGTCGCCAGATGCAGCCATTGTCATTCCCCAGTAGGTGGAGTGACACGGAGGTGACATCAGACGTGGTGGTGACGTTATGGATGTCATTCTCCGGCATGAGCTCATAGAAGTCACCAGGCTTGAGGGCGTTCCGCTCGCTCACCACCAGCTCGGCGTGCTCGTTCTGGGATCCATCATCCTGTCGCCGATAGACCACTTCATTCTGGAGCCCCTGGTAGAGCCCCACGAGTCCCCAAGCAAGGTGGTCATGGACCGGCGTGGACATGCCCGGCTTGAGCACCAGGGAGGAGAACGCCAGGCCTTCATCTCCAGCGCGATACAGCAGCCACATCCCAGTGCCACTGCCCATACCGCTTGTCTCACCAGGCTCCTTATACACTCCCGGTAGCCAATGCTGATCAGCCAATAACTCAGCAAAGTGCGGGCGGATCTGGGTCACAATGTCATGCGCGTCCAGTCCGCTATGGCGAATCTCGTTGACCGCGTCAATGAATCGACGCAGCGTCGGGTTGTCGAGAATGAATTGGTCTTCATGGCTCTTGGCGTGAATAGTGACCATTGTGGCGTTCCTTGCGCGGCTCATGTTCGGCTTGATTAACTCTACGTTCACTATACTGAAAGGCACGAACTGAGCTCTGACTGAGAAGGGGGACGGGATCATGCCCCGCTACATGGTGCAATTCGCTTACTCGCCGGAGGCCTGGACATCGCTGGTCCGCCACCCGCAGAATCGTTCAGAGGGGCTGGACGCTATGCTGCGGGAGTTCGGCGCCCATCTGGTGGATATGTATTTCTACTATGGTGAGTGGGACGGATTTGTCATCATTGAGGCTCCAGACGATACCTCGTTCGTTGCATCATTACTAGCCGGTAATGCGCCGGGCCACCTCAAGGCCACCAAGGTAAGCCGGCTGTATACAGCAGATGAGAACCTTGAGATTATGCGCCGGGCAAGCGCGGTCGGCTATCAGGGCCCGCCGCCCGTGGATTACATGGAGCTGCGCTGGCAGGAATCGCCAGAGGCGAAGTGACAAGGGATTGCGAGCTGCATTCTCTCTGTCTCGCCTGAGCAGTTTGGATTGAGACCTTTCATTACTTACGCACTCATACGTCTTTCGCACTCTGAGTATCGTCCTTGGAGCTAACACCGGAAGATCTGATACAAGCGCTAATCAACCCAGGTGCGCCGCTTCCGGCCGCGTGGCCTAGCGGGGCATTTGGCGCGTTCCTGCTGTTCATGTTTCCGGTCGGTGGGGGGATTCCGTTTGGCGTCATCATGGCGCGAGACGCGGGCATATCGCCGTTGGTGACATTTGCGCTGTACGCGGTGTCAGATGTGCTGGGCGCCATCCTGACTGAGCCATACGTGATGTTCTTCCGCTGGCTGGGACGGCACGTGAGCTGGGTCGGCCGCATTGGCCAGCGCATTTCCCGAGCCACCGGCGCGGCCGGCCTGACGGAGCCGGGCAAGCGCGGACCGCTGGGGATCGCACTATTGAGCTTTACCGTATCCATGACCACTGGTCGCGCCGCCGCGGCCGCGGCGGGTCATGGTCCCGTGACGGGCTGGGCACTGGCGATCCTTGGAGATCTGGGCTATTTCCTGGTGCTCATGACTTCCACCCTGTGGCTGAGCTGGCTCCTGGGAGATGAGCGGACCACCGTGGGAATTGTGCTGGTGGCCATGTGGGTGGTGCCCATGATCATCCGCAAGATTCGCGCGCGTAATGCCCCGGTCCCCGCGCCGTCGGTGAGCGCGGTCAGCGCCGCTGCCGTGGAGACCGCACCGGAGATTCTGCCCTCGACTGGTTCAAGACGCGGGGGATCTCGAGCAAAAGGTCGGAAGCGAGCAAGGTTCGCCAACGGCGCTTCGCGATAATACGGGCAGCCGCGCGGGCATGGGCCCAGACCGCGAGACGCGCGGCTTCCACGGGCGCCATACCCTGTGCCAGCAGGCCGCCGGTAAGCCCGGCCAGCACATCGCCGGTGCCGGCCGTGGCCAGCGCCGGGTTAGCCCAGGGATAGACCCATGTCTCACCGCTGGGCGCGGCTATGGCGCTGAACGGTCCCTTGAGCAGCAACACCTGTTGCCAGGCGTGCGCCTGAGCTCGGGCTAGCTCCCAGGGACGCACGCCTACTGTGGCTGATCCTTCACCCAGAAGCCGGCCCATTTCCCCATGGTGTGGAGTGAGAATGAGTCCGTTCCCAACATGCCCGTGCCAGCCCGGCCATTCACCCAGCAGGCTCAGGGCATCACCATCCACCACCGTGGGCGGAGGACTTATGAGCGTGGCTCTCAGCTCAAAGAAACGACGGAGAAACGTTGCGGCGCCCTGGGAACGGCCCAGGCCGGGGCCAATTACAATGGCATTTACGCCGTCTAGCGCCGGCCTGATTGCGGCGAGCGCCGCATCCGGATCACGCTCCGGTTCCACGGGCTGCTCCGTATAGGTGGCCTCCGGGAGCTGGATCGCGGCAACGCGCTGCACCGAGTCTGGCGTGGCCAGCATCACTAGCCCCGCGCCTGAGCGGGCCGCGGCGGCCGCCGCGAGAAACGGCGCGCCCACGTAACGCGCGGACCCGCCCACAATCATCACGCGACCATGGCTGTACTTGTGCGAGCTGTACGAGCGCTCCTTAAGCGCCGGCCGAGAGGTGTCGGACAGCACCTGGTAAGGGAGAGCCGCCAGTGCCGAGGGCTGGATGCCGATACCGCGGATCTCCAGGCGCCCCACCAGGTCGGCGGCCGGAAAGCTAAGGAGCCCCGTTTTGACCGCCCCGAGCGTCACCGTGACATCCGCTTGAACGACCGGGCCAGACACTTCCCCGGTATCCGAGTCAATTCCGCTCGGCACGTCTACGGCCACGACGATTGGACGACGCTGCTCACCGCGCAGGCTATTTATGGTTCCCGCCAGCTCTCCGAGTGGGGAGCGCATGGCTCCCCGCGCACCCACCCCCAGCAAACCGTCCAGCACGACATCCGCGTTGCGGAG
>JBJXFJ010000314.1:0-5987 GCA_046154735.1 Chloroflexota bacterium | reverse complement strand
CCTCTGCTATACCAATGGCATGACATTTCACAATCCCGTCGCTCTACTGAGCGAGGAAATCATCACCTGCACGCGTTGCCCGCGGCTCATTGAATGGTGCCGGCAGGTAGCGGTGCAGAAGAAGCGGGAATATCGCGATTGGGATTACTGGGGCAAGCCGATTCCGCCGATGGGGCGGGTGGATGCAAAGCTGCTCATCGTGGGGCTGGCACCAGCGGCGCACGGCGGAACGCGCACTGGACGAGTCTTTACCGGGGATAGCTCGGGCGATTTTCTTTTCGCCGCGCTGCACCGCGTGGGGTTTGCCAATCAACCCCTCTCGCGTGATCGTGATGACGGGCTCGAGCTCATTGATGCGTACATTACCGCCGTGGCGCGCTGCGCGCCCCCCGCGAATAAGCCCACGCCAGCGGAGCTCGCACAGTGTCGACCCTTCTTGCTGCGCGAGCTCGAGATGCTGATCAAGTTGCGCGTGGTGATCTGTCTCGGCAAGATCGCATTTGATAATTACCTGAGCGCCGTGCGTCAGCTTGGACACTCGGTACCGCGGGTGGAGTTTGGTCATGCGCGCCTGCACGATCTTGGCTCCGGTTTGCCCGCGCTCATTGCGTCGTATCACCCCAGCCGTCAGAACACGAATACTGGGCGGCTGACGCGACCAATGTTCGATTCAGTATTTGAGCTCGCGCGAAGTCTGGTGGATGCGCCGGGCTCCGCGGAGACGAAGGGGCTTGCTCGGAATACTCAATCGGACTCCTAACCATCGAGTGTCCCGAGGCCATGGCTTACCCGGAGTACGGGCGATTTGTGCGGAGCGTACAATGCCTGGTGTCAGGTGCCTGGCGTATCGTCTCACCATGACAGTTTCATCAACCCAGGTCTTCTCCACATTGCGGGTGCTCCGTGAGCATGGCCTCCAGGTTGCATCACTTGGTGACCGTCTCACATGCGCCGTGCCCAATTCAATGACACCAGAGCATGTGATGGCATGGCTACGACGACATCGCGAGCGCATTCTCCAGATTCTCTCGATTGAGGATGGCCAGCTCCTCGCTCCGTCTGAGCTTTCGCTCCAGCATCTTTACTATGTGCGTTTCTGCGTGCATCGGGGACTCCTGAGCGAGCTACTCAGCGATGACCGTGCTCACCAGGTTGATAGAGCGCTCGCGGTCGCCGTCTGATGGGCGCGTGAGCTGAACCGCGTCAGGTGCTTCAGGACGGTGGCGAGATCGAAATACCGAGATGGTCAGCGACTTCCTGAAAGCTCCACGCAATGGCGCAGCAACCGCTGAACTTTAAGTTGGCATTGGAGTACATCGGAAAGCCAAGGGTGGTCATACCGGCGCGGTGTGCGGCGAGCACGCCGTAAATGGAATCTTCGATGACGAGACACCGTGCCGGTTGAACATCCAATAGCTCGGCGCAGCGAAGCAAAATGTCTGGGGCGGGCTTGGCCGCCGGCACCTGATCACCTCCCACGATGATTGGGAGATGCTGGCGAATCCCGAGATGCGTGAGCATGCGATCAACCCAGGCGTGATCGCTTGATGATCCAACGGCCCGAGGAACGGCCAGTTCATCAAGTTGCCGGAGCAGCGCCGCGGCGCCTGGCGGAGGCTCCATCGGCGCGCTGAACAGGCGCGCCTCTTCAATGCGCGATTCGCGAATGTAGAAATCCACGTCGTGCGTGAGGTCAAGAAGTGGGATGAGCTCCATGAGCATCTCGCGTAATCGCAGCCCATTGTAGATGGAGGCTGCTTCGGCACTCAGCACTCGGCCCTCGCGCGCGAACACGGCGTTTGTCGCTGCAAGAAAGATTGGCTCGGAGTTAATCAGGACGCCGTCAAAGTCGAAAATGACGGCATCGTAGGGACAAACAGGCACATCCCAAGTGTACGGAACGGCACGCACATATCGCCGCCGCTCAGCAACAGAGCCGGCACAGTGGCCGCATTCACGGGGTATCAGACAGAGTTAGCCGGCCCACTGGGAGCGCCGCCATCCCTGGCGGCCCGGCCCCTGAGGGCCGCACGGGCAATCCCAATCCGCGACGGGGCGTCCGGAGCGCGGCCTCGACGGCCGGACCGCCAGGGATGGCGGCGCTCACAGTGGGGCCGGCCGTCTTTGCCCCGGGGGCCCGGAAACTTTGAACCACGCTCCTTTCACGGGTGCGTCGCACCGGGCCAGCTCAATTTCAAGTACCATAGGAGGTGGCCCGCACGGGGACGCATCGTGGTGATGGCGTCCAAGCGGCTCGCAATTTTCACCTGGAGCGCCTCTGTCCGTCCGAGTGAAACGGTGAAGTCCCCGAACGGAGGCGTTTGGCCTTGCGCCGGGGATTACCTGTCAGGCAGCGCGCACCTGAGGTGATGCCTGATGGGTCAGCATCGCAATTGTTGTCGCCGCGGTACTCGAAGAAGGACTTATGCACCCGCGTTCCAAATCTCTGTTTGACACCTTCACGGATGATTTCGCCCAGTCAGAGGATTCGACTCACGCTACCCAGCCCCTAGACGGCGCTCAAGTTGTGAATACCACGTCCCTGGAGGAGCTGGGCTGGCAACCCTGGTTTGCTCAAGACCTCCCTGTGGACTGGTCTGAAAGATTCCGGCTGGGCCGAGTCGCGATGGTTGCTCGAGACAGAATTCAGGCCTTCAGCCTTGACGGCGATATCGAAGCTCGCTATCGCATTTCCACCCATGGCGAAGCTCAGCTTCCCGCGGTTGGGGATTGGGTGCTGCTCTCGATGGATGCCGCCGACGCTGAGATTGCGGTGAAGCGAATCCTTCCCCGGCGCACCTCGTTCTCACGCGGAGCGGCAGGGAATGTCACAGTGGAACAGGTTGTGGCGGCCAATGTGGATACCGTGTTCCTCGTTGAGTCACTAGAGACACTTAATCCGAGGCGACTGGAGCGAGCTCTGGTGGCCGCCTGGTCAAGTGGCGCTCGTCCCGTGATCCTTGTGAACAAGGCGGACCTGGCCGGTGGTTCTGACGCGCCTATCCGTGATGCCGAACGAGTGGGGCACGGCGTTCCCGTGCACCCGATCAGTGCCAAATTCGATGCCGACCTGACTGCCCTCATACCGTATTGCCGTCTTGGGCAGACCATCGCACTCATTGGTAGCTCGGGCGCCGGTAAGTCTACGCTGGTCAATCGGCTCGTGGGATCCGACGTGGCCCGCACGGGGGAAGTCCGCGGGGCTGATCGGCGCGGGCGCCACACCACAACCCATCGCGAGCTCATCCGCATGCCGCATGGCGGGCTGATCATCGACACACCCGGCCTCCGTGAGCTGCAGCTCTGGGATGCCCGCGGCGGAGTGGCACGCGCGTTCAATGATGTGGAAGCGCTCGCGGGGCGCTGCCGGTTTCGCGATTGCCGCCATGCCTCGGATGATGGGTGCGCCGTGCGCGAGGCCATTGATGTGGGACTCCTGGATCCAAAGCGTCTGGCTAGCTATCAGAAGCTCGTTCAGGAGTTGACGCAGCTCGAAGCGCGGGTGGATGAGCGTGCACGGACTCACGGGCGGCAAAAGCCCAAGGCAGTTCACTCACCAATGCGTAATGTGCGTTCACGACCCTGAGCGGAGCCTGGACCAAGCACGAGCGCAACCGAAATCGTACTGAAGGTGGTGGGCCAGCGGTCCAGTGAATCATCTGATTTTGAGCACGCCGATGTCTCGTGGCGAAGCAGATTCGCAGCCTGTCTTCGGCCAGTCCCGACGGGCCGATGACTCCACGGGGCATCCACCGAGCCACATGTGCCGAGCTGTACTAGAGTCCCTGGATGCCTATACCCGCCAGACTTTGAAGACCACGGCGTAATCCACGCCAAACTGAGCGCCGCGCTCGCCGGCGGGTTTCCGGAGAAATGCGTCCACATCCATGGGCTCGCTCAGATTGCCCAGGTAGTCGGCATGCGCGGCCAGCGCGGCGATGCCGGCGTCCATATGCGCGCTGGTATCACACCAATGGTCGGCATCGTGGACGCCTGGGATGAAAATGAGTTTCACGCCGGTCCATGGCTCCAGACCCGCCGCGAGTAACTCCGGGAAGATCCAGCGATTGCCGGCATCTCGAGCCGCATCGAGCGAGGCCAGGCCAACGGCGCGATGATCGGCCTGATTCAGGATTCCGCCGCGTCGGGTGAGATCCGTGTTCTGCGTCACAATCACCTGGGGCTTGTACGTGCGAATCATCCGGGCAAGATCGCGCCGTAACGGCTGTCCGTACTCAATCACGCCATCCACATGATCGAGAAATTCCACGACATCCACGCCAACAGCCTTCGCGGCCGCGCGCTGCTCGCGTTCACGCAGAGGGCCGGTCTGCTCTGGCGGCAGACTCTCGATGCCCGCCTCGCCACGGCTGGCCAGCACGTACACAACGTCCTTGCCGGCGGCCACCCAGCGGGCAACGGCGCTGGCCGTGCCGTATTCAATGTCGTCTGGATGGGCAACGATACACATCGCTCGATCCCAGTCTTCTGAGATGTGGGGTAGGGAATTCTCGGCCATCATGAGCTCCTCGTCGGTGTGTGGGGAAGGACTATAGCGTGAGTTGGCCCCATCAGCTCGAAGTGGGCAGTCTGCCAGGGGCCAGGAAGGGCTGGATGGGGGCTTCCTCGTCAGGCTCGACGACGACGTCCACGGGGAGCATCAGCGCCATACCGGTCCGGCCCTGGGGGGCGGCTCAGCTCCGCCATCAGCGGCGGGATCTCAGCCAGCAGCTCATGTGTCAGAAAACCCATCGGGCCGGTTTTTGCGGAGAGCTTTTCCGCGGCGGTGCTGTGCAAGAACGTACCCCAGACGGCTGCCTGTGCGAGATCCGCTCCGCGGGCGGCGATGCCGGTAATGATGCCGGAGAGCACGCCGGTCGGACCGGAGCTGGCAAATCCTGCTGGACCTCCGCGGGTGCGCCAGGCGCGGCCTTCCGTGTCCGCGATGACTGATTCGGCGCCCTTGACCACGATCACCGAGAGAAACCGCGCGGAGGCCCGACGGGCTGTGCCGGCGAGATCCTTGAGCACGGCCTCCACGGGCTCCTCCATCAGAATGGCCAGGGAAGGCGCGTTAAGCGTGAGCACTGAGGGGCCACGCAGGTCATACAGCTCGTCGGGACAGTGGGCCACGGCCAGGATCGCCTCGCCGTCCAGAATAAGCGCGGTCTCCGTCAACCTGGGGAGCAGTCCGGCCAAACACTGTTGCAACGCCTGTGGGTCCATAAGTCCCGGGCCAATAAGCGTGGCCTGACAACTGTTAGCAAGCTCGGCCAGATCGCCGGCGGCCAATGGGTCGATACCGGATGCCTCCGTCTCGGGAACCGCGGAGACTCGCGATTCGGGCACCGCCAGACCAACGGCCGTGGCAATGCTCTGAACCGTGGCGATGTGAACCGCGGCAGCCCCAGCTCGCAATGCCGCAGTGGACGCAAGAGAGGCTGCCCCAGGCATCTGCGATGAGCCGGCCACCACTAACGCTCGGCCTCGCCGTCCTCCTTCTGACACATTGACAGACTGCGGAAGCTGCCAGCCACGGAGGACCTTTGGGGAAACCACTTCCACCCCGCGCCAATCTCCGGCGGATTGGCTACGCTGTGGCTGAGTGCGCATGTGACTCTGTGCTCACGATCGATCCTGATTCTAGCGGCACTGTCGCACGCTTAACGGACCCGTCAAGGATACCATCACGCCTCACCAGCCCGGGGATAGCCGATCCTCCGGAACTGGTGAGTGAAGAGCCCCTGGAGTCCCCCGTAGCGCGGTGGTCTTGTGCCCCGCGCCCGAGGATGCCCGCAACTCTAGCGGTTGCACGTGGCTAAGGATTCCGCTCGCGCGGGGCGCAAGACCACCGCGCTACGGTGAGTCTTCACGGGGATGGAAGGTCAACCGGCCATGCGAGGGTGCCTCATGACCGGTGACCGGTGACCGGTGGATGTCTCCGGAGTCCCCCGTAGCGCGGTGGTCTTGTGCCCCGCGCCCGAGGA
>JBJXFJ010000297.1:0-4058 GCA_046154735.1 Chloroflexota bacterium | reverse complement strand
TAAGTGTTCAGCTTCGGCGGGACCGATAGTCACCGCGGAGACCCGGAGACGCGGAGAGAACGAAGAAGCATCTCTGCGTCTCCGAGTCCCTGCGGTGAACATCCTTCGAGACGTGAACAGTTTCGCTTGCTTTCATTGCTCCCGTGAGCGTACGAAGTAAGGCGTGATCGATGGAGTGTCCGGCCAGACTGGGTACGAGGAAATCGGATTGATGGCTCATGGCGGCGTGCGGGTTGCTGAGCTGCGGCAGTTGGGGCTTGACGCGAACGAGGTCATTGACTTTAGCGCCAGCGTGAACCCATATGGGCCCAGCCCGGTGGTGCGGCGGGCACTCCAGCAGGTACGACTCGATCGCTACCCGGACGTCGATTGCACTGAGCTGTTGGAGCACTTGAGTCAAATGGTGGGACGTCCCGCGGAATGGCTGATGCCTGGCAATGGCGCCACAGAGCTAATCCACGCGGCTGCTCGCGTCTGGGCAGGGCCGGGGTTAGTAGTTGGCCACGTGCCACCCACCTTCGGCGAATACGCAGCCGCGGCCTCGGCCATTGGAGCGCCGGTCAGGGCGTTGGCGGCAGATGCCCTCGGCGATAGTCGGCTGATGGTTGACCGACCTGCATTGCTCTTTCTCTGCAATCCGAATAATCCGACCGGCGAGCTGCTCACGCAAGCCTATGTGGAGCGCACTTTAGCAATGATGGCTCCACGCCCGGTGGTGGTTGATGAAGCGTACATCCGCTTTGTCAACGATGCCTGGAGCATTCTGCCACTCCTTGATCGATTCGAGAATCTGGTGGTGATCCGTTCGATGACCAAGGATTACGGACTCACCGCGCTGAGGCTTGGCTACGCCCTGGCCCGGCCCGAGCGGATCGCGGAGATCAAACGTCTCTTGCCCCCCTGGAATGTGAATGGTCTGGCTCAGGCGGCTGGTGTGGCCGCCCTCAAGGATCCGACATATATTGACGTAACGCTAGGAAAGATGAGTCGGTCGAAGGTTGGGTTAGTGCGGGGGCTGCGGGCGCTGCGGTTGCCGGTCGTTGAGGGCGCGGCCAATTTCGTTCTGGCGGAGGTTGGCTCAGGCGAAAGGGTGCGCACGGCCTTGGCGCATCGAGGCATTCTGGTGCGCGACTGCTACTCATTTGGTCTGCCGCGACATATTCGAATTGCCGTGCGACGCCCGGCGGAACATCGGCGATTGCTGGCTGTCCTCGCCGGTATCATCTCAGAGGATGATTCTGTGCCCGTGGAACAACGTACAATAGCGATCATTGACGAGTGAGGAGCCCTGATGGCAGGTGAAATGAATCCATTTGGCGCCCGCACCACGCTTCAAGCGCGTGGCGGTGCCTACACGGTTTATCGATTGAGCACGCTCGCGGACAAGGCTGATCTGTCCCGACTGCCCTTTTCCATCAAGGTGTTGCTAGAGAACATGCTTCGGCATTGTGACGGCTACCTCGTGAATGAGGAAGACGTCGTCAAGCTGGCACAGTGGGACGCCAAGAATGTTGGCGAGCAAGAGCTCCCATTCCGTCCGGCGCGCGCATTGCTCCAGGATTTTACCGGGATCCCGTGTGTTGTGGATCTGGCGGCTATGCGCTCAGCAGTGAAGCGCATGGGCGGTGATCCGCAGAAGATCAACCCCACCGTGCCCGTGGACCTGGTCATCGATCACTCCGTGCAGGTTGACTTCTTTGGGATCGACGATGCGTTTGAGCTGAACGTGAAGCGCGAGTACGAGCGCAATGGTGAGCGCTATGCCTTCCTTCGCTGGGCGCAGACGGCCTTCAAGAACTTCCAGGTGGTTCCGCCAGGAACAGGGATTATTCATCAGGTGAACCTCGAGTATCTGGCCTCGGTGGTGCAGACGCGCGAGGTCAATGGCGGCCGCGAAGCCTACCCCGATACGGTGGTGGGCACGGATTCGCATACGACGATGGTGAACGGCCTGGGTGTCCTCGGGTGGGGTGTTGGCGGCATTGAGGCGGAGGCGGTGATGCTGAGCCAGCCCTTCTACATGCTGGCGCCCGAAGTTGTGGGTGTGCGCCTGACCGGTCAGCTCCGCGAGGGGACCACCGCGACAGATGCGGTGCTGACTCTTACCCAGATGCTGCGCAAGCACGGGGTGGTGAGTAAGTTTGTGGAATACACGGGGCCCGGCCTGGCCAATCTGAGTCTGGCTGACCGCGCGACCATCGGCAATATGTCGCCCGAATATGGCGCGACCTGCGGGTTCTTCCCTGTGGACAGCGAGACGCTCCGCTTCCTGCGACTCAGCGGTCGTAGTGAGGACCAGATCGACCTCGTAGAGCGATACACCAAGGAGCAGGGGCTATTCCGCGATGAGGCTTCGCCGGAGCCGGTGTTTAGCGCAATGCTGGAGCTGGATCTCGGTTCAGTGGAGTCGTGCCTGGCAGGCCCTCGACGGCCCCAGGATCGCGTCCCGCTCAGCGCCATGAAGCGAGGATTTGAGGAATCGCTGCCCACATTCGTCCCTGCACGAGATTCCGGTGGCGGTGCCGCGGTGGCGGAGAAGGTGGCCGTGAGGACGGTGCAGGCGAACATCGACGGCCAGGACGTCGAATTATCGGACGGTGCTGTGGCTATTGCCGCGATTACGAGCTGCACCAATACAACGAATCCAGGCGTGATGGTGGCGGCTGGCATTCTGGCTAAAAATGCGGTGGAACGTGGTCTCCAGGTGAAGCCCTGGGTGAAGACCAGCCTGGCGCCAGGATCCCCGGTAGTGATCGATTATCTTGCGAAGGCGGGCCTACTTTCCTCCCTCAATCAGCTCAAGTACAACCTGGTTGGCTACGGTTGCACCACATGCATTGGCAACAGCGGCCTGGTGCTGGATGAGGTTTCACAGGCAAGCGAGCAGCACGATGTGGTCATGGCCGCCGTGCTCAGTGGAAATCGAAACTTCGAAGGCCGCATCAATCCTGTGACTCGTATGTCCTATCTGGCTTCACCGCCGCTAGTGGTGGCGTACGCGCTTGCGGGCACGGTCAACATTGATCTCACAACGGAGCCAATTGGAACCGGGAAGAATGGTGAAGCTGTCTATCTCCGCGATATCTGGCCGACGCAGGCGGAGGTGAATGACGCCATTGAGCGTGGCGTTTCCCCGGAGATCTTCAAAACTCGCTACGCAAATGTGTCTGACGGAGATGAGACCTGGCAAAATATCCCGGTTCCCGAAGGTGATCTGTATCAATTTGATCCGGACTCCACGTACGTGCGCGAGCCGAACTATTTTGACAATCTCACCGCGGAGCCAGGTGAGCTGAAGGATATCCGCGGGGCGCGGCTCCTGGCCATGCTTGGCGACTCAATCACAACCGACCATATTTCTCCCGCCGGCTCGATCAAGGCCGACGGACCCGCGGGGCGGTACCTGATGGAGCATGGTACCCAGCCGGTGGATTTCAATACCTACGGTGCGCGACGCGGAAACCATGAAGTGATGGTGCGCGGGACGTTTGCCAACATTCGTCTCCGCAACCAGCTTGCACCGGGCACGGAGGGTGGCGTGACAACGTACCTCCCCACCGGCGAGGTCATGAGCATCTACGATGCGGCAGAGAAGTATCAGGCCGACGGAGTGCCGCTGGTGGTGATTGCGGGCCAGGAGTACGGAAACGGCAGCTCCCGAGACTGGGCGGCCAAGGGCCCCATGCTGCAAGGGGTACGTGCGGCCATTGCGGAGAGTTACGAGCGCATTCACCGCAGCAACCTGGTGGGCATGGGCATACTTCCACTGCAATTCCAGCCTGGTGAGAATCGCACGACACTGGGACTCAATGGCGACGAGGTTTTTGACATCGGCGGTATCGCCGAAGGCCTGGCGGTTCGGAAGGTCCTCACGGTCCACGCTCGGCGTGCCGATGGCACCGAAACCAGCTTCCAGGTCATCGCGCGACTGGACAGTCCTATTGACCTTGAGTACTACCGCCACGGTGGCATTTTGCAGTATGTACTTCGGCAGTTGACTCAGGCGTAAGGGTTTCCCTGCACATTCTCCCCTTCCTGAGTGCTTTCGACCGGCGCCC
>JBJXFJ010000268.1:0-3569 GCA_046154735.1 Chloroflexota bacterium | reverse complement strand
GGCGGCTTCTTGTGGACGCGGTACTGCTTGGAGAGATGCTCGACAACGATGGCAGGTGGCAAGGGCAGGTCCCTGACTTGAGTCTTTCGGTCGCATGTATGAATTGCCGGGCGGAAACGTCTCGGGTGGGTGAAGGCGATTGACCGCGTTCATGGCAAACGGTCTCTTTGACCGTCCCCTGGACTCACACGATCCGTTTCATGATGGTACATTGCCTCGGTTGGGTTTGTGGACAAGGAGCGGAGAATGTCGGTAGCGGTGGAGCGAGCATGCGTGAATTGCGGGAGAACATGGGGCGGCGGGCGGTGCTGTCAATTTTGTGCTCAAGTTGAAGGTTTACCCAGCGGTGTGCGGCTCAGCTCCGCGTCGAAGCGTCTGGGAGCACTGCTGCTGGAGACCGTTCTTGTACTGGTTACCCTTGGGATAGGTTGGCTGGTTTGGGCGTTGATCGTCTTCAAGAACGGCCAGACGCCGGCGAAGCAACTTCTAGGCATGCGCCTCGTAGGCGTGGAAGAAGGCGTGCCGTCTAGTTGGGGACGCACCTTCATTCGAGAATTCATTATCAAAACCGGCATCAACGTGCTTATTGGTTGGGCATTCATACCCTACTTCTGGCTGTTGTGGGATAAGGACAGGCAGCAGCTGTGGGATAAGATCAGCGGCACTATTGTGGTTGATGATCCAAATCGACAGCTTCCGTAGGTAGGGATTCCCACTGTGATCCGCTGACGCGCTCTGTATGGCTTTCAATCATGCTACAGTGGCGCCGATGCGGATTCGTTCTGTGGAGGTACTCTCAGATGGCAGTAGCCGCGAACTACGCGGGTTTTGTGCCCCGTCTCGTTTCATTGATTATCGATGTTGTGATTTTGATTGTTGTCCAGCTTGTGTTGGCGGTGGTGCTTAGTGTCCTAGGAGATGCAGGTTCAAGTCTCGCGCAGGGCCTGGGCGTGCTGATTGCATTGGCTTATGACGTGTACTTCTTTACGTCGACCGGGCAGACACCGGGAATGAAGGTGATGAGCATCAAGCTCGTCAACGCGAGCGGCGAGATTATTACCATGGGCCAGGCAATTGTCCGGGTTGTCGTGGCGTACATTTCAGGCATTGCACTGGGTATTGGTTATCTCTGGATGCTCTGGGACGGAAACAAGCAGACCTGGCATGACAAGGCCGCCACCTCGTTCGTTGTTCGCGTGTAATTCACACCTGGCGCTCAATTCATACGGCAAGACCCGCCTCATACGTGCGGGTCTTGCCGTATATGCGCGAGCAGTAGTGCAGGGCGCAAGAGATCACACGTATGGAACCACCCTGGCCTAGGTCACTTCACGGGCTTAGCCGATTCTACGGCTGAGGCCGGCTGGCAGACGCGCACGAAGAGAGTGACTGAGCAGACGGGCTTTGCTGTGATGCAGTAGTCTGAGCACGTGATACGTGGGCAAGTTTTCTTCCTCCGCGGATTGTGTCGCATCAGCGGTTCACGAAGCAGACCATACAAATTGCGGCTTTTGGTCCTATCAGACGTCCCTTGTTGCATTGAGTCTGCTGTGCGAGTCGAACCAACGGCAATTCGTTGCCCTACTCGGAGCAGTCCGCGACGTAGCACGAGGCCTTGTGCCCTGTGCCTGGGAGGAGTGAGCCGCTGATCGCGAGCACGGGTTCGGGAGCTCCAGGCACAATATGCAAGGCTCCGTGCTACGCTGCCCTGCCAACACCCCGACTTAAATACGACCCCGACGGTGAAACAGCTGCGATTGGCGAAACGGTGCATCAGAGGGTCATTCCGTCCCTATAATGTCATCACGGTTCGATCATGGCATTTACAGTGAGCGACTTTCACGATCTCGTCCGCATGCTCGAGGCTCAGCCGGAGTGGCGGGATGATTTGCGTCGTCTGCTGCTAACGGAGGAGCTGCTCACGCTCCCGTCGGTTGTTCGGGAGCTGGTGGATGCGCAGCGGCGCACAGAGCAACGCCTGGGCGAATTGGCAACGGCGCAGGAGCGGACCGAGCAACGCCTGGGCGAATTGGCAACGGCGCAGGAGCGGACAGAGCAGCGCCTGGGCGAATTGGCAACAGCGCAGGAGCGGACAGAGCTGCGTCTTGGAGAGCTGGCCAGTTCACAGCGAGAGCTTGCGATGTCCCAGCAGAAGATGCAGGGTTACCTGGATGACCTCCGCGGTATGGTGCTTGAGCAGCGGTATCAGGAGCGCGCTCCCGCGTACTTTGGATCCATCATTCTACGGACGCATGCCCTGAGTCAGGATGAGCGACTCGAGATGGTTCACGGCGCGCTCGAGGACGGTACGCTTACGGTGGACCAGGCGGATGATCTGCTGCTTGCGGATACGATTCTCCGAGGTCGGCTCAGGGCTGACCGGCGCGAGGTCTATCTTGTTCTGGAAGTCTCGTGGGGCGTTGGTGTGGATGACGTGCGTCGGGCGATTGAACGGGCCCAGCTTCTCGCGCGCCTCGGTCATGAGACAATACCAGCGGTCGCGGGAGAGTGGATCAACTCCGATGCGCAGGCCTACGCGGAGTCCGCCCGGGTGTGGCAGGTTAAAGGCGGACGCGTGATGCCGCCAGCGGCGGCATAGTCGCGCTCAAACGTCGATCCGAATTGGCCTGGCGCAACTGGCCCAGTGCTCGCTCAATCATGAATTGTTGGGTGGAGGCAATCTGTGGTGTCGGGCATCTTGCCCGACAGTGAAGATCCTACCGCGCGGCGACGAGCAGGAGCGCACCATACTGTCGGGCAAGATGCCCGACACCCCCGGTGGCGGGAGCATCCCACACTCCAAGTTGGCCGGGGTGCTAGTCCAGCCCGAGAACGAGCCGCGCGACCGTGAAGTAGATGAAGAGGCCGGTGCCGTCTACGAGTGTGGTGATAAACGGAGCGGAGACCACGGCCGGGTCCACACGCAGTTTCTTCAAGGCGAGCGGCAGGATGGCGGCTACGGTGGCGGCCCAGATCACGATGAAGATTGCCGCAATGGCCACGGCGGGCCCCACCGTGAGTGCCGAGCCCATGGTCCAGGCGCGAATGAATGAGGCAATCCCCATGAGCAGGCCGAGCAGCGTGCCCACGGTGATCTCACGCTTGAGCACGCGAAACACGTCCCCGAGATCAACCTCGCCGGTACCCATGGCACGCACCAGCGTGGTCACAGTCTGAGAGCCCACGTTGCCGCCGGTGCCAATGAGCATGGGGATGAAGAAGGCGAGCGCCACCATTTCTGACAGGGTGGTTTCAAAGAGCGACAGGACGGAGCTGGTGTACGCCTGCCCAAGGAAGAGGAACAGGAGCCAGGGGGCCCGCTTACCAAAGAGGTGACCCACGGAGGCGCGCAGATAGGGCTCATCCAGCGGCTGGGAGCCGCCGAGGCGTTGGATATCCTCCTCCGCTTCCTCCATCAAAACGTCCGCCGCATCGTCAGCGGTGATGATGCCAAGCAGCCGATCATCCTCATCCACCACCGGCAACGCGATGAGGTTGTGCTGGTCCAGCAGGCGGGCAGCTTCCTCCTGGTCTGCATCGGCGCGCACGCGGTGCACGTTTTGCACCAT
>JBJXFJ010000265.1:0-21383 GCA_046154735.1 Chloroflexota bacterium | reverse complement strand
CCGTATTGGGCGTCTCGCCCCTCCCG
The DNA here is from genome assembly GCA_046154735.1 of Chloroflexota bacterium. GTDB lineage: Bacteria > Chloroflexota > UBA6077 > UBA6077 > JACCZL01 > CAVXYC01. The sequence goes on along the minus strand of JBJXFJ010000265.1, from coordinate 21,357 downwards.
ACCCGAGCACCCCCCATGCTGATCGGGACGGGCGAGACGCCCGCGCTCCGGACGGCCGAATGGCGATACTCGTGTCAACTGACCCACTAGTTCAGGATGCGGGCAGTTATGATCCGAAATTGGTAGTGGCGGATCTGGCAACTGAGATTAACCATCACTCGGCCGTCGTCGCGGGCGGCCGGCTGAGCGTTGGCGGAGGAGCCTGGAGGAGAGCGGTGTAGCGGCGCCGCGGCCGGAGAATGCCGATCGACCGCTTAAGGTGGGTATTTCGATACCCTGGAAAAGGTCGCGTACTTCCTCAGCCTCGATCACTTCCTTTTGCAGGAGATGCTGAGCGGCGGCTTCCACGGTGGCGCGGTTCAGCGAAAGGATCGCGTGAGCAAGATCATACGCGTGTGATAGGACCTTGCGCATTTCCCGATCAATGGCCCGAGCCGTATCTGTTCCGACGCCACGATACTCATCGGTCTCGTAGCCAAAGCCCATCCCACTGATGGCCATGGGACCGATTGCCTTGCTCATGCCAAATGAGGTCACCATGCGCCGAGCCATTTCCGACGCGCGCTGCAAATCGTTTGATGGCCCGGTAGTCACCTCGCCAAAGATCAGCTCCTCGGCCACATGCCCACCCATTGCGCAGGTGATGGCAGCCTCAAAGTCTGATTTTCGCCACATATTTCGATCTTGTGCCGGTGCGAGCCGCGTATAACCACCAGCCATGCCACGCGAGATGATTGAGATTTTCACGACCTTGTCGGCATTGGGCAAGGCTTCGGCTACGAGTGCGTGGCCCACTTCATGGTAGGCCGTGATCTCTCGTTCTTTGAGGGAGAGCAGATGACTCTTCCGTCTTGGCCCGGCTACTACGCGGTCCAGGGCTTCCTCAAGCTCCTCTTGACGAATGTCAGTTCGGTGTCGGCGCGCTGCGAGAATGGCCGCTTCATTGAGGAGATTCTCCAGATCAGCACCGGAAAGTCCAACGCTTTGCCGAGCAAGCTCATCAAGGTTTACATCTGGCGCCAGCGGCTTGCCGCGCGCGTGCACGGTGAGAATCTGGCTCCGACCGGCGGCATCAGGCACGTCCAACGTTACCTGACGATCAAATCGCCCCGGCCGCAGGAGTGCGGGATCCAGAATGTCAGCGCGGTTCGTGGCAGCTAGGATAATGATCGTCGTGCGATCGCTGAACCCATCCATCTCCACCAGGATCTGGTTCAACGTCTGCTCGCGCTCTTCATGCGACACGCCGGCGTTTCCGCCTCGACGTCGGCCCACCGCATCGATCTCGTCGACGAACACAATGCAGGGAGCAAGCTTGCGGGCTTCTTGAAAGAGACTCCGCACGCGTGAAGCGCCCACGCCCACGTATAGCTCCACAAACTCAGATCCACTACTGGAGATGAATGGGACACCGGCCTCTCCCGCCACGGCGCGGGCTAGCAAAGTTTTCCCAGTGCCCGGAGGCCCCACCAGCATGACTCCGCGCGGCACTCGGGCACCTAGGGCCGTGAACCGGTCGGCGTCACGGAGAAATTGCACCAGTTCCTGGAGCTCTTCCTTGACCTCTTCAACACCGGCCACATCCTGAAAGCGGGTGGTTGGCCGCTCAGCGGTAATGGTCTTGAAGTGGCTGGTGGAGAGCACTTTGGCAGGGGTGGAGACGCTTGACTTTTGATTGGTGTCCGTCGTTGTGGCCTGCGCGCGGGAGCGTGCCGCGGCGCGAATGCCTACGACGAGCACTGCTCCCAGCATCAGAATAGGAATGAGCACAAAGATGGTACTCTGCCAGCGGTTCGTGGATGCATCGGGCAGCAGAGCCGTATTTATTGCACTCAGCCAAGGCATGGCAAGCGCCACCACTGCCACCGCCACCACAAACAGCGCAAAGGTGCTTAAGTGACTGAAGGGGCGCGTCTCGCTGGTCATGGGTCCGCGGGCCATCCGGAAGTGTCCTCTCCTGCCTGTGCCAGGTTTCACCTGGAGATGATCCGGCAACACAGCAAGAGCCATGCCGAGAGGAGACATAAAACACCGCAACGCGAACATCTCGCCTCTCTCTCACGCCCGTCCTTCGGAGTACGCGGAGGTGGATTCATGGCGGCGCGGGTTGACAACGTCCCAGGTGGGAGAAGACTGGATGCGCCTCAGAGTGGCGTGCCGCCGTACTGAGGCGTCAGGAAGCGGCCGCCGGGTTCACCCACGGGCTGTCCGTTTTGAGCTACGGGGCGGCCGCGCAGATAGGTGGCAACTGGACGACCCACTATCTCCCAGCCGTTGAACGGCGAGATGGGGTGCTTGGAGTGCAAGCTGCTCGCCTGTAGCGTCCAGCGCTCCGCCGGATCGACGAGCACGAAGTCCGCATCCGAGCCAATCATCAGAGCGCCCTTCCGTGGGTACAGGTTCATGAGCCGAGCCGGTTGCTCGCTGGTGAGGGCCACCAGGCGCTCCAGGCTGAGCCGGCCGGCGGACACCTGGCTCAGGAGGAGGGGAAGCATGGTTTCCACGCCAATGAAGCCGCCGGGGCATTCCCAGACATTCTCGCGCGCTTTCTCCTCGGCGGCGTGCGGCGCGTGGTCCGTGGCCAGGCAGTCTAGTTGCCCTTTTGCGAGGGCTTGCCACAGCGCCTCAGCGTGCTCGCGCTCGCGAATTGGCGGATTCACTTCCACGAGGTTTCCCAGTGTTTCATAGGCTGAGTCATCAAGCAGAAGGTGCCCAACCAGTGCTTCCACAGTAAGAGGGACATCCCGGGAGCGCGCTGCGAGTGCTGCCTCCAGACCCTGCCGTGTGGACAGGTGGTGCACGTGCAGCCGATTCCCGGCGGCCTCTGCCAGGTAGGCCGCTCGGCTGATGGCCTCGGCTTCAATAAACGGGGGTCGAGATTCCAGGTGCGCACGCGGATCCGTGCGCCCGGTTTCACGCAACTCGCTCTTCAGAAGCTGCATCACCGGATTGTTCTCCGCATGAATACCCACGAACATGTTCAGCCCCGCGGCAATGCGGAAGGCGTTGAAGATGGCGCCATCGTCGGGACAGGGATTGTGACCGGTGGTCTCGCCCATATAGAGCTTGAAGCCAATGGCACCTTCTCCAGCCATACGCGCGAGCTCGCCGGCGTTCTCCTGGAGAATGATTCCGTACAGTCCAAAGTCCACCAGCGCTTTTGGCTCCACCAGTGCGCGCTTTACCCGGAAAAGCTCCCCGGTACTGATTGGAACGGCATTGTTGGGCATGTCCAGTACCGTTGTCACTCCGCCCACCGCGGCGGCGCGGGTACCGCTGGCGAAGTCTTCCTTATACACATGGCCCGGCTCTCGGAAGTGGACGTGGATGTCCACGAGGCCGGGTAGGACGAGCAGCCCGATTGCGTCAAGCGTCTCTGTGGCGCCGACGAGATCTGTCCCGAGTGCTGCAATGCGTCCGCCGGCAATGCCGAGATCGGTTCGAGATTGGCCGGACGGGGTCACCAGCGTACAGTGTCTGACAATGAGGTCAAGCATAAAATTCAACAACCCTTGAGTTGGACCAGATTGTACGCTTGCCCGACGCGTCGGAGGTTTGCTGCTTCCAGTATCATGGCGGCAGGAGTGCACTGATGGCTGAGGCGTCCAAGGGCATCATCCGCTTTGAGGGTGTCAATAAGTGGTTTGGTCGACTGCACGTGCTGCAGGATATCAACCTGAGCATTGGCGAAGGTGAGAAGGTCGTTGTTGCCGGCCCCAGCGGCTCCGGCAAGAGCACGCTGATCCGATGCATCAACCGCCTGGAGCCCATTGATCGCGGGGAGCTGCTCGTGGACGGCATGCGTGCCAGTGATCCAAAGGTGGACGTGAACGCGCTCCGCGCGCGCATTGGCATGGTCTTTCAGCAGTTCAACCTGTTCCCACACCTGACCGTGTTGGAGAACGTGACCCTGGCACCCATTCATGTCTTGAAGCTGCCCAAGGAAACGGCCGTGGCTCAGGGGCGGGAGCTTCTTGATCGAGTGCATATTCCAGAGAAGGCGGATGTCTACCCCGGGCAGCTTTCCGGCGGGCAGCAGCAGCGCGTGGCGATTGCCCGCGGTCTGGCCATGAATCCCAAGATCATGCTCTTCGATGAGCCAACCTCGGCGCTTGATCCAGAGATGATTGGCGAAGTGCTGGATGTGATGCGTGAACTTGCCAAATCGCAGGGCATGACCATGGTTGTGGTGACGCATGAGATGGGATTTGCTCGGGAAGTCGCGGATCGCGTGGTGTTCATGGCAGAGGGCACCATCGTGGAAGAGAACCGGGCAGAAGACTTTTTCAACAACCCTCATGAGGAGCGCACGCGGCAGTTCCTTTCGCGCATTCTGCACCACTGATGAGCGTGTAGGATCTTCGGATCCCGATCATTTGCCCACGCCGTCGTGAGATAGTCCTTCGACTAGGGTTTGATTGCGTATGATTGTCTGAGTGCCACGCAATCTAGGAAACATCATGTCAGGCCTCCGCATCACGATTGAGGGTGTGCTCGGGGAGATCTCCGTTAGGAGCTTTCTTGCCTCAGTTGACCATGCTCTACGAATTGCGGACGATCTAGATCAGGGTATTTCCGGGGAGCACCGAGGCTCACTAGACTGGGTCATTCGCGACCTTGAGATGGGGAGTCTGGTGGTCACGGTTGAGGCGCGCTCGCGCCTTGCGGACCGCAATTTCGGGCCCGAAGTGATCAGGGCGTTTGTCTCGGGGATGAGCATTCTGGAACGTGGTGGTAGCACGCCCCCCTTTTTTTCGGAGACATCCATGAAGCACGCTCAAACCCTCGCACGGATGGTGGGTCGCAACGGTACGGCGGGCTTTCAGTTTTCAGATTTCAGCACGACTGCGGAAGTCAGCGCCCATACGGCAGTGAATATTGAACCACTCATTCGTGTAAAGAGTTGGGCCTTTGGCTCCGTAGAGGGGCTCATTGAGACCGTTTCGGTTCATAGAAAACCTCGATTTATTGTCTATCAAGACGGAACGCGCAAGCCTGTCACCGTTCGATTTGACACAGATGAGTGGCTTGAGAAAGTGCTGGAAGCAGTGAAGGCCGGTCGTCGAGTTGTGGTCTCCGGCATGGTTCAATACAATGCCCGCGGCGAGCCACTGAGCATCGATTTCGATAGCGTGGCACCACTCCGACCGGAATCCAGCTTGCCGCGAGCAGCGGAGTTGACGGGGGCTGACCCTCAATTCACGGGAGGATTGGCGACAGAAGACTATATCCGGTCCGTGAGAGGTGGGTAGTCAGTCGTCCTACCGTCTTCCATACCTCGATTCGAGCTTCTTTATCGCTTGGATCAAAGGTGAAGTGACGGAGAGTGGAATCAATCGCGCAAAGATTGCTGAACATATACTCTGGCGCGCAGAGCAGGGCGACTATCATGTAGTCACCTGCGCCGCTACGCTCGCAGAAGTGCATAAACCCCGTGGCGGACTCGTCCTTCCGGGTGACCTGGGCGAGCGTATTCTGAGCTACTTTGAGCATGATTTCGTCCAACTCGTCGATGTGAACCGCGCGGTTGGCGAGCATGCGCATCGACTCGCTCGAGAATTCAACCTCAATCCATTCGACGCAATCCATCTTGCTAGCGCACTGAGGGCTGGATGCGATGTGCTGCTGGCGTGGGATGACCGCCTTATCGGTCGTGTGAATCATCCCGCTATCTCAGTTGAGGAACCTCGCATGGTGGGTCAGTCTCGTCTGCCAGGTCTTGAAGATGATCGGTCGCAATGACTGCTGGAGCTCATCAATGTTCATGTCGTCGCTCAGAGTAGGCTTTGTGGTGAGTTGTCACTGACGATCGGCACATACATCGAGATAGCACGCAACACACCAAGTCACAAGCACTGCTTCCTGATCCCTCAACATTCCGCAATGGCAAGTCTCGAGGAATCTAGCGTGCCCAAGGGTCGAATGTAGACGCGCTGACCATTGAACCACTCGTTGTGTCCGTGGTAAGACGCCTCCAGCGGATCACACGCGGCCTCTGAATCCCGGTGGGGGCCGTGGCGTGGGGAAGTGCACTGTGGCTATTCACAGAATGAAAGAGGATTCGTTTATGAAGCAACGTGTTGGATTGATGTACGCCACGCTGGTCGCCGTGGCAGTATCGCTGCTGGCGCAGCCGGTGCTTGGCGCCCCGGCCGTGCCGGCCGCGGCCGGCGGGCTGAGCGCCTCGGTGCGGGCCGCGCAGATGATGCAGTTTCCAGACGATAGTTATATGAAGGCAATCCAGGATCGTGGCGTGCTGCGAGCCGGTGTGAAGCAGGACGTGCTGCTCTTTGGATATCTGAATCCACGGACCAACAAGATCGAAGGCTTCGACGTCGATATCGCCAAGGAGCTTGCACGGGTCATCTTTGGTGATCCGGAGAAGGTGGATCTGCGCGGGATGCCTTCCGCGGCGCGCATTCCTTCGCTGCAAGAGGGCGTGGTCGACATTGTTGTGTCCACCATGACCATCACCAAGGCGCGCCTGGAGCAGATCGACTTCGCGGATGTCTATTACGAGTCAGGTCAGATGATTCTGGTTCCTGGAAATAGTGCAATCACGGGCATCCAGGACACCGCCGGCAAGCGCGTTTGTGCTGCCAAGGGCTCCACAAGCGAGACGAACATTACGAAGTTCTCGCCCGAGGCGATCGTTGTCCAGGCCGACGTCTATAGCGAGTGTCTGCTGGCTGCACAGCAGGGCCGCGCGGACGCCATCAGCACGGACGACGTGATTTTGCTGGGACTCGCAGAACAGGACCCCTCCATGAAGCTGCTGGGCCCGCCTTTTACCCAGGAGCCGTACGGCATAGGGATTGCTAAGGGACACCCGGAATTCGTGGAGCTCATCAATGCCACACTGACCCAGCTCAAGGAGAGCGGTCGCTGGTCCGAGATCCACAAGCAGTGGCTCGGTAAGTTCATCGAGACGCCCGCGCCGCCCAGCCGCACGGCTGTGGACGCGGCCGTCTAGGATCAGTGGCTTGTGGCGAGCCGAGGTGTGCATGATTGACGCTTCGTTCGGCTTGCCACAGGTCACTCCCCACAAGTTACAACAACGCCCATGAGTCCAGTACTCGCGAGCTTCCCACTACTTCTCGATGGATTGCGCGTCACGTTGCAGCTTGCCGTTGGCGGCATCCTTATCGCACTGGTCCTTGGTGTGGTGGTGGCCGTGCTGCGGGTGAGCCCACTGCCTCCGCTCCGTTTTCTCGGTGCGTGCTATGTGGAGTTTCTGCGCAATACGCCGCTCCTCGCGCATATGTTCTTTTGGGTTTTCGGACTGCCATTTGTTGGAATACGCCTTCCTGAGTTCACGGGCGCTCTGCTGGCGCTGGGGTTCTATACCTCGGCCTTTGTAGCGGAGGCCGTGCGTGCCGGTATTCTCTCGATTAACCGTGGACAGATTGAGGCGGCGCGTTCGCTCGGTCTGACCTACGCTCAGACCATGCGTCAGGTCACGCTCCCGCAGGCGCTGGCAATCACGGTGCCGCCACTGGGCAATCTGGCCATTGCTGCCACCAAGAACACCAGCGTGGCCTCGGCAGTGCTGGTCACTGAGCTCATGTATCAAGGCCAGGTCGTCAATGCGCGCACATTTGCTACGTATGAGACATTTGGCCTCGTGGGCGCGATGTATCTTGTGCTCACGCTGCCGCTTGCAAAAGCGGTGAGCATGCTGGAAGCTCGGCTCACTCGCTATCGAGGCGCCTAACGTGGATATCGGCAGGATTTTCGAGTATCGCTACTGGAAGGCCTTCCTGGAATGGGAGATCTGGGTCTTCCTGCTGACCGGGCTGCAGGTGACGCTAATCATTGCCGTCAGCGCCATTGTGCTCAGCCTGATCTTTGGCATGCTACTGGCTATGGCGAGGATAAGCCGCTTTGGTGTGCTGCGCGTGCCGGCCATGATCTATATCGAGGCCATTCGAGCGCTCCCGGTGCTCTTCATCATCTTCTTCACCTTCTTTGGTGGCGCGCGCGGCTTTAGCGTATTCGGCTTCCGGATTAGCTGGGAGGACCCAACGGTGGCAGCCATCCTGGCACTGACCGTCTACACCAGCGCGATCAATGCCGAGATCATCCGAGCCGGCATCCTCTCCATTGACAAGGGGCAGTTCGAAGCCTCGCGGGCACTCGGCCTCGGGTATGCTGCGATGATGCGCTTGGTGGTTTTGCCGCAAGCGCTAAGGCGCATGGTCCCGCCGCAGGTGAGTCAGCTCATTACGCTGATCAAGGACACCTCGCTGGCCTATGTGATTGGCACTAACGAGCTGCTTCAGAAGGCCAAGATTCTCTACAGCGGCTTTGAGACGGGACCCATTCAGGCGCTCTTCGTGGCGGCTTCCATGTACTTCGTGATCAACTACTCGCTCTCGCTCCTGAGCCGCCGCATTGAGCTACAGAGCAGTGAAGCCTCAGCGCGCACCCGGATTGCCGCGGAAGCGGGGACAGGGCCGTAGTCAACGAGTGAGATACTCGGCCCCGGATCGCTGACCCCCAGATCTCTCGCCTCCAGCCCGCTGGTCATTCCGCCACCGATGTCAGTGCCGACCTTTGAAGGGGGAGGTCGATGATGAAGCAGCAGCCGCCATTGTCCGGTGATTCAACTCGAATCGTTCCACCGTGCAGCTCCACAATTTGGCGACAGAGGAAGAGACCCAGGCCGAAGCCTTTGACATGGTCGTTGGGATGCACTTGCTGGTGGCGGAGGAAGATCCTCTCCTCGTCCCCCGGGGGAATCCCGCGCCCGTAGTCACGCACGGAAATCTCCAGCGTCCCCGCATTCCGTTCACCGTCTGCCATTGCAAGCGTCACCAGAATCGGCTGATCCACAGGGCTGTATTTCAGGGCGTTGTCCAGGAGGTTGGCGATCACTTGCTCCAGACGCAAGGCATCCACCCGCGCTCTGACCGCTACCGTGGCGTTAAGCTGGATTTCGCGGCTGCCCGCACGCAGGCGGGAGCTGGCCACGGTTTCGCGCGCCAGGGAAACCAGGTCGGTGTCGGTCAGCTCCAGCTCCAGGCGGCCGGACTCAAGGCGGTGTAGGTCGAGTAGCTCTTCCACCATCCGCTGGAGCTTGCGGGTTTGTTCCACTATGAGGGTGAAGGCAGCTTGAGTACGCGCTCTATCCGTGGTAGGTTCGCGCTCCAGTCGGTGCAACTGGAGCTGCGCATGGCCGCGCAGCACGGTGATGGGCGTCTTGAGCTCGTGCGCGGCGATGTTGAAGAACTCCTCGCGCAGCGCGAGGGCTTGCTCTGCCTGCTCGCGCGCTGCCTGCTCACGCGCCTGGGCCTCCACGCGGTCGGTCACGTCGTGCGCAACAACGAGACGGCATGGTCGGCCGTCCACTTCCACGGTGCGCCAGGATAGCTCCACATCCAGTACCTGGCCGTCCTTGCAGCAATGCCGGAGGGGCCGGCGCAGCACGGGAAATTCTCGACTGCTCTGACGCACTCGTTCTTCGAAGCCGGGCCGTGACTCCGCGGCCTGCAGATCCTGCAGTGGCAAAGCGAGAAATTCTTCGCGAGTGTAGCCATAGGTGACCAACGCGGCCTCGTTCACATCCAGGATCCGGAGTGTTTCCAGATCGATCAGCAGCACCGTTGCGGGGTTGTGATCAAACAGGGCGCGGTAGCGAGCCTCACTCTCATGGAGGTCCCGCTCACGTCCGCGAACATGCTCACGCATGCGATGAAACTCGTGAATCAGGGTGGCGGTCTCATGGGTTCTCGAGGTGGGGAGCGCCACATCAAGCCCCCGGCCAAACTGGGTCGCGGCCTCCGCCAGCCTCCGTAGCGGCCTGACCGAACGGCCGGCCAGCAAGTATCCGCCCAGCACGCTCAGACCAATGGCCAGCCAGAGTAAGGCAAAGGTGGCCTCGCGGCCAGTGCGTGTGGAATCCAGGACCACGGCCACCGGCCGCTCCACAATGACACCCCAGCCGGTAACCGGCACCCGAGCCAGGCCGGCGAGCTGCTCGTTCCGTCCGGTTCCGTAGACGAACGAACCCACGACACCGTTCTGAAGCACCGCTTGGACGGGGGGGAGATGGGAGAGATCAGATCCTTCAAGTAATTGCTGCGCGGTGGCGTGCGTCAGCGCCCGGCCCTGCCCGTCCACAATGGTCACGGTGCGCCCGGGAATTCGGAAATCGGTTGAATGAAGGAGCGCGGCGAACTGCTCAGCGGTGGGTCCGCCAATCACTCGGCCACGGAACACACCTTGAGCGTCCACAATAGGGCCAACCAGTGCCAGGACCGGATGGGAAATGGACACGGACCAGGTCAGATACACCTCCGGAAGTCGCATGGCTCGTTGGCGTTCAAACGAATCTCGAGCGGGACCGGAAGGTCCTATGTCTAGCAGCGGGCGCCCATCCGTTCTGGCGAGCTGCCGGCCGTCCGCGTCAAAGAGTCCGACCGTGTAGAAATCTGGGAAGGCCATGTGCGTGGCGCGCAGGCGCTGGAACTGCTCGGGGGGCGTCAGGCTGAGCAGATCCGGCTGGTTGGCCAACGTTGTGATCGCCGCCAGGTGGAGACTGAGGTAACGATGTACGTCGTGCGCGATACCCTGCGCCGCGTTGGCCTCATGCATCAGCGCCACATCGCGTTCGAGCGAGTCTTGCTGATGGCTTACCAGGGCCACGGTGGCTATCAAGGGCAATGCCGCCGCGGCCGCCAGAATCAGGGCCAGCCGGGCACGGAACGACCCGATGGCGCCACGCACCCGAGCAGCAACCCACGGCTCCAGGACCAGAAGCGGTACGAATGACAGCATGAAGGCTGACGTGGCCCAGCCCCGGAACGGCAAAATGACCGCGAGCAGGACCGTGAGCAGCAGACTTGCTAGCCCGAGGCGAGCAGGGATCTCTGCCGCGCGGAAGCGGCTCGGATAGATCTGCGTGGCCAGCACCAGCGCCCCTGTAACGACGAGCCCCAGGCCCAGCGCGGGTTGCCACGTGGTGTAGTCATACAGCGTCGTGCGGAGGAGGTTCGGCTGACTGAGCATGGTCACGCCGCTGATGATCCCAAGCACGCCAAAGGTTAATGCCAGGAGGCTGGTGGTGGCGGGCTGGAGACTCGAGCGCGGCTGCCAGGCGGCGTAGGCCAGGCTGAGGCTGAGTACGCCATACACGAGAATATGCGCCCCCTGCCCATTGGTCCACCCGAGCCAGGCCATGATGAGCAAGCTGAGCAACGCCGGCAGATGAATTGGACGGTACCAGAATGTCCCGACGATCCGGAACGTGGCCAGCGGGAGCACGGCGCCAGCCAGGGTGAAGAGCACCCCCCACCCGGCGAGACCGGCCTGGAGGGGTTGATAGACGGCTAATTGGAGGGCGTGCGGCGCCACGAGCATGAGCGAGCCAAACACCAGGCAGAAGACGCTCACGGCGCACTGGGTAGTCTCCACTGCCAGTCCCCGCGCTACTCGTGCAGGAGCGAGGCTCGGCGTTGCCGGGATCGTCATCGAATGATCACGGTTGTGGAAAGCACGACAAACACACACTCCCGACTCGGGAACCAGGTTGAGGAGGGCTTCTATCAATCTAGCACACGAGTAGAGCGGTTGGAAGACCGGGCCTATGGCAGTGCCCGGCCGCGTACGCTCATGTCGAGGGGGGTGCAACCGTCCCCGTGTCACGATTCTTGCGTACAGCTGACCAACAGCTTATGTGGAGGTATTCGTAAACATGCAACGAGGACCAAGGTTACTTTCCCGCTTCCGTCCGATGGCGCTGCTCTTAGTGGCGATGCTGCTGAGCGCTGCCTGCGGCCAGCCCGCTGCGCAGCCAACCGCGTCGCCAGCTACCCCGATTCCGGCGGCAACAAAGCCTGCTGAGGTTGCCAAACCGGCGGTCAGTCCGGCGATGCAACCGCCCGCGGCGAGTCCGGCGGCGTCACCCGTGGCGAGCCCGGCAGCGTCACCCGCGGCCGCAGCTCCGCGACCGGTCGTTACCACGGCGCTGCCGCCACCGGGCAATATGCCCACGAATACCTATATGCGCACCATCCAGGAGCGCGGAGTGATGCGTGCTGGAGTCAAGCAGGATGTCCTGCTCTTTGGCTACCTCAACCCACGCACAAACCAGATTGAAGGATTCGACGTGGATATTGCCAGGGAGCTGGCTCGGGCGATATTCGGTGACCCCAACCGCGTGGATTTGCGCGGTATGCCATCAGCAGCCCGTATCCCGTCGCTCAAGGAAGGGGTGGTGGATACAGTCGTTTCAACGATGACCATCACGCGGGAACGACTGGGTGAGATTGACTTTTCCGATGTCTACTACGAGGCGGGTCAGACGCTGCTGGTGCCCAACAATAGTACGATCACCCGCATTGAGGACACCGCTGGCAAGCGCGTTTGCTCGGCGAAGGGCTCCACGAGCGAGGCAAACATCACGAGATTCTCGCCGCAAGCCATTGTGGTTCAGGCCGATCTCTACAGCGAGTGCCTGCTGGCCGTGCAACAGGGCCGCGCGGACGCCGTGAGCACCGATGACGTGATTCTCGTTGGCCTGGCGGAACAAGATTCCAGCATGAAGCTAGTAGGTCGACCGTTCACCCAAGAGCCCTACGGTATCGGTATTGCTAAGGGGCACCCTGAATTCGTGGACTTCGTGAATAGCGTGCTTGCCCAGATCAAACAAACTGGTCGCTGGACAGAAATACATCGACAGTGGCTGGGTAGATACATCCAGACACCCGCGCCGCCCACCCGAACCGCAGCCGAAGCGGCGCTCTAAGACCGGATCTGTGATGCGAAGGACGTGGGGATCAACCGCTCCCCACGTCACATCACTCCGATGGAACGATCACCCAGAGAATCACGTAGGGTACAACGCCGGGGATGCCACCAGGTATAAGCAACAAGAGCCAGACCAAACGGACCAGCCAAACCGGCAGCCCAAATCGTTCAGCCATGCCGCCAGCTACTCCGGCGATGACCCGATGCTGGCGAGATCGATAAAGTCCACCACGTACTCCCACGGTTTGTCCTTTCATGATCCACTTGCGCTCCACGATGGGACGCACAGCCCGTGCCGGAAGTTGCACTGCCAGGGGGAAGACAACAGCCGCGGCCCTGCACGGGCCGCGGCTTAGACGATGGCGGCCCGGGCTTCTACCGAACCGTGAACTCTCTCCCCATACCAAGCTCGAGATGGGACTTGCCGCTGCCGGGATCCGGGATAAAGCAGACCGCGGCATAGTTACCAGGCTGAAGCTGGGTCACCATGAATCCAGAAGCGTTCACGCTGAGACCCTGCATGCCGCCCACTGGGACATAGGGCGGTGGTCCTGAAGCGCCTTCGGAGGCGACGAATGTCGTGACATCCGCGAGCACCTTGCCGGCCTCAAGCCGCACGAGGTTGGTTTCATGAAGCTGCTGCGGACCTTCATTGACCACGCGGTAGACCAGGCGCCCTGGGCCTATGGTGGCGGGCAGGTCAAAGCTGAAGTCCTTCATCGTGACCGTGCCCGCGACCTGTGGCGCGGCCACCGGGACGGCCACGGCTGGCGCGGGTGCCACGCGCACTTGCTTCACCATGCCTTTTGCCAGGTGAGGGATGCCATCTGGGCTGGGTACAAAGCAGATCAGCACGTACGTCCCCGGGCGAAGATTGACGACCACCTCACCGGTGCCTCGGGGTGCGAGCTGTCCCACGCCGCCATCGAGGCTGACTAGCGCAAGCGCCGGACCTTCACCCTGAGCCAGCGCGACAGTGAACTGTTCAAACGTGACCTGGTCGTTCAGGCGCAAGAGCTGAACGTGATGGGGCTCACTGCCCGTGTTGCGTAGCTCGATTGTTGTGAGGCCCGCGGCTATCGTGTCGGGTGAGTCAAAGGCAAAATCACGTGCGCCAATTTGCACTACTGGTGGCGCCGCGCCGGCAGCCGGTGAAGCGGCAGGAGATGCCGCCGGCGACGCCGCGGGAGATGCCGCCGGCTTGGTCACAGGGCTTGGAGCGCTGGCGGCCGGGCTCGCGGCTGGTTTCGGAGGCTCCGCCGGCTTGGACGGCGCGGCAGTCGGCGCGATCGGCGCGGCCGGCTGGCACGCGGCCAGCATCAAGCTCAGCGCCGCGGCGGCTGAAACCGCGAGGGTACGCCAGGCTAATCCGGATGACGCATTCGGAGATGCGGGTAACGGTTCCATTCAGACTCCTTTTGATTCCGCTCTGGTCGGAGCTCCGCACAGAGCTCATGCCGGCAGTCTAACCCAATGGCTGAGCAATGATGCCAACGGTCACCGGTGACATTGCACAGGGTACGGCTCTGCCCCGTGCAGAAGCATTGCGGGTGCCTGGTAACACTATGCAATGTTCGGACCAGGGGATCCCACGGCCATAGGTGACCCGATTCTGTGGCGGGTTGACGTTGCTTCTGCTGGATTCATCACCCTGTCCCTCGTATAAGTCAGGCATCAATCAACAGGATACGGGCTGCATCAGCCGCCACCACGCTGTCGGCCGCGTTGGTCAGAACTAGCTCGCACAGCTCATCGGTGTTCAGCGTCACACGCCCGAGGTCCACCCACGTACCACCGCGGTTGCGTTGATCCATGGTCACGTTAAATCGGGGTTCGCCGTGTACAAGCGCCCTGTATTCGGCATTACTCGCGCGCACCTCACCGCCAGACCAGCAGACCTGGACGCGATACTGCCCGGCAAAGGGCGACCGAAGCAGCCACGTGAAGGAGGCCGAGGCCCCTGCCGGCTCGGCCTCCTCGTAATCGACACCATTGAAGTTCAGCACAGTGGCGGCGCTCCGCCAGGCGCCGGTGCGCCGAGTGCGCTGGATGTCCAGATTGTCCACCAGCACGTGGCGATCGATAAACAGTGTCTGGTGCTCGTGGACACGTCCAATGCGTCCTCGTTGATCACGTGCTCGGATCCACAGCGTGAATGAGCCGCGAGTCTCCAGTGGCAGGGCCACACTGAACCGGGGCTCAGCGGACCAGGGGCTCCAGAGCTCGCGTTGGTCCTCAGTGTAGCCGCTGAGCGGGGTAATAAGATCTGGCACGCTTGGACGCGCGAACCCTTCGAGCCGGGTGCTGTATTCAGCGGCTCCTTCACCGCCTTCCCAGGCAAACACAAGGTCCGTGGGCCAGGAATTTCGATCGGTCGGCGCGTGGATGATGCGGGTGGTGGGCCCCGCGGCACCAAGCTGGCCGGCTACCGCCGCGCGTATGGTGGGCAGTTGTGCGTACAGTTGACCACCGGGGCATTCTGTTTCAATGCAGTCGCGATGACCCGAGACGACCGCAAGATCGTCGCGCCACAGGCTATCGGAGCCGTCAGGCCCGTTGACTCGCAGCAGATCGGTGCGGGCCGTGGGCTCGAGGCCGTGTCGCCGAGCCTCAAACGTCAGCACCTCGGTGAGCGACGCCACGGCGGCCTCGGTTGGCGCCACATCGGTAAAGTCGCCCAACAGAGCGATCCCGGCTGAGCCGTAGTTGTAGCCCAGCGTGTGGCCGCCTACAATGCTGGCACTGACGATCTCGCGTGATCCGCTGGCGCCTGAATCAGCCTCGCGGCCACGTCGTCCTTCATATACTTGCCCGCGATTGTCAATCAGGAGGTGGTGGCCGATGTCGCCAAACCCCTGAACGGTGGTGTGATACGCGTAGATCGCCCGGATCTCCGCGGCCGGGTCCGCGTATTCATTCTCCGTGGCGGTGTGGTGCACCACCAGTACCTTGGGTGTCACAAACGCGCGCGGCCAGAGATCCTGGCCGGCGCTGAACCGGATTGATTCATCCGCGCCCCATTGCTCACGGGTGATGACTCTGTCAAGCAGGTCCGCTGGGCCACGCCGGGCTGACGCTCGAAATTGGTCGACAATGCCGCTCGGTCTGCCAAGCTCCGGACGCGTCCTTCCGGCATCGAGATAGGCCACACCCAGGTTCGCGACGCCGCCGCTCCCAGGCTCAGCGCCGAAGGTCAGCCGATACTGGAGCCAGGTGGCACCGCGGAGCGCAATAAGCGTGGAAAACGTCGCATCGTCAGTTCTATCGCGCCCGTGTGTCTCCACTGGCGTCTCGCGCCAGGGAGACCAGCGCTGCCCATCACGACTCCAGCGGAGCTCCACCAGGAGCTCCGGGAGAAATCCATCGGTAGTCCAGTGCAGGCCTGCGTGGGTGGCTGGAAAGCTGAGGGGCAGCGGCTCGGAGGAGAACTGGCCACCTGCCCGGGTGTTTCGAAGCGTGGAGGCAGCTCCGCCCTGCCCAGGCACGGACACGCCCAGGGAGTTGCCATTACGAAACGCCGGGCCGTCATGGCTCATCCGGCCGATCCGTACCGGGATTGGGGATGGACGCGGTTCCGCAACGGCCATTGCGGAAGTCGTGGTTACGGGCGTCGCCAGAAGTCCGAGAGAAAACGCGGAAATGCCCGCCACAAACGTTCGTCGAGTGAAGTGTAATGAATCTCGGCTCATATATTTGACGCAAAACTCGCGCTTTAAGTGGCTGCAATAATTCCAGCTTAGAGGCTGGTCTGGCAGCCACGCAACACGGGCGGTACACTGGGGCGCCAGCGATCTGGTGCGCGGTGCTATTGTGCTGGTACACGCACAATGAAAAACTCACGACCCGCCTGTGAGGAGGGCACCAGCCGAATCGTCGCGGTCGGCCATCGCAGGCGGATCTCATCAAGCCGCCGTTGATCCTCACGATTGATGATCAGCAGCATGTCGCTGCCCACCGGTGAGGGTATCGGCGCCTGCTCGGGTACCGAATTCCGCGCGGCCCAGCGAATGTCTCCCAGAGCGATGGCCAGATTGCGGGTATCGTACGAGAACGGCCAGTTGAATGCGTAGACTCGGGCCAGGGTGAGCCGATTGTCAAGCTCAGGCTCTACTACGTCTGCCACTTCTGAGGTATTCAGGACGAAGTCCCGATATTGGGCGTCGAATCGAATAAAGTAGCGCTCGTAATTCTCAGCGGCTGCCACGCTGAGCCCGCACACCAGCAGAATCGCGGCCAGATATCGGGTGCTCACTTCATGGGTTTGCCGCAGCACCGTCATAAGGCGGCCGAGACCTAGGCCCACCAGAGCGAAGGCCACGGGCAGCACTGGACCGGCTCGATTAACGCTTGGATTTTCGATTGGGAAACTCACGGCTAGCGTGGAGGAAAGAAATAGCACCGGGAATGAGATCAGGACGATAAGCCAGCGGACGTCACGCTGCAGAACGATCGCGCGCACGGCCAGGCCCACCCCCGCGAGAAAGACGACACCGCTGAGCGTATCCAGAAACGGCGCCCAGCGATAGGCATTCACATATGTTGAGTCGCCGCGCAGGTTGAAGGCTAGCGCGGCGTTCCAATTGTTCAGGAGAAAAACCTGGATACTCTCGAGAAGCGCGCTCGCTCCGTCCGGCGGGCGGCCCTCGTCGCCCACCGCCCTGCTGGCGGCGCGATACCAGAACATGTTGGGCTGCTCCAGCATGAACCGGCCGAGAGGAATGAAGACAACCAGACTGGTAAGACCCGCTAGCAGCAGATCACCAAGGAGCTGCGCACCGCGCGCTCGCCAGCCCGGGTGCATAAGCCAGGCGAGGCCGAACGCCAGTGGGATGACCGGCGGCACCACTCGGAACGGGCTGTAGCCGTACAAGCCGATTCCCAGTGTGGCGCCCAGCAACAGCGCGTCGCGCCGGTCGCCGCGGCGCAGATAGCGGAAAAGGAGCCAGAGTGCGAGTGCGGTGGGCAAGGGCGCATAGGGAAAGCGCAATCCGGCCCGGGCAATGCCCACCGGCCAGGCGGAAATGCTGTAAGCCAGGGCCGCCGCGAGGCCAACTGCCGGACCTCCCAGCTCCGCGGCCAGCAGATAGATTGCGGGAATGGTCAGGACATCGATCGCGGCGGTGCCCAGTTTCATCGTGTCGAAGTCGGCCGGGAGACCAAGGCCGCGGACCATGCCGGCAATCACATAGAAATGGGCCGGTTCCCGGCCGGTGTTGCGATTGAAGAAGATTGGCCGCTGGCCATCGAGAATATCCTGGACGTCCAGGAGCTTTTCAGCGTGGTCGCTGGTGGGCTCATACGGAGTGTCATGGAGTCGATGAAAGCGGAAAAAGATCCCGAGCGCCACAATGGCGGCGAGTGAGATGAGTACCCACCAGCGGGGCCTGTGCGCGGGCTTGATCCCGGGCTCACTGCGTGGCCACCAGGCATAGATCCAGCAGGCCACCGCACCGACCCAGGCAACGATTCCAATGAGGCGGAAGGTGTTTCCCGCGGCCAGCGAGTAAGTCAGCGCGGACGCCGCCAGCGCATAAGCCATCGGCCATCGGCGGACTTCGGCGAGCAGCGTCCGCGTGCGGTCAGATCGAGGGATGGGCTCCGGTGTTGCTGTGGTCATAGGAGAAGCGTGGGCCGACCTGACTATAGGTGAATGACGCGGTTGCCGTGAAGCTGAGCCGCGAGAGCGAATCTGTTCAGTATGCGAGCGATGGGCCGGGCTCAAAGTGTGGATACATCTCATGTCACCGAACCCCAGCCGTGGGAGTCTGACGGCGCTCGCGGTGGTGGCAGTACGCTGACTGGGTACGGCTGTTTACCGAAGAAAACCCAGTCCGCGGCTGATGATTGGACACCCTCCTGATCTGGCCTATACCCTGACGATTGGTGCGTCTCTACGCTCGGGAGGTTGCAGCCCATGGTGTGCATGCTGACCTATGACGATGCCTGGCGGGCTGGTGTTCAGCAGGCTGGGGGAAAAGGCTGGAACCTGAGTCGTTTGCAGCGCTTCGGGTTCCGTGTGCCTCACGGTGGGATTCTGGCAGCGGATGTCTACCGAGAGGTCATGGCGCAGCCGGAGATTGCCGAGCTCGTCGGTGCGCTTGCCGGCGTCTCCGCTGAGTCAGTTGGTGCACCCGAGATGGAAACCCGGCTGACCGAGCTTCGCGAAGGTATTCGGGCGGCCCAGCTTCCCAGCGAGGTTCGGCAGCAGATTGGACAGTTCCTCGAGCAGTCCGGACTTGGTTCGGCGCTGCTAGCCGTGCGCTCCAGCGCCACGGCGGAGGACGGTGCGCGCACCTCGTTTGCCGGCATTCATGAAAGCGTGCTCAACGTTGAGGGCCTTGATTCTGTGATCCTGGCGGTGCTGGCGTGCTACGCATCGCTCTGGACACCCCGCGCACTTGTCTATCGTCGACGTTTTGATCTGAGTGATCACGACGTGGCCTGCGCGGTAGTGCTCTGTGCAATGGTGCAAGGGCCGGAGGGTCCGCCGGTGGCTGCCGGAGTGGCGTTCTCGTGTGATCCCGTGACAGGCCGGCGAGACGTCATTCGACTGAGTGCCGTCTCCGGCCTCGGCGAGGCGCTCGTCAGCGGGGCCATCAATCCAGAGGATTGGACCTTGCGTTACGAGCAATCCCAGATGTTTGTGGAGAGCCGGCTCGGCCTCGCCGTCCTTTCGGCTCAACAGGCTGAGCAACTTGCCGTGCTCATTGAGCGGATTCACTGGGCATTAGGCAACGGCCAGGAACCTCAGGATGTGGAGTGGGCATTTGACGGGAGAATCTGGTGGATTCTCCAGGCTCGCCCGGTGACACGCGTTCCCCGACTGGCACCGCCCGGTGCACGCCACTTACCGGTCATCTGGTCCAATGTAAATCTCAAGGACGTTCTGCCTGGCGTACCCACGGTGATGAGCTGGGAGGGCACTCAGTCCATCGTGCGCATGATTCTTCTGGTGAACCTGGAAGCCTCAGGTTATGAAGTGCCTAAGGGGATGGAGACACTGCGAAGAATCGACGGCCGGGCCTACTTTGACCTCACGGTCATTCAGTGGGCGTATTACGATGCCTTGGGCCTACTGCCGCGCGATATCAACTCTGGGTTTGGTGGGGGACAACCGGAGATTCCGGTGCCAGCCGGCAAGCCGATGCAAGGTCGCCAGGGCCGGCGGCGAGGAGTGGCAATGCTACGCCTCATGGGCGCACTGTGGCAAAACGCGCGCACGCTTCCGGCAGAAATGGCACGTGTGAGAGCCTTCACCCGTCACCAGACGTTCGTCTCGGTGGACAGCCTGTCTGGGCAGGAGCTCATCAGCACCCTTCAACGCATCTCCCGGGTCTCGGTCCCGTTTGCTCGACACTTCCAGCTCGCCAACGGCTCCACGCTCTGGTACGGCGTACTGGAATCCGCACTGGAACGATTCCGGCCCGGCCAATCGCGCACCATCGCCTCGGCACTGATGGCTGACGGTGGTGGTGTCGTCAGCGCGAACCAGGGCTATCGAATCACTGATCTCGCACAGGCGGCACAGCACGATGCTCCTGCCCGACGCTGGATTGAAAGCGAGGATCGTGACCCTGAAGGCTGGTTGTCACTTGACTTAACCAGCCCATTCCGGCGAGAGCTGGAACACTTTCTCCATGAGTTTGGTCACCGGGGAGTGTACGAACTGGAGCTCGCCAATCCGCGCTGGAACGAAGATCCAACGTACATCGTCGATCAAGTGCGCTACCTGCTGGCCACGGGCATTCCGGCGGCGCCGAGGTTGACCGCGCAAGAGCGCCGACGAGCTGGCGAGGCCCAGGTGGACAGCTTGCCTCGGGTGGCGCGGCCGCTGGTGCGCTGGTTCGCAGAGTGCGCCCGCCAGGCAAGCGCTCATCGAGAGGAGTCAAAGTCTGTGCTGGTGTCGATCTTGGAGCCCATGCGCAGGATCGCACTGGAAGGAGGGCGGCGGATGACTACCGCGGGTCTTCTGGATACCCCGGACGACGTGTTCCACCTTACCTGGCTGGATCTGGGCATGTACCTGCAAGGTGACTGGGATGGCAAAGGTGCACGTGAACTGGTGCAGCAGCGGCAAGAGCAACGAGCAGCCTGGCTGAGTGCGGAGCCACCAGACACGTTGATTCTGGACCTGCAGGGCAACCCTACGACGATGCCAGGCAGCCCGCAAACGGCACCGCCAGCACATGGCGTGACCGATGCCCGGAGTGGGGGCGGGCGCCGCGTTTCCGGTGTATCGGCCGCATCTGGGAAGGCGCGTGGTCCGGCTAGAGTGATTCGCCACCCCAATGAAGGGCAGCGGCTTCAGCGAGGCGATGTGTTGGTGGCTCCATCCACGGATCCCGGCTGGACGCCGCTCTTTCTTCGGGCCAGCGCGATTGTGATGGAGGTGGGTGGGTACGTGTCGCACGGCGCCATTGTGGCGCGCGAATATGGCATTCCCGCGGTTGTCAACCTGCCGGGTATTCTCGCGACGGTTCGGGACGGCCAGACGCTGGAAGTTGACGGGGATGAGGGAATCGTCACGCTTGCCGACTGACTCGCGGTACGCCGAATACGGTTTGAGTGATGAGTGATGAGTGATGAGTGATGAGTGATGAGTGATGA
>JBJXFJ010000264.1:0-6758 GCA_046154735.1 Chloroflexota bacterium | reverse complement strand
ATCCACGCCGATGGCCGGGTAGGCGCCTTCCTGATCGAATCCGCTGCCGTACGTGCCGGAGCCGTCTCGATCGAAGTACTGATGAGCAGCGTAGAGCATCCGTCCCGCGGGGTCGGTGACGTTGAGCGATGCGTTGTTCTGGGGCCAGTACCAGGCACCCTGCCAGGCGTAGCCCGGCACGAGCACCCAGGCGTTACTGTCTTCCTTGCGGATGGCCGTGGTGGCTGCCTGGGCCAGATCGGCCCAGGCGCTGGAGCCCTCGGGCAGGGTGTGCGGCTCATTCATAATCTCGTAGCCAAACAGCGCGGGGTGCCCTCGGAACTCGTGGGCCAGCTTCTGCCACACGTCATTCAGCTTGGCCGCATCGGCGCGGGTGAGCGGCACATCGTAATACCGGGCGTAGTTATGCATGTCCAGGATGGCCACTTGCCCGGCGGCCGCGGCAGCATCGAGCATGGCTCGCAGGCCGGCAATGTCGTCGGTCCAGAGTGGACCAAAGGCGGTGCGCTGCACGCGCTCCCAACGGAACGGAATGCGGATCAACTTCTGGCCACGAGTGGCGAGATATTGCTGTCGGGACGCATCCGCGGCATAGATGTAATCAGTATTTCGGGTACCCGGGAGACGGGACTCGGCGAAATCGGCTCCGGCGATTGAGACGCCAAACTGCTTGCCGCTGAGGGGCGGCGCGGATTGCGCCGAGAGACTGGAGATGGGCGACCACTGGGCAAGTCCAATGACTCCCAGGAAAAGTGCGAGCGCCGTCCGGCGCATGGGGTGCTCCTACCGCGTTGGTCTAGCCGAGACGGACCCGGCCAGGCGGCGGTATTAAACGCGAATTACGCGGCGGAACGCCACGGACGGCAGGGGGAAAGTGGGGAACATCACATCACAAATCCATCACATTCGTCACTTCGTGGCTATCCACTGGGCGTTTAGAGACAATCAATCTCGGGAAAAATCCTGGTCTGAGACGACGGAGTCAGCGGGGGCCACCACAACGGGTGGTCAAGAGGCGTGTACCCATTTCGTACCGGCACATCCCGACACCGGAGAGACCCTGGATGAGCACGGTCTCCCAGAGCACCGCCCCGGGCTAGTCCGGGCCACAGATGTGATCCAGTGATGGGGTACACTTCAACCTTGAAGGGAGCGTCTGCTATGGCAACGTCCACGGAGCAGTTCATTGTTGATGCCAAGGGGCGGCGGACGGCCGTTATCCTCTCGGTGGCTCGCTATCAGCAGCTCCTCGAGGATCTGCACGACCTGGGGGTAGTTGCGGAACGGCGTGAGGAGCCTTCCCTATCTCTTGACGAGTTGCGGGCGCGTTTGGAGCGTGAACCTGTATAGGGTCACGGTCAAGCCATCGGTCGAAAAGGACCTCCGGCGGTTGCCCGCGTCCATTGCAGTGCGAGTGTTGACTCTCATCCACGGTTTCGAGACCGAGCCGTTCCCACGCGGCAGCACCAGGCTTGTGGGGTCGGAGCAGACCTAACCGCGCGCGGGTGGGTGACTGGCGTATTGTCTACGATGTGGATTCTGGGGTGCAGAGCGTTCTCGTGCACTACGTTCGGCACCGGCGCGATGCCTACCGTGATCGCTGATCTGACCTGTTGGATCGAATCCGGTTGGTTGGGTTGCGCTCGATTCCCGGGCCGCGGGATATGTCGATCGAACACTCGTGGAACTGGTCAATCTCCCTTGTGACGTAATGCTGGCCAGTGCCCAGCCGGTGCTGGCCTCGGTGAAGCACGCGATCGTCACGATCCCCATTGTCCGGGGGCCGGGCTACGGGGATGGCTTTTCGCGGCCCAGCGGCAATGTCACGAGGATGAGCGCCCATCGCTCTCGGGCAAACAGCTCCTGCTCCTCCAGTGCGGCGTTCCCTCGCTCTCGCGGGTGATTGCGATGCTGGAAACGCTGAACGGTACTCAGGCAGGGTACGCTCGGGCTCCCGAGCCAGATCATCGCGGCCCACGCGGCAGCCTCCTTCAGCGGAGCGATGGCCGCCGCCGCGTATGGTTGTGACACGTCCGTGGCGAAGCGTGCTTACCCCTATGAGCGTGTCCCCTATTGACGTAGCGCGCCGGGCGGCGTACCATGCAATTCTATAGAACATATGTTCTATATTGTGTGAGGTGATGGTGTGGCCAGACGACGTGGGCGTGCCGCGCCGCCGGGGGTGCGGCCGGCTGAGGAGCGGCGGACTGCTGAATTTTATGCGCGCAGCCTGACCGATGCTGACTGCCAGGATCTGGTGCAGGCGGCCGGGCTGGATGGCGTGGGGGCGGAGATCGCGGTGCTGCGGGTGCTCATCAAACAGGACCTTTCTGAGGGGCGCCTGGCGGATGCTCGGCGCGGCATTGAGACGCTTTGCCGCACGCTCAAGGTGCAGTACGCGCTGGATGATCGATCCACGGACAACCTTTCCCAGGCGCTCGCGCGCGTGCTGGACGAGATTGGCAGTGAGCTGGGGATGACGCTATGAGCCATGACATGTTGGAGCAGGCCATTGGGCGCTGGCGTGCCGCGGAGACGCGCCAGGATCCGCCGATTGCTTCCCTGAAGGAATCGGTGGAGCTGCTGCGTCGGTTGGATGATCACGGCTGTGCGTACGGCCGGGTCACCGCTGCTCGCCTGGATGGATTGACGCGCTCAGTGGAGCGCCTGGAAGCCAAATTGAATGCGGTGCTGCTGGCCGCGCTGGGAACCTTTTTGAGCACCCTGGCGGGACTGTACTTCCGAGGCTAGTGGATCAGTTGACACACGATGTGGACGGAAGCCGGACCCCGGCTTGTAGTGCGGAATTCATTCCGCCGTCTTGCTCCGATTGCCTGTACGGGACATCGCGGGAGGACGGCGGAATGAATTCCGCACTACGAGCCCGGAGTGGGGCTTCCCAGCAGATCTTGTGTCACTGACCGCTTGCATCGCGCTCGAATCGAATTCAAATGGACCAAACCGTGTAGGGATGAGTGGTGTGTGATGCGAAATGAATTGACCGCGGTGCTTGCGCCGCCAGCAGCGATGAATCCCACCCCCGGGAGCTCTGTGAGCATCCCGCCCGGCTCTCTCCCCGTGCGGGAGGACTGGGGCGCGAAGCTGGCGCAATCTGTTCCTGACACAAGCGATTCCCCGGAAGCGACGCCCGCGCGGCGTGACTCATCGGAGATCGATACGCTGGCCCGGGCTTACCGGGCGGGTGAGCGCACGGTGTTGGCCACCTTGCACGCGGCGCTCCGACCGATCATTCAATCATCGATCGCGCGCGCATTCCAGCTTGGCCCTTTGCCCGGGCCGCTGGAGTCGCGGGATCTGGATCAGCAGAGCTGGATTCTGCTGGCAGACCTCACGGGGCGGTGGGATCCGGATCAGGCGCCGTTTCTCCCCTACGTTCATGGTGCGTTCCCCTGGGCGTTGCGCCGCTACCTGCGCTCGCAATCGGCGGATCGCCGCTCCGCGCGCATCCGGGTGATCAGCACCGAGCACGCTGAGCTGTTCAGTCAGGCGGACGCGCAAACCGGCGTGGACGGGCGCGATTGGGATACGCACCTGATGTGCGACGAGGTGCTCACTGAGCTGACCCCGGAGCATCAGCGGGTGCTCCGTCTCCATTTTGCCGAGCGGCGCCGCCCGGCCGAGATGGCCGCAGCCATGGAACTGCCGCTGGAGGATGTGGAGCCGCTGGTGAAGCGCGCCGTGCGGGCCGCCCGCGCGGTGGCCGGCGGGCGGCACGCACCAGACATGCAGGCGGACCTGCGGCTATTGGTGGAAGCCCTCCACGCCGGCGCCGGGAAGCGCGGTCGCTTACCCGGCCGCGCCTGGGTGTGCACGGAGACGGGGCTTTCTGAGCTCCGCTTCGCACGGCTCATTCGCCTGCTGGTGAGCGCTGACTGCATCATCGGCCGCTCCGCGCGCATCCCAGGCCGGCTCCGCCATGCGACGCCGGAGGCCACCTTAGCGGCAGTGAAGAGTGAAGAGTGAAGCGATGTGAAGATCGCGCTCCTGCAACCTAATTCTTCACCCTGCACTCTTCACTCTTCACTGGAGCAAAGCGAGGACCTGCCCGAGATCCGTGATGCAGTGATCGTAGCGCTCGCTGGTGCCATAGTCTCCGCTCTGGTGGGGCTGCTCCACTTTGACGGCGATCATGCCCAGGTCCGTGGCGGCATCCAGCTCACCAAAGGCGCCGTCCGCTACAAACATGGTCTGCTCCACGGTGACGCCCAGTGCCTGGCAGGCATGCCGAAAGAACGCCGGATCTGGCTTGGCCAGGCGCACCTCGCAGGAGAGCGCCAGTGTATCCATCAACGCGTCCAGCCCCAGCACCGTGACCACCGCGCCGGCCTGGCATGAGCAGTTGCTAAGCAGGCCCAAACGGTAGCCCCGCTCGCGCAGCTCCCTGAGCAGTGGCAACGACTCCGGATACAGGTGCACGGCTTCACGCCAGGCCTGGTTCTCCACTTCTACCATCCGAGTCACCAGCTCAGGCGAGTCCTGCGCGCCCAGCCGGCCCAGCATCAAGGCAATTTGCTCATCCAGCGTACCCAGCGCACCCAGCATGCGCTCCCAGGCGGTATCCCGCCACTGCTCCATGAACGCTTCATGATTCACATCCGCCAGCACGGCAAGCTCACGGCGCGCATCGCGAATGACCTGGCCGTCAAGATAGGCCAGCGTGTCGTAAAGATCAAAGAGAACGGCGGAGATGCGTGGCATGAAATTGGTCTGTCTCTCCAAAGATAAACCAGGCTGGGCTTTTGGTGTCGGCAGATGGGTAGCCAGGTGTGTTCCAGCGTTCACGTGGTCCCTCACCCCAGCCCTCTCCCAGGGGGAGAGGGGGCTGGGTCGGGAGGATTCAGGGGGTGAGCGCCTCCAACACCCGCCAGAGCTCGTCTCGCCAGACCGGGCCGGCTGGGAGACGCTGACCAGCGTGAAGCAGCACCCGCTCATGCTCAACCACCTGGCCAATCACGGTGGCGGTCAGCGCTTGCGCCTGCAGGCCACGCACCATGCCATCACCATCCGGGCAGGCAATCAGCAATGCACCGCTGGAGATCAATCGGAGCGGATCGGCGCCAAATGCGTCACAGATCGCACGCGTCTCCGGGCGAATGGGCACCGCCTCCACATCCAGCTCAAAGCCACATGCTGAGGCCTCGGCCATTTCCCAAAGTGCGCCCAGCACGCCGCCCTCGGTGGGATCATGCATGGCCGTGGCGCCCAGCTCCGCGGCCGCACGTCCCTCACGAACCACGCTGACCAGATCGATACACCGCTGGGCGGCGCCAAGCATCTCGGCCGAAAGACGACCGTCCAGCACGCTTGCGCAATCCGTGGCGAGGATCGCTGTGCCTTCCAGCCCGGCCCACTTGGTCAGTACCAGCGCATCACCCGGGCGAGCCCCGGAGGACCGCACAATGCGCTCCCGCGGCACCCGACCCACGGCCGTCATGCTGAGAATTGGCGCGAGGATGCCCGGGGTCACCTCGGTATGGCCGCCGAGAATCTCAATACCCAGCTCAGCGGCCGCGCGGTGCATGTCATCCATCAACACCGCCACAACCGATTCTTCGGATGCTTCCGGCAGCAGCACCGTGGCCAGCACACCGACCGGGGCGGCACCCATGGCGGCAATGTCATTGCAGGCCACATGCACACCCAGCCAACCGGCCCGTTCTCCGGCCGCGGTGATGGGGTCTGCCGAGAGCACACAGCTCTCCGCGCCAAAATCAATCACGGCCGAGTCTTCGCCCAGCGCGGCATGCACCAGCACATCCGCGCGGCGTGTGCCCAGCTTGCCCAGCACGAGGCGGCGGAGATCGTCAGGAGAAAGCTTACCGGACTTCACGACTGCATGCTCACGATTGAGGGAGTAACGCTGCCACGTTTGGAGCAGACTGAGCTCACGCACGCAATTCGAGGCATCGCCCCTAACACTGTAACTCCAAAGCAATCAATTCCTGGCTCGGCGATACCCCGCCGCCTGGGCGTCCGCCTCATTCGCAAAACACTCTTCAGGATCAGTCTGCCCGTAGGAGCCACCGCCCGGAACATGATAGATCCAGTCAGTGGTGCTCCGGCTGCCCTGATTCCCTTTGATAGGGTGCGTCCCCGGGCACGCACCGCGTCCGCTTTGCGGGACGCCACGGCTACTGGGCTTGGTAGTACCGGGCAGCACGGCCGTGGCCACAGCCGTGCGAATCGCGGTTGCCGAGACGATTGAGGGTGAGGAGACGGCCATGAGGGGTGTGGGCGAGGGTACGGCAGTTGGACTGGCCGGCACTGGCGTCGGGGTCCGGGAGGCTGGAGGGGCGGCCGTTGGAGTTGGCGACGCGGGGGCCGGCGTGGCCGGGAGTGCAACGATGGTCGATGTGACTGGAGGCGGTGCCTCAGGTGCGGCGACCGAGCGCGCCGAACAGCCCGCCATGAGCGCCACGACGATGATCATGGCGGATCTGCTCGCGCTTGCCCGCACGTCATGCATCCGCGGTCCAGAGGGCACTAACGGGCAGGGCCTGCATACGACCACCCAGAGACGCCGCCAATTCGCCGAGGTAGAGCACGATGCCGCGATGGAACCGATCTCCGGCAGCCTCAGCCAGGTACCGCAGGCCGTTGAGATCACGCGGGTCGAGGGTTGACGCTGACTTCACTTCAATTCCCACGATACGCCCCCGCCGATCCTCGAGGACGATATCGACTTCCTGACCGGTGGACGCTCGGAAATGATGCATACGCGGCTGAACTTCGCTCCA
>JBJXFJ010000224.1:0-16422 GCA_046154735.1 Chloroflexota bacterium | reverse complement strand
TCATCATTGAATCCGACAAGGCCAAGTTTGTCGAAGTCGGAACCGGGCTGAGCCAGGAAGACAAAGTCGAATTGTTGAGCGGGTTGAAGCTTGGCGACAAAGTCATCACGCAAGGTGTCAATTTGATCAAGGACGGCGACCGTGTTTCAGAACGCGGAGCGGGTGGCCCCGGCGGGCAGGGCGGTCGTCAACAAGATCAAGGGCAACAAGGGCAACAAGGGCAACAAGGGCAACCTGGTCAGTCGCCTGATCCCGCGCTACAGAAGCTCCTGGAACGTATGGCTCAGCAGCGCCTGGAGAAGCTGGACCATCTTCCGCCCGATGTCGGTGGGCGGGTGCGTGAGCTGCGGGACTATGAATTCATGGACCCGGATGCCCGGGCCCAGTTTGATGAGCTGCTGCAGATGCTCCAGCAACAGGTCATGCAAAGTTACTTCAAGGGGCTCCAGCAAGGCCTCCAGAACATGACGCCGGAAACGATGGCGCAGATTCAGGAGATGGTGCGCGACCTCAATGATCTGCTCCAGAAACGACAGCAGGACGTGGATACGGAGACTGACTTCAAGGAGTTCATGCAGAAGTGGGGTAACTTCTTTCCAGAAGGCATCAACAATCTGGACGAGCTCATGGAGCACATGCAGAAGCAAATGGCCCAGATGGATGCGCTCATGAATTCCATGACTCCCGAGATGCGCCGTCAGCTCGAGGACATGATGGAAGGCATGTTCAAGGACAGTAGCCTCCAGTGGGATCTCGCTCAGCTTGCTGCCAATCTGGATCGCTTGGGCTACCAGGTGCACGGTCAGGGCGGGGAGCACGACTTCTCGGGGGATGAGCCACTCTCCCTCCAGGAAGCCATGAAGGTCATGGGCGACATGAACAGCTTTGACGAGCTGGAGCGTGAGCTGATCGAAGCCTCACGCAATAACGACGCCTCGCGTGTGGATGGTGATGAGCTCTCGCGCCTGCTGGGCCAGGAAGCCGGTCAAACACTGGAGCAGATGCAAGAGCTCACGCGCATGCTCGAGGAAGCCGGCATGATCGAGCAGCGCGGGAAGAACTGGCAGCTCACCGCCCAAGCCATTCGCAAGATCGGCCAGCGCGCCTTGCAGGAAGTCTTCGGTGAGATTCGTGCATCAAACATCGGCGATCATTCGCTGGAGCGGAACGGTAATGGCACGGAACGACTGGACGGCACCCGCCCGTACGTGTACGGTGACCCGTTCCTTGTAGATGTGCAGCGGACGGTCCGGAACGCGCTCATGCGCACGGGGGCGAACATTCCGGTGCGGCTCAGTGCGGACGATTTCGAGATCTATGAGACGGAGTCAGTCACTCAGTGCTCCACCGTAATCATGCTGGACATGAGCTATTCCATGCTGGCGGGCGGCGCCTTTCAGGAAGGGCGAAAGGTGGCCATTGCGCTGGATTCGCTGATTCGCTCGCGCTTCCCGCGTGACAATCTCTATATTCTGGCTTTCTCCTACTTTGTGATGACGCTCAAGCCAGAAATGCTGTTTGACAACTACTGGATTGAGTACGGCGGCGGCACCAATTTCCAGGAAGCATTGCGTCAGGCGCGTATCCTCTTGAGCAAACACAAGGGTGGGACACGCCAGATTGTGCTGATCACCGATGGTGAGCCCACGACCTATAGCTGGGGCAGCGATGACTGGGGCAACTACCGTCGCTCACCCGGCGTGGTTGAGGAGACGCTCAAAGAAGCCGCGCGCTGCGCCCGTGAGGAGATCGTCATCAACACGTTCATGATGGAGCAGGATCCCGGCCTGGCTCGCTTCGTTCAGCTCATGTCCAAAGTGAACAATGGCCGGGCATTCTTCTCATCCCAGGGCAAGCTGGGACAGTACCTGCTGGTGGACTACCTCAAAAACAAGAAGCGCGTGGTGCATTAGCACAATTCAACAGGGTCATTGCATTGTCGTCCGTCCGGGACCAGCCCGCGGCAGGACGAAGCTTCCTCTCCCCCGTTCCCTGGGCGCGTGAGCCGCTGGTCGCTATCGCGGATCCGGGATCTGAAGGCACGGGGCGCGGTGTTCCCCTGGCCCTCTGCCAACTGGACACTGAAATGACCCCGCACAACGGCGGTGGGAAGTGACGCCCCAGTGCTTGATTACAGCGCCTCTTGCTCGATTCAGTCGTCTTGGGGATTGGGCGACGTACGGATTCCACAGTGCCCATTCGCCCGGCTCGCTGCCTGGAGACGCCTCCAAAGTAAGCGCGATGTGTAACGCAATGGGTTACACATCGCGTTTGTCCGTCGACTCATCTGGGATCCTGGCAATGTGGCGCACATCACCCGCCACCAGGTCACTCCCGAGGAAGTCGAACAGGTTTGTCATGGCGAGCCCATCCTGCGCCTAGGGTATCTGGGCCGACTTCTGGCTCTTGGCCCGACATTGGCTGGACGCATGCTCCTAGTGGTGCTTGACCTTGAATGCTCCGGCGGATATTACCTTGTGGCCGCGAGGCCCGCCGATCGGAAAGAACGCAGAACCTACCAGGACGAGAAGGGAGGCGATGCACGATGACCGCCAAGGAACGACAAGTGATGCCCAAAGAACCGATTCCTAAATTCACGACCAGACGGAAGGAGGCGGAGTTCTGGGACACCCATAGCGTGGCTGATTACTGGGAAGAGTGGCAGCCGATGCGCGCTCAATGCGCCCGGCATTTGTCGGAGGGCATCACCCTTCGCTTAGATCCTGAAACCATGCGCAGAATTCGCGCTCAGGCGAGAATGAAGGGTATCGGCCCTACCACGCTCATCAGCATGTGGGTGCTGGAACGGATTCAAGGCGCGCATCCTGGTACGTCATTATCGGAGTCCCGCATAGCCAGGATTTACCAACCTGACCGTTCTTGGCACCGCGGGCCGGTTCACCTCTACGGCCCAGCGCTTGCACAGCTGTCCCCGAGGGTAAAGCAGGCCATGTCAATCTTCCCCTGGGTCGAGAGGATGCCGAGAGCGTTGTAGGTGTTGGCACTTCCCCCGATCGGTAGTGTTACGCTGTTTCGTAGCTGGCGGCCCAGGGATGTGCTGTAGAGTGCCTCTGGCTGTGACACCAAGTCACCCACGTTGGTAGGCGCGCGTTGAATTGCAAGCAACATACGACGTGCCTACGCGGCATATCATGAATGTTTGCCGTCCGGGCGCCGCAGTCCCGGATTGGTTGGATCGGCCTTGAAACGTAACTGATGGGGGTCAGTCGTGGCGAAGTCTGAACCGGAGACATTTGAATCGGTCCGCGATGAGCTTACGGATATACCAGGCGTCGTGGCGGGCAAGATGTTTGGCATGCCCGTCCTGAAGATCAATGGCAAGGCCTTCGCTGGCGCGAATGGCGCAGCAATGGTGTTTAAGCTTGATGCAGTCGCTCTCGCGCGCGCACTGGCCATTCCCGAGGTTGGCCACTTCGACCCCATGGGCGGGCGTCCAATGCGGGAATGGGTGGAAGTGCCCGCGGCACAGGCAGAGCATTGGCTGGCGCTGAGCAGAGCTGCGCTGGACTACGTCCGTCAACTATCGAAGTGATGGGTGAGTAGCCGGGTTGCTCATCACCCATCACGAACTCATTGACTTTTGTATCCAACAGTGAGCCCGCGGCGGAGCTTTTTCCAGAGGCAATCCACCTGGGTGAAGCCAGCTTCGTTGCTCATGCATCGGGTGTGGGTGCTCGCGCACTCCGCTCATACCCGGAGATGTGGCTGGAGGGGCGCCGACGGTCGCGCTGATGGATACCACAGGAAATCGTCGCGCGGACGCAAATTGTCAAGATTGAAGGAGGCGCCACCAGCGTTCAATTGACGGAGAATATCCGCGTACAGCTAGGCCTTGTCCGGCGAGTCCCGGTGGTGACGGGCGCGTGATGAGACCCCCGAGATCGAGCGTGCCGTCCCGATCGGACGGCAGCGTGCCTCAGAAAAATCGTCCACTTGACAGCGGAACCGAACACCAAATGGAGCCATGCGTGCGCCCCCCAGCCATCATGGGCGCGGAGATGTCCAGGTTAAGAGCCTGAGCATTGGGCAGCGCGCTGAGCATCGCTCCTGAGACCATCCCTTGGCCGGAGCCGATATCCAGAATACGGACATGACTCTCAAGCTCAAACGGCAGGACCGCGACGTTCAAGCTGTAGACATCTCCGCTCCCTGGAAACTCGGTATCGGTTTTCTGAATCTAGTCTGCAATCCCGTCGGACTCTTTCCAGTGGTGCCCGGCGCGTTGCTCACTGCTTTCGGAATCCTCAGTGTTTTGAACCACGTTGGCCCCCCCGTGTGGATGCGGGACGCTCCCCCGCGAGCATCCACGCTCGGGGCCAGCCCGGCCGGAGACGAGACAAAGATGCTGAGTGCTGACGCGATAGACAATCGATCTTAACTCTTAACCCTTAACTCTTAACTCCATCTACTGCGCCTGGAGGATCAGCATGATCCTATCGCCGAGGAGGGCGATGGCGGTGTAAACCACGCTCTTCCCGAGGGCCACCGCGCACCAGTAACGAGCCGGTGGATAGCCCAGCGTGCCGGCGGTGATACCGGCAATGTCAAAGAACGGGTTTGGGATGGCTGAAAGCGCAAAGAGCCCCCAGAAACCGTGCTGCTGCACAATCATTTGGACGCGTATGGCCCAGGGTGGCGCATTGCCCATGCCCACCAGGACGCGGCTGGTGCGGCCCGTGGCGTAGCCGGTGAGCTCACCGGTAGCCGCGCCACAGCCCCCGGCAATGCCAACCAGCAGCGGGTTCAACATACTGCCCGCCACGCCGATGGCACCGAACGACGGGACTGGCAAGAATAGACTGGCACTGCACGCCATGGTGAGCAGGAATATCCCCGCGTACCCGGCGCTCTGGAGCAGCGGTGAGCCGAGGATCTCCTGGGCAATGTTCTGAGCTCCCAGTGCGAGCCCCGTGAGACCCACGAGGATCGCCAGTCCAATGAAGAACCTTCGAATCCGCGTGCCTCGCCGGCGACTAGGCCGCGAGGCGCTGGGCTGATGCAATCGTCTGACTGTAATAGTCGAGCAATGTTCCAAGCTGCCGATCCCAGGTGTAGGTTTCAGCAGTGGCGCGACCGGCAGCGCCGTGCCGATTCCTCAGCGGCTCATTGGCCACGTAGCGAGAGACATGATGGGTGAGCTCCACAATGTTGCCCGGCTCGTAGATTAGTCCAGTGGACATGGGTTTGATCAAATCAAGCACCCCGCCAGCCGCGGCCGCGACAACGGGCAGCCCCGAGGCCATGGCCTCTAGAACCACATTGCCGAATGCTTCCGAGTCCGATGGGAATACGAATACATCCGCGGAGGCGTACGCGCTGGCGAGATCCGCACCCTTCAGATAGCCCGTGAAGGTGACTGGCAGGTCGGCAAAGCTGCGTTCTAGATCCGTCCGCGCGGGGCCATCGCCCACCACAGCGAGCGCAACATTGGGCATGGCACGCAGCAGCAGCTCCAGCTCCTGCACGCGCTTTTCAGGAGCCAGGCGCCCCACAAAGAGGAGCAGTGTGGTGCCCGGCTGAGCCCCGAGGCGCTGTCGCCATTCATCTGATCGCCGAGTCGGCGCAAAGAGCGCTGAGTCAACACCGCGAGCCCAGTGCTGAAGTCGTTCAAACCCTTGCCGCTGGAGCTGGCGCAATACAGCCTGTGATGGACACAGCGTCATGGCACAGCGATTGTGAATGGCCTTGAGCGCTGCCCAGACACTGCCCTCTAGCCAGCCCAGCGAGTAGTAGTGGGCGTACTGAGGGAGGTTGGTGTGATAGGAAGCGATTGCTGGGATCTGGCGTGATTGCGCATAGATGAGGCCGCCCAGGCCGACCATCGCTGGCCCCACGAGGTGAATGATGTCGGGTTGAAACGCGTCAAGCTGCTGGCACACACCTGGCCCGATCATCCCGAGCCGCAGCTCCGGGTAGATGGGACAGGGTGTTGAATTTGCCCCGATGATCGGGACGCCATACACGGATTGCGTGTTGCCATGTGGCGCAATGACCACGGGCTCCCAACCGGCAGAAACCAGACCCTGAAGCGTCCAGCAGAGGGTATTGACAATACCGTCCACCCGGGGCAGGAATGTCTCGGTGAACAAGGCGATCCGGGGCCGGCGCGGGCCTCGCCCGCCTTGAACCGTTCGGAATAGCGAACCAGAGGTGGAAATCGAAACGGGCTCACGGGTAGCGATAGCCATGATTTATCTCGCTTCCTGCACGCGGGCTGAGCTCCAATAAGACCAATCGTGACGCAGAATTCTTGGGAGACGTACGCGGCGGCAAGTTGCGTAGAGCAACAGTGAACGACTGAGCGAGTGGAGCGACTTGCGCGTCACGCCGCGCGCGAGCCGGCGGTGGTCCGTTGCCCAGACAACGAGCTGCTCGTCAAAGTGGATGTCATAGCCGAGTCTTCCCGCACGGAGAAACAACTCCGTATCCTCGTTGCAGGGGAGTCGTGGACGAAATCCACCAAGCTCGTGGAAGACCTCGCGGCGGATGATCATGTTGGAGCCTGAGGCAACCGCGATGCCGAAGAGCTGCCACATGTTCGCCTGGCCGGAGGCCACCGAACGGTAATACTCCGCGAACTGGCCTTGAGAGAGCTTGGGGCCAAACAGGCCGTCCCAGGGTGGTGTGCCCCGCGGCAGCCGCCAATAGCCGGCGCCAAATTGAACATCCGCATCCGTAAAGATGAGCAGATCACCGTGGGCATAACTTGCGCCCTGGTTGCGAGCGTGGGCAATGCTGCCCTGCCCCGCGACGACCTCAAGGTTTCGAGGGCGGAGCACTCGGGCCAGGTCGGGCGTCCCATCATCACTCGCGTCACACAGAATGACTTCAACGTCATCCGGGACTGATTCAAGAAATGACGGAAGATTCTCACGCTCGTTCTTTGTGGGAACGATGACGCTCACCGAGCACTGACCCCCGCCTAGATGGGCCATGAACACCAGAGCAATGGCACTGCAGTGGCCAGGCCCGCCACGACCTGGCTCGGGGAGTGGCAGTGCAGTCTCAGCCGTGACCAGGCCACTAGCGCGGCCACAACCATGAGAGGGATGGCGAGGGATGGCCCCTGCAACGCCAGTCCAGCCATTGCCAGGCTGCCGATACTGGCGGTGTGGTAGCTGATCCGCCACCAATTGGTCACGAGCGCCAGGACGGCGAGCTGCACCGTAAGGGCAGAAGCGAGCCCGGCAAATGTAGGTGGTCCGTCCAGGAATGCCAGGACGGGCTGGATAGCCAGCGCGCACGCGGTGGCGAAGAGGGCTGGGCCCATGCGGTCCGACCGGCGTGAAAGCTTGATATCGTGAATGTACCCCAGCCGATATGCCAGATAGATGAACAGTGCCGGAAGTACACTCAGTCCGATGATGAGCGCGGCGATGCTTCGTCCGGCGCTTGGGACTCCCTGGACTCGGTCGGCGGCAAGCCAGATCAGGCTCAGTGTGAGTAGCGGCGGGGCGAAGACCGCGGAGACAGTGGTGGCAAGATGGTCCAGAAGCGCATCCATGGTGAAAGCGGTGCTTTTGATCGAGATCGAGCCCTTCACGCTAGTCCCATCCGTACTGATCTCCGTCGATGCGATCACCAACACGCTCAGTGTATGGCGTGAACACTAAGCCTTAGTTCCCGTCGGATTAACGGCGGTTCAGGCGCGGTTTAGCGCAGCACGGCAGCAGCCAGCAGCCGGTGGGAGGCTTCGCAGTGAAAAGTGAAGAGTGACGAGTGAAGATTGAACAGCGAAGAGCGGAGGATGTGATGCCACTGCCTCCAGACTCCCCCGGTTAGCCATCCGTCACTCTTGCGTCTTCACTCCCGGTCCGGGGCGGACGCCTTTACGTGTAGTGGTGGGTTGTTGGCCTGTACACTTTCCTCCCCTGGAAAGCAGTTGACAATGACATTTGATTTTGATGATGCGTTCAATGATCGTCCGCTCTGTGCTGAATCGAGCGAGGCATTCATCACGGACGATGGTGAGCGCATTGCCGTGACCGGGCAGGTGCGCGGTCACTCGGCGGCGATTTTAGTGGTGCCCGGTATGCTGATGACGCGAGGGTGCTCAGAACATCGTCTGTTTGCCAGTCAGCTTCAGACCGTGGCGGACATTTACACCATGGATGTGCGCGGGCACGGTGAGTCAAGTGGTCGATTCAGCTTTGGCGTGCATGAGCCACGAGATGTGGCTGGCATCGCGGCGATCCTCCAGAGTCGCTATCAGACGGTTGGCGGGATTGGATTTTCGCTGGGTGGTTATCACGTGCTCATGGCTGCGGCGAGCGCCAACGTGTTCGCTGCCGTTGCGGCGGTGGGGACACCCACGCGCTTGTTTCCGTTTGATGGACGTGCCTTCACGCGCAATTTCCTGCGGGCCATCCCCATGGCCGTTCGGCGGCGGCGTGGCTGGCTCCGAATAGCCTTCCCCAGTCTCACTCGGCGGCGTCCCTCATTACTCAAAGCGCTAGGCGAAATTGACTATCCACCGGTTCTCATCGCACACGGTGAGCGTGACTGGCTCGTTCCGTCGTCACATGCGCAGCGTATCTATGCGCAAACACGCATGCCCAAAGAGCTGTTGGTGGTCACTGGCGCGGGACACGCGGAGAGCTTGATCACCGAGCCATCCGGCGCGTTTCCAAAGGCCGCAGCGCAATTCTTCCGTCGTTATCTCACCGGGGTGAGGCTCACGGCCGCAAGTTAGAGTGTGAGTGTCCAAGGGCAGTTCAACTCGACTTTGAACTGACACTGACAGCCGAATCGCTTTCCTTGCGTCAGTCAGGCGCGGCTCGTATTCTCGGTGATTGACAGTGAATTCCAGAAATCGCACATCTCGGAGGAGACCGCAGTGAAACTGCCAGTACACCAGACCGTATCGCGCCGCCAGGTCTTGCGATTGCTTGGGCTCACGAGCGGAGCGGCGCTCCTGGCCGCATGCCAGCCGAGCGCGCCTGCAACGCCGGCCAAGCCGACTGAGGCGCCAAAGCCGGCTGCCACTACTGCTCCGGCGGCCTCCCCGGCGGCCAAGCCCGCGGCATCGCCGGCTGCTTCTCCGGCGGCATCACCCGCGGCGCAGACTGGGAGCTCCACGAGCGCTGCGGTGAGTGAGGCTGAGTGGAATAGCATTGTGGCGGCGGCACGGCAGGAGGGGAAGCTCTCCGTGGCCACGTACTCTGGTGGTGGCTACCGCATAGTCATGGATGACTTCAAGAAGGCGTATCCCGGAATTGAGGTGGAGCACCAGCAGTTTCAGTCCTCCTCGCGTGACTATGTGCCGCGATTGCTGCAGGAGCAAAAGGCCGGTCTGTTTAGCTGGGACGTGGCCACCATGCCGCTCCAGGAGCAGATGCGTCAGGTGCGACCCTCGGATGGGCTCCAGCCCCTGCGCCCGCTCCTGGTGCGGGCCGACGTGCTGGACGATAGAAACTGGGCCGGCGGCTTTGAGAAGGGCTTCGATGATACCGATAAGCAGTGGGGGTACTCCGCCATCGCTGTTCGCTTCCCGGTGATCTGGATTAACTCTGATCAGGTGAAGGTAGAGGAGATCAAGACCCTAAAAGACCTGACAGATCCCAAATGGCGAGGCAAGATCATCGCCGCGGACCCGCGCACTAAGGGCTCCGGATTCGTGCCCGCCACGGTGATGCGCGTCAAGTCGGGCAGCGACGACATCATGAGGCAGCTTTTCAAAGACCAGGAGCCAATCATTAGCACCGATGCGCGTCAGCTCACGGAGTTCATGGTGCGCGGACGCGGCATCATTGGCTTTGGCGCGGTGGACAAGGTGATCCTGGCTGACTTTACTGCTCAGGGTCTCGGCACGAATCTCAAGAACATCGATTTTCCAGATGCGGACTTCCTCAGTAGCAACAACAACCACCTCTGGCACCTGGCCAAGGCGCCACACCCAAAGGCGGCCCAGGTTTTTGCGAACTGGCTACTGAGCAAGGAAGGGCAGATCTCGTTCTCTGCCAATGTCAAGGTCAACAGCCGTCGAACTGACGTGCCGGTCGTGGAACCGGACGCCGTCCCAACGCCTGGGGTGAGCTATATCACCGCCGACCTGGAGAGCTTCATCCCGGAGCAGTCCAGAACGCAGGAGCTGGCCAAGTCACTGCTTGATTGAATCGGCGACTCTCGATCAAGCGCTCGTTTCCTGCCCCGGGGATAGTCGCGCCATGGTCGGCTGATGGGGCTGCGATTCGTTAGAAGTAGTGGTTGAGGACTCCGCCATCGGAGCACTGTAGGGCCCCGGGGCTGAGGAGCTGTGGCGGCCGGCCAGCTCCGTTTCGCAATACACTGCTGGAGAGTAAGACAACGGTTGCGCCATGACTTGCGGGGGTATCTGAATGATTTCATTTGCGCGACTGAGTGTCAGCCTGGGTGTGGCGATCGCTCTTTCTGGATCTGGCGTGTCCGCCAGCACCGCCCAGGAGATGGTTGCCACGGAGGTTGCTCCAGCACAGGTGCGCACGGTGGCCCAGAGCCGCTGTGGACCGCCCACGCGGTCCACAGCGGGAACGAACTGCCAGGGATTTGACGGGCGCCAGATTCGCGAGCAGAGTGACATTTTTGTCGTTGGTTATGAGAACAACGCGGAGCTCAGTGAAAAGCACGTGCTCCAGACCGTGGTCGTCTTTGACCTGTCAGCGCTGATGGCGGCCCGGCCAACTCCGGAAGTGACCCGCGCCAGCCTGCATTACGCCGAGGCCAGCACTACACGCCGGTCAGCCGCCGGGGACTCGGAATATGGCGTTCTGCCAAGCTGCAATACTCGCCTGGGTGTGCCGACTGGATCGTGGGACGGTGATCTGGAGAGGTTGATACCGACTCGTCCGGCAGCCACGGCCGGGGCGGTTTCAGCGACCACCGGGGATGCCGGCTCTTGGGATGTGACCCCGCAGGTGAAACTCTGGTTGGCCGCGGGGCAGCCACAGGTTACCTTGGTGATGAGTGGCGAGGACGAATCACTGGAGATCAAGGCTCAGGCGCTGTGCCTATCCTACATTATCGATTTGGGCCTCTCGGTGGAGCAGACAACTCGGCCGTGAGCATCAGGTCGGCACTCCAAAGCGCGATGATTCAAGCTGCCCACTTCTTGCGACAGTCTCGGGCACTTGTTAGGATCTCGTAAAGACGCGCTGGGGCGGTCATGGATCTCCGCTCCTCCGCTCCTAGGAGGCGCTGCTGTGCTGGCAACCGCGGAGGCTAAGCTCACCGAAGACCGAGCAGGATGGCTCCCGCGCT
Source organism: Chloroflexota bacterium (assembly GCA_046154735.1). GTDB lineage: Bacteria > Chloroflexota > UBA6077 > UBA6077 > JACCZL01 > CAVXYC01. The sequence continues at coordinate 5,166 of JBJXFJ010000224.1, read as the reverse complement.
GGTGCACAGTGAATCCATTAGTCCATCATGGCCTGGCGATCCTGGGTTTGTTACTGTCGCCCCTGTTGGTTTTTGCGCCCGGTCTAGTGAACGGTGATGTGTTCTACGGCAAGGACACGCTCCAGTTCTATTACCCGCTGACGGAATGGTTTGTGGGCCAGCTCAGAGGCGGAACGATCCCCCTCTGGATCCCGCACATCTTCGGTGGTTATCCACTCTTTGCGGATGGTGAGATCGGCATGGCGCACCCATTGGTGTTGCTAACGGGGCTGCTCTTCTCACCCGAAACGGCAATCACGCTGCTGCGATCGCTGCATTTTGGACTGGCGGCGGTACTGGCGTACTGGCTGGCCGTGGTGCTCGGACTCCGCCCCTTCGGAGCGGTCATTGCTGGCTTAGTCTTTGCGTTTGGCAGCTTTCTGGTCGGCCATATGCAACATGACAATATTCTCCGCAGCGCCGTCTGGTTGCCCGCGCTCCTGGCGTTGGCGGAGCTGGCCCTCCGGGCGGGCGGTGTTACACGCTTGCGGTACGCGCTGCTGGGCGGGTTGGTGGTGGGTGTGCAGCTTCTGGGGGTGCATATTCAGCCGGTCCTCATCAGCTTGCTGACGGCGGCGGGTTGGGTTGTGTTGGGGCCGTTTCGCTCGGAAGTCTCGAACGATACCGGGAGACCGGACGGGCGCCCCCGCGGTGCCGCGGCCAACGGAACAGTCGGCCAGTTGCCCGCCGTCATGCTGGAGCGAGTTATCTCGTTTACTTTCGAGCGAGTGACACGTTTGTGGATCTGGGGCGTCATTCTCGTGGTGGGTATCGCGGTGTCGGCGGTACAGCTTCTCCCCCTGTTTGTCCTCAGTGGGCTCACCATGCGCGGGGCGGGCGTCAACTACTTTGTATCGACGTCGTACGCGCTCTCGCCGCCAGAGCTACTCACACTTCTATTCCCGTTCTTCTTTCGGTCAGGACCGGAGCAGCATTGGTCGCTCTGGCCGCCGCAGGAGACCACGCTGTATCTGGGTGTGCTGCCATTGCTGCTGGCCGCCGTGGCCGTATTCTTCGTCCGGAGCCGAGTCGTCGCGTGGCTCACGCTTGGCGTGCTTCTCAATCTCTGGCTGGCGCTTGGAGACTACGCCACGCCAAATCCCTATTACTGGCTCTGGAATCTGCCGGGATTCTCGGTCATGCGTGCGCCCGCGCGCTTCAGTCTGGTCATCATGCTTGCCGTGGGGTGCCTGGCGGGCATTGGCGCGGACTGGCTCAATCGACGTGCCAGTCAGGGGTTTGGGCGCTGGGAGGCGTTCTGGCTCCGCGCACTGGCGTTGACCTGGGTGGGGATGTTGGCGGTGTTGTTGGGCGTTGCGGGCGTCCTGCGGATGACCCTTGAAGCAATGCCCCTGGAAGTCATGCAGTCCATCGATTTTTCCTACCTGACATTCCGTCGGGAGTTGCAGCAGCTTGGCGCACCCAGCGTCCTAGCGGGGCTTTCGGCCGCGGTGGATCTGAATAATCCGTCCACTCGGCTCAGCTTCATCTGGATTGCCCTGGCACCGCTGGCCGTCTGGAGCTGGACGCTGGCTAACCGTTGGCGCGCGTGGTGCCGTGTCGGTAGCGTGCTCCTTGTTGCCACGGACCTACTGATGTTTGCCGGCGCATTCTACCCACAGGCGCCCGGCCGGGAGCTTCATTCAACACATCCCGCTATCCAGGAGTTAGTGGCTCGGAATGATGCCCACCACGTCTTGCTCGATCCTGGATTGAACCACCTCATCGGGTCAAATCAACTCGTTCATTATGGGGTTTCAGCAGCCGGCGGATATAGCTCACTGGAGCCTTCGCGATTCATCGACTATTGGTGGGGCATGGTGCGAGATGAGAATGTTCTGCTGGATTTGTTCAACGTGCGTTATGTGGTGGCGCCGCGACAGCAGGCCGGATCGCTGCTCTTCAATGAGACGCGCTTCCATCCCGCTGAGCGGTTGGTCAATGGTGGTGCGTTAAATCCGGCAGGTTCTGAGGTGCTTCGTGGATCATCCACGTATGCTGATCGCTTGACCGTCATTAGCGCGGTCGACGGATTGGATGGCGCCGAGATCGGGGAGTCGGTTGCTCAGGTTTCGCTGATTGCGACAGATGGGGAAGAGCGGAGGTACGGCCTGCGCTACGGGCTTGAGCTCACGGGATATCGGCGGGGTGCGCCCAATCCGGTGAACGCTCTGTGGGCGTACTATGGTCCCGCGTTTGTACCGAACGGACAATCGTTTCCGAGCCAGCTCGCGGGCACCGTGCTGCCCATTGATCCGCCTATGGAGATTGATCGAATTGAGGTGCGGAACCTTGCGCCCTCGGGGGTGCTGTTGCTCCATGGACTGGGTCTGCGGGACGCGGGATCATATGCTACTCGCTCACTGACCACCACTGATCGGATGAAATATCGTTCGGTTTACCAGGATGCAGATGTGGTGATTCTGGAGAATCAGCAGGCGTTGCCTAAGGTTTATTTCCGGACGAGCGCGGAGCCAATGCCAGTGGACGCTCCAGCGGCAGGCGATCTGGTGGCTGCGGCGCGAGATCTTCGGCAGGGCATTGTTCTGGACCGCGCTGATTCTGCCGCGGCGCATGAGAGCGCGGCGGAGTCGCCCGCGCAGACGGAGCTGCTTGAGAACCGCGCATCGATGCTGCGTGCTCGGACAAGTTCAGACGCCGCGGGCTTTCTGGTGGTTGGCGACCGGTTTGACCTGGGCTGGCGTGCCTGGGTTGATGGACAAGAAGCCCCGGTTATTCGCGCGAATGCTGTGATGCGGGCCGTGCAAGTGGGCGCGGGAGAGCACCGTGTTGAGATGCGCTATGACCCGTGGTGGGTGCCCGTGGGACTTATGATCTCGGTGGTGGCGGTGTTGGGTGTTCTGATCGCCGTGGCCGTGCTCTCTCGACAGCCCCAGCGAGTCGCGCATGAAAGGGAATCATCACCAGCGACGAGCTAGCCTCCCGTTCGAACGAGCTTCGTTCTTCGAGTGATTTCGTCCGTTTCAGCTCCTTCCCTGAGGAACGAGGCAGACACCGCCTTGAGAGAAGATCGAGTGTTGTTGAGCCTCCGCATCCCACGGAATTTCGTCGTCGGGGCCCGAGATATGGTGCTCGTTGCCGTAGGCGTGAGTGTCTACGGAATGGTATTTGGACGCCTGAGTGAACAAGCCGGTCTGACTCTGGTTCAGTCCATGGGAATGTCGCTCATCACATATTCTGGGGCGGCGCAGTTTGTGGCACTGCCACTGTTACAGAGTGGCGCCTCACTTGCGACCATCACTCTGGCCGTACTGGTCATGAGTCTTCGCCATGTGGTGATGGGGCTATCGTTGGCGCCAGCCCTGCGAGAACAGCCACTATTCCGGCGCCTCCTCCTGGCCTACGCGATCAATGATGAAACATACGCGGTGGTTTCCGCGCGTGCTGCCCGAGAGGGCTTCCAGCCGGCGTACATGGCTGGGGCTGGCCTGGTCACCGCGCTAGCCTGGGTTGCGGGTACGTGGCTCGGGTTCGCACTGGGGCAGTTTCTTCCATCCCCGGAGTCGCTCGGTTTGGACTTCGCATTTACCGCTCTCTTCATTGCTCTGGTTGTTCCCCAGATCAAGGGAGCAGGTGGGCTGATCGCAATGCTCGTGGCCGGTGGCGTGAGCATTGCGCTGACGCCCTTCCTGGGACTCGGTCTGGCTATTGCAGTGAGTGGCGTGCTCGGGGCGCTCCTTGGGGGCTGGTTTGAACGGTGATTTCTGGCCCGCGATCGCTATCTCAGGGATCGTGGTCTATGCCACAAGACTGATTGGCTTGGTGGCAGTCCCGCCAAGTGCGCTGCAGCCCTGGCTTGCGCATAGACTGAAATTTGTGCCCACTGCAATTCTCAGTGCGCTCGTGGCGCCGAATCTCATGACGCCGATGGGCCTGCAAGAGTCCCCCATCCTACTCGCCGCGGCACTTACGGCCCTGGCATCTGGCTTGAGTCGGCAACCATTCATCGGGCTTCTGGTCGGGCTCATCACCGTCTCGGTCTTCCGCGCGGTAATTTGAAGACTGCCAGGGTCCGCTTCTGACCCTGAGCGCCTTATTCACTGGATTCGGGGAGCCGTCTAGGGGGACCGAAGGTGGTAACTTTCGGGGACGCAAGAAGCGCAGAGTCTCGACGCGACCGCACCCACCTTCGAGACACTCTGCCCCGCACGCGGCGCGGCTCACTTTGACCAGCCATCCATGCATGTAGCCAGGAAAGCAGCTAGCCTGGATCATTCACCGGCCTCGGTGTCTGCCTCCGAAGTCTCTCATGAGCACATTGGAACCAGTCTCTCGGTCCTCGGCCGGAGTCTCTGTCATTCCGAGGGACGAGGGATCCCCCGGGCATGTCGGCAGCCGGCGTCAGGGGCGGCCGGACTCATCTGACATCCGTGGCTGTCTCGACCGGGAGATCCCTCGTGCCTCGCGATGACGGGAACTTCAGCGGAGGACTCGGATGCTGAATGTGGGGATATCTTGGGTGACCGGGACACGTTCCCGGTTACCGATGTCCAGCAGGTCCGGGAGCTGCGGCGGGCCTGCCCTGAATACGGCCCATCCCAGACGATGAACGACCATAATCCGAGGTGGTGTTCATCCTGGGTTGATGTGTCCGCGGGTCCATCGCACGTCTCAACATGATAGGGATACGGGGGCTTGCGAAAAGGTGACGCATCCGGGGACGCCCCGGGGGCGGCGGTGAATCATCTGGGCTCGCCGTCCACGCCACAGACTGGATGGCCCCAAGAATTAGAGCAGGAGCGAAGGACAGCCACGCGTCATCTGGAGCTGCCCATTGAGCGTGCGACGCCAGCCGCCCAAAAGCGCGAGTGTTCTCGAACCTATCGGCTCTTAGGTGAATTTCATCGGAGCGTCACGGTGGCAAGCTGGACACAGCGTGTGAGCCTCGCCGGATGAATGCCGATGATGGAGGCACTTCCGCGCATGCCGAATGACGCCGAAACGCCAACACGGGCATCTCATTCGATCAGGGGCGCTGAGGTTATCGGAGCCGAGATGAAAGGATATCGAGCTGCGCGCGGTACTTTGAAACGGTCCGCCGCGCGATGTGAATATCGCGCTTTGCCAGCTCGGTGACGATATCAGAGTCGGTCAGCCGTTTTGGAG
>JBJXFJ010000221.1:0-8062 GCA_046154735.1 Chloroflexota bacterium | reverse complement strand
CCACCACCGCATCACTTTCGCTGAACAACTCCCGGCAGCGCGGCTTAGCGGCCAACTTCCGCGAGCTTCGCGTCGATGATCTGTGAAAAGAAATCGACGCTCTGGGGACCGGCCACGCGCTGACCGTTGATGATGAACACGGGCGTTGCGGTGATGCCCAGGTTGCGGGCGGCGGCCAGATCGTCGCGGATGGACTGCATGTCTTCCGCGGTGCTCAGGCACGTACTAAAGGCCTCGGGAGTGAGTCCCAGATTGGCCGCAATCTGATTGAGATTCGAGGCAGAAAAGGTTCCCTGGTTGTAGCCGCGTTGATTGGCGTAGAGCATGTCATGGTAGCCCCAAAACAGGCCTTCGCGCGCCGCGCAGCGCGCACCCTGGGCGGCCTGACGGCTTTCATCGCCGATCCAGGCGAAGTCGTTCCAAACAAACTTCACCTGTCCGGTGCCAACATATTTCTCAAGTAGCTGTGGTAACACCTCACGGGTGAATTTGCCACAACCAGGTCATTGAAAATCCGCGTACTCCTCAAAGGTGACGGGCGCATCGGGCGCACCCAGATAATATGGACCGGGGTATGAGCTGCCGCCCATTTCCTGAGCCTGAGTAGAATCGCCGGGTAATGCGCCAATCACAACCACGGCCGCGCCCAGGAGCGCGGCTTTTGTCCAATGCATAGGTCGGTCCCCTCCGGATCATTGACGCCACTGGCGCCGGACATTTTGAGCATACCGGTTCCGGGCGTCGTTCACAGTAACGATTCTTACGGGAATGATTATTGCGATGCAGCGCGGGCACGCCCGAGCCTCCTGCGCCTAGCTGTACTAGCCGTGCGCGCGGCCCCCGAGGAAGGCGGACGCCCACGCTCCGTATGGTGCTTGCGCCACTGGTCGTGTTCAAGTTAACTGAAGCGCTCCTGCCATTACTGACCCGGGCGCGGATGTGTGCGTGATCTCACTTCACCCCTGTCCTGTTAAGGACAGGGGTGAATGCCCAGGGTCTTTTCAAAGTTGAGCTATCGGCGGAACGAAGTAGCACGGGGACTTTTGCCATAGGAGTGGGCACCTTTCATCACAAACGCGTAACAGGACACGCTGAGCATCATTTTCGAGCCCATTCGGGACAAATAATGGCCCTCGGGGGACGCATTGGATGCCTTGGGAGGGCGTTTGAGCCCTGAGTTCCGCATCGTTTCGGGCCCGAAAGCTCACACATGAGGCTGAATGTGCCTGAAATCGCCCCAAATTCGGGCTTGTTACGCATTTGTGACCAAACCTGCCCACTCCTATGGCACAAGGCCCCGTGCTACGTCGCGGACTACTCCTTGCAGGAGAACGAAGAGCCCCTGGGGCCCCCGGGGGCAAAGCCGGCCCGGCCCCACTGGGAGCGCTGCCATCCCTGGTGGCACGGCCGTCGAGGCCGCTCTCCGGACTCCCGGTTGCTGATTGCCATCCCTGGCGGTGCGGCCCTCAGGGGCCGGTCCGCCAGGGATGGCGGCGCTCCCAGTGGAGCCGAGAAACTCTGGCGCGCACCCGCTGAGCACGGCGTGTCCCGGCAGGGTCTTGGAAGTCGATCCTTTAGTGCTCCAGCCAGAGTTTCACTGAAATCCACAAGCCATCGCAGGATGCCCGCACCGTGCGATCATTGGAAACCGGCGGACTGAGCCGCTTACAACTACAGCGTGAACGAGTCGGACCACTGGCGTTTCTTCATCGCCGCCCCGGTATCAGAATCATGGAATCCCTGGATTTCAAATGCGCAAGATTCGATGGAACGAGCCCTGCCCGGCTACTTCCGGTGGACAGCCCGGGAGTCCTGGCATATCACAGTGCTCTTCATTGGCTCACAGCCATCCAGTGCCGCATCCACCATTCAGGACGCGTTGCTTCAGGTGGCAGCGCACACTCCGACTATCAAACTCACGGCCGGTGAAGTCATCAGTCCTGCATCGCGCGAACGGCCGCGGCTCGTCTGGCTAAGTTGCGAAGAGTCCGGATCACTCCACCCGGCCCAGCGCGAGCTACTCTTGATACTGGCGGATCTGGAGCTCACCGCATCGCCCTTTCGCGCCCACATCACGCTTGGTCGGGCACGCATCCCCTTCCAACGAGCCATCAAGCCGACCAATGAAACAGAACGACCACCCCCGTCCTCAATTCAAGAGCTCATCCTCTTTCGCAGCCATCTTGATCATCAGGGAGCTCGGTACGAGGTGCTCACCCGTGCCGCACTCAAACGCCGCGCCGCGGTTTCGAAAATTGACCAGGCCGAACATGCGGCTTATAATATCGCCACGGAACAATATCAAAAGACTGGGATCAGGAAGAGTACGGGCGGGTAGCAGGTCAGAGAGCCGACGGCTGGTGCGAGTCGGTCCTGTGAACGTCCTGAATGGGCCTGGGAGTTGCAACCCGAACGTCCGCCCTGAGCGGACCGAGTAGGCGTTGACGGAGTGACCACCGTTATCAGGGTCTAGAGCATCGAAGCACCGCTAAGTGCTTCCGTGCTTGAAGTGAGGATTCGCCGGTGGCGAATCGAAACAGGGTGGCACCACGAGAGCGCCCCTCGTCCCTGTCGGACGGAGGGGCGTTTTCTATGTTTCGGAGGTGCATCTTGCCCAAGCTTCGCCTGCTCACCGGTGATCGCCCCACCGGGAAGCTCCATCTTGGCCACTACGTTGGCTCGCTCGCGAATCGCGTTCGACTTCAAGATGACTACGAATGCTATTTTCTGATTGCCGATTATCATGCCCTGACCACCGCCTATGAGGATCTCTCTACCGTTGGCGAACACGTTCGCGAGCTCGTGCTGGATTATTTGAGCGTGGGGATCGATCCAAATCGCAGTACCATCTATCTTCAGTCGCTGGTACCCGACGTGAGTGAGCTCTTTCTGTTTTTCACCATGCTCTGCTCGGTGCCACGACTTCAGCGGGTACCAACACTTAAGGATGTGATGCGAGATCTTAAAATCGAGACCGCATCACTTGGCCTCCTGAGCTACCCAGTGCTCCAGGCAGCGGACATTCTGATGGTCCGAGCCAGCATTGTGCCGGTGGGCAAGGACCAAGCCTCCCATCTTGAGGTCACGCGCGAGATTGCCAATCGGTTCAACACGCTGTATCGCGAAGTCTTCCCCCTGCCGGATACGCTGATTGGTGATGTGCCTACGCTCGTGGGTACGGACGGACAATCCAAGATGAGCAAGAGCGTCGGCAACGCCATCATGCTGAGCGATTCAGCCGAAGTGGTGGAGCAGAAAGTGCGCGGGATGTACACGGATCCAACCCGTCTGCGCGCCACTGATCCAGGTCATGTGGAGGGCAATCCCGTGTTCACCTATCATGACGCGTTTAACGACGACACCGCTGAGGTGGAAGACCTGAAAGAGCGCTACCGCACCGGTCGAGTGGGTGACGTGGAAGTCAAGAAGAAGCTCACCGCGGCACTTAACCGGTTCCTTGATCCCATTCGGGAACGTAGAACGGCCCTAGAATCCAATCCAGGAATGGTTGACGAGATCATCATCGAGGGCAGCAAGGTAGCGCGCAAGCAGGCGCAGGAAACCAACCACCTCGTGCGCGAGGCCATGGGATTGAGCTATTTTGAAGCGCAGCGCATGGCGCAGCTCGGAGGCCTAGAATGAACCTGACCCCCACACTCACTGAGGTGCGGGCGCTCGCGTCGGAAGGCCATCCATCCGTAATGCTGAGCTGTGAGATCCTCGCCGACCTGGAAACACCAGTCTCGGCGTTTCTCAAGCTTCGCCGCCGCGGCCCGGCGTTCCTCCTTGAGAGTGTGGAGGGTGGGGAAAACCTGGCGCGCTATTCAGTGCTAGCGAGCGAACCACGCGGACACCTGCGCATCCACCGAGACGCTGCAACGCTTGAACGAGACGGCAAGACTGAATCACTGTCTTTCACCGACCCACTGGAACTGATCGACTCACTCGTCCGAGTTCCGGGAATTATGCCGGTGAAGGGGCTGCCACGCTTCCTCGGCGGCGGAGTGGGTTATCTCTCCTACGAGTGCGCAACTTACTTTGAACGGCTACCAACCGCTAGCAGTGACCCGCTGAATCTCCCGCTCGGTCAGTTACTGCTCGTGGACACGCTGGTTGTATTTGACCACCTCCGTCGAATGATCAAGGTGCTCACGCTGCTCGAGCTCAAGGGCGATCCCGGCAATGCCTATCAGGAGGCTGCCTCCCGGCTCAATGACGTCGTCAATCGCCTTCAGGCGCCGCTGCAACCGATGCCCCTCGAACTTCGAATGGATGCAACGCCTGCCGATCTGGACGTGCAATCAAACTTCAGCCAGACGGAATTCGAGAATCGCGTTCGACGGGCAAAAGAGTACATTGCCGCCGGCGACGTCATCCAGGTGGTGCCATCCCAACGACTCACCGTGCCATGCGCGGCTGATCCATTCGCAGTGTATCGCGCCTTGCGTGTGCTCAACCCCTCTCCATACATGTACTTCCTGGATTTCGGTGACATGCAGATTGTGGGCGCATCTCCGGAGCTTCTCGTGCTGGTGGAGGACGGACGCATCGTGACTCACCCGATCGCCGGCACTCGTCCTCGAGGCGCCACGCCAGACGAGGATGATGGCCTAGCAGTGGAGCTGGCAGAGAACGAGAAAGAACGGGCCGAGCACGTCATGCTCGTAGATCTCGGGCGCAATGATCTTGGCCGCGTGAGCAAGCCCGGCACTGTCCGTGTGACCCGACTCATGGAGATTGAGCGGTATTCACATGTGATGCACCTCGTCTCCAATGTCGAGGGGCACCTGCGCGATGATCTGCGGCCGATCGATGCGCTGCGCTCGTGCTTCCCAGCCGGCACCGTTTCCGGGGCCCCAAAGATCCGGGCCATGGAGATCATTGCCGAGTTGGAACAAGATCAACGTGGTGCATACGCCGGTGCCACTGGTTTCTTTGGATTCAATGGCGACCTCGAGGTAGCCATCACCATCCGCACCATGGTGATCAAGGACGGTTTCGCCCATGTCCAGGCTGGCGGCGGTATCGTGGCCGATTCTGATCCTACCGCTGAGTTTGAGGAGACGCTTCATAAGGCCCGGGCAGCTCTTTCGGCCGTGGCCGCGGTTACGCCAGATCGAGCCAGGGAGCGGGTTGCCGAGAGCATCGCGGTACGCGAACGAGTTTCCACCGGCGGTCCGGGAGGTCTGAGACCATGATTCTCCTCATCGACAACTATGACTCTTTCACCTACAACCTTTATCAGTATCTTTGTGAGCTTGGAGCCGAGGTCGATGTGCGGCGAAATGACGTCCTAACCGCTGACGACGTGGAAGCCCTGGCCCCAGAAGCTATTGTCATCTCACCGGGGCCGGGGCGTCCCGAGGATGGTGGGATCTCTATTCCTACGATCCAGCGACTGGGGAATCGCATTCCTATCCTGGGTGTCTGCCTCGGCCATCAGTGCATCGCGGCAGCCTTTGGCGGTGATGTCATCCGGGCTCCAGAGCTCCGCCATGGCAAGACCTCTATGGTGCATCACGACAATGCCGGGCTCTTTAGCGGACTAGATAATCCATTCGAAGCCGTACGCTACCATTCGCTCATTGCGGATGCGGAAACACTTCCAGCCGAGCTCGAGGTGACCGCCCGGACAGATGATGGATTAATCATGGGAATGCAGCACAGAAACTTCCCGATTTATGGTGTGCAGTTCCATCCGGAATCGGTGCTGACGCTTTCGGGCAAGCAGCTTCTGGAGAATTTTCTGGAGATTGCCGCGGTCCATCGATCGCGGGAGGGGGTACCGGTATGAACATCAAAGAAGCCATCATTCACCTGGTCGATGGCCATTCCCTCTCGCAAGCGGAGGCGGCCGGGGCCATGCGCGACATCGTGGAAGGGCTGGCCACGCCGGCTCAGATCAGCGCACTGATCGTGGCCTTACGGATTAAGGGCGAGACAGCCGAGGAGATTGCAGGTTTCGCCCAGATCATGCGTGAGTATGCAACGCATGTGCAGGCGGGCGATGACGTGGTGGACCTCGTAGGCACCGGCGGCGACGGCTCCCGGACATTCAATATCTCCACCATCTCCGCAATCATCGTTGCCTCACTGGGTGGCAAAGTCGCTAAGCACGGGAATCGCGGCATTACTAGCGCTTGCGGCTCGGCGGACATCCTAGAAGCCCTCGGCATCGCCATTGATCTCCCTCCGGCCGGTGTTGCCAACTCCGTTCGAGAGTGCGGCTTTGGCTTCATGTTTGCCCCGCTCTACCATCCAGCCATGCGGCACGCCGTGGCTCCACGCCGGGAGATTGGTGTGCGCACCGTGTTCAACCTGCTCGGACCAATCACGAATCCCGCCCGGACCTCGCGTCAGCTCACGGGCGTCGCCGTATCCAGCCTCACGCGCACGGTTGCTGAAGTAGCCGCGCTCCTGGGAACAACAAAATCGGTTGTCGTTCACGGAGCCGACGGTCTCGATGAGATTTCCATCAGCGGTCCCACCGAGGCGTATGACGTGGAGGCGGGTGAGGTACGTTCGTTTACCATTCACCCCGAAGAATACGGCCTGAGCGTTGCGCCACTGAATGCGATCCGCGGAGGCACGGTGGAAGACAACGTGGGGATTGCTCGATCAATCTTGGGCGGAGAACGAGGAGCCCCAAGAGACGTTGTTCTGCTCAATGCCGGAACCGGCGCCTATGTGGCTGGCATCGCTGAGACCATCGCCGAGGGCGTGAGCAAAGCGGCCGAGGCACTGGATAGCGGCGCGGCTCGGGCCAAACTCGAGGACATCCGCGTTGCCTCCGCCCATCTCAAAAAAGAGTTTGGCAGCGGTAGCGGAACATGATTCTCGATCGGATACTCGCAGCTAAGCACGACGAGATTGAAGCCCGCAAACAAGTCGATAGCCTCGATGAGCTGCGTGCACGGGTTCGTGATGCATTGCCTGCTCGAGGTTTCCTGGAATCCTTACGATCGCGCCCCTTCGGCGTGATCGCTGAGATTAAGCGCCGATCTCCGGCCAAGGGACTCCTGAAACCAGACCTTGACCCGGCCAACACGGCACGAACATATGAACGCGGCGGTGCATTGGCAATGTCCGTGCTCACCGACGGTCCATTTTTTGATGGCAGTGATGCCGATCTCCAGCAAGCGCGGGCGGCATGCTCACTGCCCGTGCTCAGAAAAGACTTCGTCATTGACCCATACCAGGTCTGGGAGGCGCGAGCATTAGGCGCAGACGCCGTTCTGCTCATCGTCCGAGCCCTGGAAGACTCGCTTTTACGGGAGTTACACGCTCTTGCGCTCAGCCTCGGTCTCGCCGCTCTCGTTGAGGTGCACGATGAAGCGGAGCTGGAGCGCGCGACTCGCGCGGGAGCAACCCTGATTGGGGTGAACAATCGAGATCTTGACACGCTGACCGTGGACATTGCCACAACTGAGCGTCTCGCGCCCTTTGTGCCAGACAGCGCAACGCTGGTGGCGGAGAGCGGTGTTTCAGAACAAGCCGCCGCTCAGCGGATGCATCGAGCCGGTGCTCGAGCCATACTTGTGGGAGAGGCGCTGGTGCTAGCGCCAGACCCGGCCGCCCTTCTCCGTGAGCTCTCACTACAGCCATCTGTACCAGCCACATGACCTGGACGAAGATTTGTGGAATTTCGGCCATTGATGACGGGCGAGTCGCGCTGGACGCCGGAGCGGACTTACTGGGGTTCGTATTTTATCCGCCGAGTCATCGCTTCATTGAACCAACCGCGGCGGCAGAGATCATTCAGAAGCTCCGCGCTCACCGCCCCACTGACTGGCAGGCCGTCGGCGTCGTTGTCAACATCCCCCGGGAGCAGATGAACACTATCGCAGAGCGATGTTCACTTGACCTGATCCAGGTTTGCGGAGATGAGGACGACACATACTGCCGAGAGCTCAATCGACCTGTCATTAAGACGCTGACGCTCAAGGAAGGCGAGCAGCTCAGCTCAGTACAATTTGATCCAGGCCGCTATGGCGCAATCCGAATCCTCGTGGATTCACATCGGCCGGGGATGTACGGGGGCACCGGCCAAACGTCTGACTGG
>JBJXFJ010000215.1:0-7843 GCA_046154735.1 Chloroflexota bacterium | reverse complement strand
TCGGCCACAGCCTCTACACCGGCCGCGGCGCTCACATGAACAAAGTACAGCGCCGCGCCCTCCACATGCTGTGCCAGCCGCAAGACGCGAGCAAAAGCCATGTCTTCTGAGAGCGAACTATGCACTTCAGCCATGTGCTCAAATCCGGTCCGTCCCGCACGAATCAACTTCTCATACATGTGCATGACGAGATCGTTGTCCTCGGCATGGATCGCCGCAACACCGTTATGTCGTGCAATCCGTTGAAACAGTTCCCAGATGGTGCCAAACCGAACCATACGGCCCTTCCGGCTGGGCGTGATATCGGTGGTAAAGAGTTTGATGCTGGAGAAACCTGCCTGGATCGTCTCAGGTATCTGATCCAGAACGTCTTCCGGCACATCTCCCATCAGCATCACATGGAATGAGTAGTCAGTATGGCATTGGCCGCGCCAATCTTGATCACGCAGCTCAATGGTCTCCTGAAGTGTCTGACCGGGCTGCCAGTTGGCAAAATCCAGCAGGGTGGTGGTACCGCCATGAAGCGCCGCCTGGCTTACGTGCTCTGGTCCCGCGCTTAGCCCGTCTGCCGTTCCGGATGGACCGGGAATGTGCCACTTGGCGTGGATATGCGGGTCGATTCCACCAGGAATGACGATCTTGTCCGTTGCATCGATCGTACGCAGGGCCGCGTCGCTCAGCACCCCGGGCGCGGCAATCGCCACAATATGCTCTCCAACAATGGCCACATCCCAGATTCCGGAGCCCTGCGGCGTGACCACGGTACCGCCCCGAATGATTATGTCAAACATGCATCTCCCCCCCTAGGTAATGTCAATCTCAAGCCAGATATTCTCCTTGAATTCTCAGTATTCATGTATCCCAGATACTCAATACTCATCAAACATTCGTTCAATCTCACCCAGATCATTCGTGACCGTGAGAGCAAGCATCGCGAGAATTCTGGCCTTCTGTGGGTTGAGGTTATCCGCTGGAACGAACTCCTGGTTTCGATATTGCGCCCGCTTTTGTACTCGGCCGCTGCCCGCTCGCGTGGCCTGCACCACAACGATCCCCTGCCTGCGCGCGTCCAGGAGCGCCCGAAGCTCATCCGCGGTGACGCGGCCCGGCGCCTGTCCGGCGCTGACAATCGCCCGGGCACCCGCGCTGACAAACGCATCAATAGCCGCGCCGTCCGCCCCAGCGTAGGAGTAAGCAATGTCCACGCGTGGGAGCGACTCGAGATCGCGGACCGAAAATTCGGTATCCGGCGCATGGCGCCGAGTAGGTGAGCGATATATGGCAATTCGCCCATCAGGATCGGCATAACCGAGCAGGCCGAGGTCAGGAGCGCGAAAGGCTTCCAATCGATGCGTGGAGCCCTTGGTCACTTCGCGCGCCGCCTGGATCTCGTCATTTAGCAGGGTCACCACGCCCAGCCCACGCGCTTCGTGCGAGGCGGCAACGCGGATCGCATTGACCATGTTGACACCGGCATCGCTGGAAAGCCCGTTTGGCGGCCGCTGTGAGCCCACAATGACCACGGGCACGCTCACTTTCACAGCCAGGTTCAGGAAGTACGCGGTCTCCTCGAGCGTGGCCGTACCGTGGGTGACCACAATGCCCTGAAGCTCTGGGTCACGCTCCACGAGCTCATGGACTAATCGGTTGAGGTCAAGCCAGTCGCGTGGACCAATGAGTGGACTGAGCAAGGTGCGGAATCGCACCGGCTGAACATCCGCGAACTGCAGTGCCTCCGGGATGAGCTCCAGCAGCTCATCAATCTCCAGTGTGACGCCGTGATCACTGTACTCAAACAGGTCCAGGCTATTGCGCCCGGGTGTGGAGATTGATCCGCCTGTCCCGATCACGGCAATTCGCGGCTTTGCTGGATCCACCACCTGTCTCTCCTCATTCTGCACTTGAAGGTTGCCCGCACAGTAGACTGTGCTTAGTGGCCGAGTGTCAACCGTCGGCGAGTACGAGGGCCGCCACCCTCCTGGTGATCGGTGATGGTCCTTACTGCCATGCTTATGGCCGTAATTTCCGCCGACACTTGCGCAAAACCGTTAGAACTCCCTATGCAGTACTCTTCACGCGACGCAACGCATTCTCACTCCGCTCCCGCCGAACGCGTGGCCTGGAAGCTCAATGCTGAGCGGCTGGTCATCCTGGGCTGGGGCCGAGCTGTACTCATGCAGCTTGCCCATCCACTTGTTGCCGCGGGCGTGGCGGAGCACAGCCAATTTCGAGCATCGCCTCTGGATCGGATGCGACGCTTCCGCCGCACGCTGGACGCCATGCTGACTTTCACCTACGGCAGTACCGAGGATGCTCAGCGCGTTGCCAATCACATCAACGGAATCCATGATCGAGTATCCGGTTCGCTCGACACTACCACGGGAGCACTGCAGAAAGGCGCCGTGTACAGCGCCCATGACCCTGAGCTACTTCGATGGGTTCAGGCCACGCTTCTGGACTCCACTCTTCAAACCTATGAACGATTCGTAGGTCCGCTCTCCGCGGACCTTCAGGATCGTTACTGCACCGAGGCCAGGAGCATTGGCCCACTACTCGGAATACCTGACGAGCTTATGCCTCAAACCCGCGCGGAGCTGTCGGCATACATCGAGGAGATGCTGGGAACAGAAACTATTGCTGTGGGGCCGACCGCGCAGGGACTCGCGGCAAACCTCCTTGGGCTGAGCCATGGTGTGGCCGGCGTTCTAGAGCTTCCCGTGATGTTTTCATACCGACTTGCCACAGCCGGACTCCTGCCAGCCTCGCTGCGCACGGCTTACCGTCTTCGCTGGTCGGCGGCTCATCAGGCCATGTTTGAGGCGGGCAGTCGGGCCAGCCGGATGATCCATCCCATGGTGCCTTCGGTGATCTCACAGTGGTCCGCCGCGCGAAGACATCGCCGCGAACGAACTGAGACACTCCGCCGGGCCAGCTAGTACGAGAGGGCGAATCTGGCGTGGTGAACATGGAGTTGACCATACGAGAATGACCGTCGGGGCCGATTGGTTTAGCAGGAGAAACTCATTGAGTCGTACCTGCATCGCAGTAGATTGGTCCGGGGCTAGGACAGGATCGGGGAATCGGATCTGGCTGGCCGAAGCTCAGAATGGGCATCTGGTGCGCCTTGAAAACGGCCGATCAGGTGCGGAGTTGGTGGATGAGCTCATACGCACTGCCGCGATTACGCCGGATCTCGTAATTGGTTTGGATTTTGCGTTCTCGTTTCCGGCTTGGTTCCTCGAGGCGCACTCGGTGTCCACCGTCTACGAGCTGTGGAGTCTCGTTGAAAGAGAAGGCGAGTCATGGCTAGCGGTGTGCGACGCTCCGTTCTGGGGTCGCCCTGGGAAGTTGCGACCGAACGAGACGCCGGAGCGTAGATACCGAGCCACGGAGCTAGCGCTCAGCACGCGGCCCAAGTCCGTTTTCCAGATCGGCGGCGCGGGATCGGTGGGCACCGGCTCGCTGCGCGGCATGCCCATGCTGCTGAAACTGCATGAGGCCGGATTCAGCATCTGGCCATTTTGCGCTGCCCACACGCCATTGGTTATGGAGATCTATCCACGACTGCTCACCGGGGCGGTGGTGAAATCCAGGGCAGCATCGCGCCGAGAATACCTCGCTCGACGCTATCCGGAGCTCGATCTATCCTGGGCAAGCATCGCCACTGGCTCAGAGGACGCATTCGACGCCGCGGTCTCCGCCCTGGTCATGTCAGAGCACGCCGCTGAGTTCTCCGAGCTTGCACTTAATGCAGGCCACCCATCGAAGATCGAGGGACGCATCTGGCACCCAAGGTGAGTTCCGCCCAAGCGTTTCGCCGATGTACACGAGATTGGGCCAGCATCAGGACGGTCGGCCAATCGACCCGATGCTAATCGGAAGCTCCAGATCTGTCAGTGGCATTGACTCCAGGTGACGGCACGCCCTAGGATGCCGTTGGGGCAGAAGCGCCGCCCCGGGGGGAGCATAAATGAGTGAATTGAAACTGACTATGGCGTTCACGATGAACGAGCGCTCGCGCCCGGTCATTGAGGGGCGCGTGAAGCCTGATGGGATCACGCTGGATACCAAGGTCATGACGGCGCCAGACATCTTCTATCGTCAGCTCAAATTTCAGGAGTTTGACGTCTCAGAAATGTCCATTTCATCCCTGTTGGTGATCACTGCCAAGGGCGAATCTCCCTGGGTGGCACTCCCCGTCTTCACACAGCGGCACTTCTTTCAAAACTGGATGTGGGTTCGGTCCGACGCTGGCATAGATCGACCTGAGGACCTCAAAGGCAAGCGCATGGGCGTGCCAGAGTACCAGCAGACCGCCGCACTGTGGTCACGCGGAATCCTTGAACATGAGTATGGCGTTCACGCGCGCGACATGGAATGGTTCATGGAGCGATCAGAGACCATGAGCCACGGCGGTGCTTCCGGCTTTCGACCGCCGGAAGGCGTGAAGTTCAGCTACATTCCGCCAAGCAAGAATATTGGCCAGATGATGATGGATGACGAGCTGGATGCCACCATGCTCTACGTAACCTCGATCAGCGAAATCGACAGGAGCCGCGTGGTCTTCGAGAACAACCCCAAGGTACGCAAGCTCTTTGTTGATCAGCGCGCAGAGAGCGTGCGTTACTTTCAGAAGACAGGCATCTTCCCCATCAATCATTGCCTGGTAGTCCGTCGTTCGATATACGAGCAGTATCCCTGGATCGCACTGAACCTGTTCAACGCCTTCCGCCTGGCCAAGGAAGGTGTGCTTGCTGAGACACGGCGCGAATCAGAAACCCACCGCGTACTGGGGCTGCTGAGCGAAGCCGGCATTGCCGGCCTCGCCGCTGACCCGTATCCGTACGGCGTAAAGTCCAACCTGAAAGCGCTCGAGACAGCCACGCAGTACAGTTTTGAGCAGGGGCTCACCACACGGAAGGTGAGCCTGGACGAGGTCTTCGCACCTCAAACGCTGGACCTCTAACAGCGGCAAGCGACGAGTAATGCGTGATGAGCAATGCGGGAGCGATTCCGCGGCACTCATCACTCATCACTCGTCACCCATCACTCGTCTAATGCGCTACAACACTCCAATCATCGTGTTCATGGCCGTGATGATGCTCATCATCGGCTTTCTCGCCGGCGTGGAGCCCTGGATGCTGGGGGCTGCCACGGTAGTGGCGCTTGTCATGTACTTTGTGGAGCGGCGTAAACTCTAATTCGGCAACGTCGCTGGTTCTCAGGTACGATTTCCTATCATGTGCGGACGTTACACACTTTCTGACCCCAGTCCACTCATGCGCCGATTTGGCCTTGAAGAATTTGCCGAAACGGGCATCACCCCACGCTTCAATATCGCGCCATCTCAGCTTGTGCCAATCATCATGGACACTGCCCGAGGCCCCGAGATGCGGCTGGCCCGCTGGGGCTTTGTTCCACCCTGGCTCAAGGCGCCCATGAAGTCACCACCGCCAATCAACGCGCGGGCTGAGACTCTCACAGAGCGCCCACTCTTTCGCGGAGCACTCCGCTATCAGCGCTGTCTCATTCCCGCCGATGGCTTCTATGAATGGAAGACCATTGAGGGTACCAAGCGCAAGCAGCCCATGTACATCCACCTCAAAGATGGCGCGCTTTTTGGCTTTGCGGGGTTATACGCGGACGCTCCGGCCGACAATCCTGCTGAGGGAACGTTCGCCATCATCACCACGGAGCCAAACGTCCTGATGGCCCAGATTCACAACCGGATGCCCGTCATCGTTGAGCCCGCGGAGGAATCACTCTGGCTCGATCATCGCGAGAATCGGTCCGAGGAAGTGTTGCGCATTCTTCGCCAGTATCCGGCGGATCAGATGGAAGCATTTCCGGTATCCACGCTGGTAAATGCCCCATCTGTTGATAGCCCAGAGCTTATTCTTCCGGAGTCCAACCAGCAATCGCTCGTGTAGTCACGCGCCGCGCACATTGGTTGCTAGCGAACGTGCATCAGAGAGTGGGGCAGATCTGTATCATCACAACAAGTTCTTGCACAATGAGGAGTACGAGCTCGGATGACGCTAGATACTTCCGATAACGAACAACGATATCTTCATCCCGCCAAGCACGGGGAGCTCGCTGAGCTCCAGGCACTTGACGCATACGACCAGTGGCAAGAGGATGAGGCCGTACCGGTCTATCACGGCAGTGGCGCACCGGATCTGGGCACGTTGGAGCTCAGTGACTGGGCTCGGCGGGGCGTGCGTGGTGCCATCCTTGATCTGGATGGCACCGGCGGACTCATTGACGCACACCTGATTGAGGTGGCTGCCGGCGGAGAATCGCTGCCCATTCGCCATCTTTATGAGGAGATCGTTTATGCAGTCTCCGGCCGTGGCAACTGTGCCGTGTGGTATGGCGATGGGCCAAAGCAATCGTTTGAGTGGAGTGCTGGATCACTCTTCGCCATCCCTCTTAACGCGTGGAGCCAGATCTACAACGGCAGCGGACAGGAGCCAGCTCGGCTCTTTTCTGTCACGAATCTGCCCAGCATGTTGCGAACGTTCCGCAACGTTGATTTCATTTTCAACAACGAGTTTGCCTTCCGCGATCGCTTTAGCGGTGATCAAGGCTATTTCAGCCAGGAGGGGAAGCTCTGGCATCGCGGGCTAAACCACGTCTGGGAAACGAACTTCGTTCCAGACGTGCGCACTCAAACGCTGCATGCCAATCCCGAACCCGGGGTAGGCACCCTGGACGAAGAGGTTTCACTGGCCGCCAATAACATGGGCGCATACCTAGGCGAGCTCGTGCGAGGAACCTACCAGAAGGCCCGCCGACTTTCTTCGCCAGAGCACGTGATCTTCCTTTCCGGTGAGGGCTATACCTTCCGCTGGCGGCCCGGCAGCCACAGTGCAGAGCGTGTCCCCTGGCAGGCGGGAACACTCAACGTGGAACGTGAGGGCTGGTTTCATCAGCACTTCAACATGAGCAATGGCAGATCGCGATACCTGGCCATTCGTTTCCGAGGCGCTCAGCTTCTGCAGCTTGCAACCAATTCTGAAAATCATGAGCATGACGATGACCACGACCACGACCATGATCACGACGACCACGATCACGCCGTAGATAGCCATGTTGGGCATGACCATGAGCACGAGACTCACAACCACGATCACGAGACTCATGACCATGATCACGAAGGTCACGACCATGATCACGAAGAGCTCGCGCCGGTCATAGGTGATACGTTTATCGAGTATGAAGACGAAGACCCGGTGATTCGGCAGGTCTTCGAGGACGAGCTACGCTCGCGGCACATCCCATCCGAAATGGATCGACTACTGGCGCGCTGGCGCGAGTATGTCGCTAGAACGCAGGCGAACGGCTAGCTGTTTAGGGTTGAGGGCAACGCACAACATGCGCGCGATCATTTGGATTGGGTGCATGCTGTGAGCTGCCCTTGCGGCTACTATGCTCCGATGTGCGTAACATCGTTACAACGTGCCCGAAGCCCAAGTGCGACAGCTGACACAAGATGTGGCAAGTAGCCCAACCCCGGCTTGTAGTGCGGAGTTTATTCCGACGCCTTCCAGCGAATGCCGTGTCGAGGTAGGCGCCACAGCACGGCGGAATACATTCCGCACTATAAGCCTGTGCGACGCGTCTCTACAGATCTTGTATGACTGTCCTAGTGGGTCAGTTGACACGACGGTGACCATTGTCTCAGATTGACTCGGTGGGACAGGCGTCTCTGCCCAATACGGTTTAGTTAAGAGTGAAGAGTGCAAGCAGCCACGGCGGACGAGTCTGTTTTCGGCCCATTCACGGTCCCTCCTCACCCTTCACCACGCACTCTTCCTGGCTCAACTAAACCGTATTGGGC
>JBJXFJ010000214.1:0-3833 GCA_046154735.1 Chloroflexota bacterium | reverse complement strand
CGAGTGGCATCCACTGGCCGCGCCCGTTCAGGTGCGGGTCTGCCACGAGATCCGTGGCCGTGTTCACGGGCGCATAGGGGACATCGGCTTCCTCTAAGCGCGCTGTGAGTTCGTCAAAACCGCACGTCACGGTGACGCTGGCAATACGCTCGGCTATGGCCATCCGCCGCTCCGCGCGCTTCGCGTTGCTGTCAAAATCAGGATGGTTCGCCCAGTCGTCAAATCCCAGCACGCCGCACAGCCGCGTCCAGTGCCGATTGGCGGTAGCGGCAATGAAGACATCGCGCCCATCTCGGGTGGGGAAAAGTTGATACACGCCCCAGCCCATGACGCTGCCCATGCCATCCTTGCCGGCCGCAAACGGCGCGGGGGTTTGACCGGAAAGCTGGGCCCGAGCAATGTGCTGGTTCATCCAGAACACGGTGGTCTCAAACAGGCCCGATTGGATCTGCTCACCCTGGCCCGTGAACTGACGCTTGTAGAGCGCGGCCAGGATGCCCACCACGCCGTAGGTGGCCGCGCCGATATCAATGATGGATGCGCCGGCGCGCAGGGGGCGCCCGGGCGGCCCGGTCATATACGCCAGGCCGCCGGCCATCTGGGCCAGCTCATCCAGGAACGGCCGCGATCCGTACGGCCCGGGCAGAAAACCCTTGATGGCGCAGTAAATGATGCGCTGATTTACCTGGCTGCCCCAGTCATAATCTATGCCAATGCGGGAAAGCGCGCCGGCGGCGTAGTTGTCTAGCACCACATCTGAGCGCTCTACCAGGCGTCGGAAAATCTCCTTCCCTTCCGCCTCCTTGAGATTGAGCGCCAGACTCTGCTTATTGCGATTGTAGGAGTAGAACGTGCTGCCCAGGTTGGGGTGGCTTCTGGACGTATCACCCGTCTCTGGGTGCTCAATCTTGATCACTTCCGCGCCCAGGTCGGCCAGGATCAGGCCGGCCGTGGGGCCCGCCACAATGTGGCTGAGCTCCAGCACGCGGACGCCCTCCAGGGGGAGCGATCCCTGCGTCACCGGGGGACCGACGTGGTATCGGGCACATGCCCGTTGCTGAGGGAATCAGCGGTATTAGCTGACTCTGGTCGCTGCCAGCTTGTGATTGGCGCTTTCCAGGGAGAAGGCGCGCCCTCGTAGGCTCGCGACCCGTGGATGAAGTGGCGAGCTTCAGCCAGTGACTCGATACGCGGCATGTCCATCGCATAAAGCCGGTTGTATCGTGGGCGCGGGCCGCAACGAGAGACGAACCCGTACAGCGGATGCCCCACGATCTCTTCGGCCAGCCAGACCACCTCAATGAGCCGGTACAGATTCACGCCCGTGGAAATCCCCATGTCATCCAGCATGTGCACCAGGTCTTCGGTGGCCATCATCTGAGCGGCGCGGCCATTGCCGCAATAGGGGCAGCCGGCCATCCCGCCAATGGCAGACTGCAACCGGAGGGTATCAGCCCCGCTCAACACGCGCAGCGCCGCGTAGGTGGAGGCCAGCGCCATACCGCGGCCATTGTGCAGATGCAGATTGAAATCAATGATCGACGGCCAGCGATCCTTAATGGCTTCAATTTGCCGCTCCACGTGGTGAGGCAGATTCCAGCTCATTGGGTCGGCAAGGTCCACCCGCGTGACCGCGATGCCCGCTTCTTTCCAGAGCTGATACTGGCGATCCAGCATGTGCATCCGCTGTTCCAGGGTGAACTCACCCGTCCAGTTGGATCCCCAGGCAGCACCCAGGCTTATGCCACCGGCGGTGGCTCCGCGCTCCTTCGCCCGAGCAATCACCCCTGGCCAGCGGGCGATCTCCTGCTCCTGAGTCTTATTCGCATTGCGCTGAACGAACACATCGCACAAATGCACGCTGGTCCCGTGTAATCGTGATGGTTCAGAGAGCGGGGGGGTGAATTCCCGGGCGCGCTCCACACCGCGATCGTTCAGCGCCGTATAGGTGTATCGCACCCCTAGTCTTGGATGGAATCCGCGCACCAGGTCGTCCACCTCGGCCATTTGCGGCGTCCATTTGGGGCTCACAAAGGAGCCCACCGCAATCTCCTTCAGACCCGTTTCGGACAGCGCATCCAGGAGCCGAATCTTGTCCTGCACCGAGATCTCGGCACTTTCAATCTGGAGCCCGTCGCGCATGCCCTCCTCAGTGAGGATGATGCTGGGGTATCCGGTCATGTGTTTAACGGCTCCTTGAGTGATGTGGGTGCAGATGGTCTCACGGTAGGGCCTCGATTGGAGGAGTGTCAAGCGCGGGCGCGTTGCGCATATCCTCCTACTACGCTTTCGATGGCGTCCACGCCTCGGCCCAGCGCTCATTGAATGTCACATCCTCCACCGGCCGCCGGTTGGTTGGGCCGTATTTGGCGCCTTCGGCAAGATAACCCAGTGGGATGAGCGCGGCGGTATCCACATTGTCTGGAATGCCCAGACGCTCCTTGATCTCCTTCTCGAAGCCACGATGCGGACGGGTGGTGAGCACGCTGGCCAGGCCGAGGCCACGGGCGGCCAGCAGCATGTTCTGCACGGCCGGGTAGATGCTGGCGCCGCGGGTCACATCGCCCGGCGTCCCATCGTGCTCGGTGCAACAGAGGATGAGTACCGGAACTTCGTGCAGATGCTCGCCCAGGTGCGACGCTGCTCGGTCATTGAGCGACATGGTTCGTGCTTCGGCGTCATTGGTTGTGGCGGCGTGGGATGGTCGGCTGGTGGCCGCGTAGTGGGGCTGTATCCATCGCTTGGTCTCGGGATCTTTAATCACAATGAATCGCCAGCGCTGCTGGTTGCCCCCGTTGGGCGCCCGGATGCCCGCGTCGAGCACCTTGCGAATCAAGTCGTCCGGTATCGGATCGGGCTTGATGTAGCGCACGGCCCGCTGGGTGTACATTGCTTCGAAGAGGCCAATCTCGTCAGTCATCGGCGTAATCTCCAGAATATCCATTGAGAGCAGTCTTGCCACAATGTGCCCAGCGCGGCAATGATTCGGTGCGGATACCGCCGCGCATGAGTGCAGAACGGAGGCCTTAGGTGGTTCAGTCATCAGCTCCCGAGCTCAGCCCGTCTGGGTTTCAATCGCTATTCGATGAGTGCAGTAATTGGGGTCGCTGGGGTGTGGATGATGAGCGCGGTACGCTCAATCTCATCACATCTGAGCACACCCGGCGTGCCGCCACGCTCGTGAAGGAAGGCATCACGGTAAGCTGCGCCTGGCCGCTCAATACGGTGGCGGACCAGGAAAATAAGTCCCCCGCAACGCACTTGATGATTCGTGCCGGCGATGTAGTGGACACGGCCACCAACCGATCCACCGCCGATTATCTGGCCCTAGCTCCGCATGGCGTGGAGCATTCCCATCTTGATGCGCTGTGCCATATCTCCTGGCAAGGCAAGATCTATAACGACCGCCTGATCAGCCTGGTCACCTCCACGGGTGCCCTGAAGAACGCCATTACCATTGGCCAGAGTGGCATCGTCTCGCGCGGCGTCCTGCTGGATATCCCACTGGCCAAGGGGGTGGATTGGCTGGAGCCCGGCACGGCCATTCTGCCCGCGGATCTTGAAGCCGCCGAGGCCGCTGCCGGCATCCGCGTGGAGACGGGAGACTTACTGCTCATCCGCACCGGCCGGCATCAACGTCGCCAGCAGCACGGTCCCTGGAACGCTAGTAATCTGCTCGCGGGTCTCCATTACACGTGCGCCCCATGGCTCAAAGCGCGTGGCGTGGCACTCCTGGGCAGTGACGGGATCAGTGACGTGCGCCCACACGGTGTAGAAGGCGTCAGCCTGCCCATGCACACGCTGACACTCACCGCCATGGGTATGCAACTTCT
>JBJXFJ010000211.1:0-6940 GCA_046154735.1 Chloroflexota bacterium | reverse complement strand
GATTTACTGCAAGAGATTCAGCGTTATATTTAGCACAGCCGAGCTGCGAGTGAATTGATGCGAGCGACTGGGAGCAGCCAACCATGACTCAGGTGACAACGCCGCATGGGCACGAGACTCAATGGTCAAGCGAGTGCGTTATCTGCGCGACCGCGCTTGACGGTCTGGTCAGCGTGCCGTTCAGGCTTATGGGGGTCTCTCGGAGCGCGCGCAACCCAAATCTGTGCAATCGCTGCAACACCCATGCAGAGGAAGGGCGCGTGGTGGAGATCACCGTCCTTTTTGCCGATCTCTCTTCCTTCACCGAGCTGACCCATGATCTGGGACCAGAGCGCACGCATGAGGTGGTTGACGCCTTTCTCCAGATGGCCACCTACTCGCTGGTGCGTCATGACGCGTTCATCGACAAGTACGTGGGTGACGCGGTGATGGCCTTCTTCAATGTCCCAATACGACGTGAAGACCATTCCGCGCGGGCGGTGGCCGCGGCTCAGGATCTCCTGGCGGGGGTACCCGCGCTCAATGAACGGTTTGGGCTCAACTTGAATGCCGTTGTCTCCATTGCGTCCGGTTTTGCGCGGGTGGGCACTCTTGGCTCGACAGACGGCAAGGACTACACGGCCATTGGGGACGTCGTCAATCTGGCATCACGGCTAGAGGGTGTGGCCGCTCGTGGTGAGATCGTCGTTGATGATGCCGTCTATCAGGCAGTGCGCGACGATGTGCCTGGAGTGGTCGCTGAGTCCGTGACGCTGAAGGGGTTCAAGGAGCCTGTGAATGCCTACCGCATTGGCGCGACCCCGGGCTCGCGACCGATTGGCTCGCGGCTTGCCGCAGGGCCGATGGACGAGGGGCGGCAACGTCTCACCCGGATTGGCGCGCTGATTTTTGGGATGTTGGGCGCGCCGTGCGCGGTGGGTACGTTGATCGGCCCGATGGCCATTGTGCTTGGACTGGGCGTATTCTTTGGAACGGTTGTGAGCAGCTTTATCGATTTTCTGGATATAGCGATTATTCGGATCCCCGCACTGATCCTGGGGACCATCGGCGCATCCGCAAATTTGTATACCGTGTGGCATGCCAGTCAGATACGGAAGGCCGCCCAGGCCCAAGGGCAGCTCTATTTGACCACAACCTATGAGCGCCGTCAGACTCGTTTCGTCGTTGGTTTGGCAATCCTGACCTTGCTGTTTGTCAGTTTCGAGCTGTACGCCCACACCAACATCATGGGGCGGTCATGGCCGTAAGCATCCGAGCACGATCTGGAAGGAGCCTCGCCGCCTGACGCCAGGAAACCAGCGCCGCCGGCCTGAATCTGAAATGCCGAATCAACCAACCTGCGAGGAGATTTACAGCCTCGTTATTCCGTATATGCTCGATGTGCTGGGTGCTGAGGGCGACGCGCCCATCGACGCCCACCTCGCCAGTTGCGAATCGTGCGCCCAGTACTTTGACCAGATTCACGCTGAATACTGCGCGAGCGTGCAAAACATGTTCTATGCATACACCGATCGAGAGCTCTCTACGGAAGACCGTGCGTACGTGGAAACCCACCTTCGCGCCTGCGGACGCTGTCGCGATATGTTTGACTTTGATGGGGCGGTGTTACACCACGTGCAGTTCCGATTGCGGGAGCCGCGAACGACGATGAGCGCCGAGGCGCTCATCGCTCGATTTCGCCATATTTCCCTCGGCGGAGCGGGGGCACAGTAACCATCAACGAGCGATAAGCGCCTGGCATCCAGCACTCATCACTCTGTCCGCGTGAGCCGTTCGCGCAGTTTCGCGCGGAAGCTTTCAACGAGCCGTTCAACGTCGCTCTCGTGCGCGGGGGATATGCTGATCCGCTTCTGAACGAAGTGCGCAATGCGCCCATCAAACTGATAGTGTTGCCGGCAGCGCTCGCAGACTGAGATATGCCGCTCAAATTGGCCGCGGTCCTCAGCCGAAAGCTCGCGATCGAGATACGCTTGAACCAGCGGAAACATCTCGCGGCAGAGCGCATTCTCCGCCGCTACGAAGTACTCCTGGCAGTTCGGACACGCAAGCCGATGCTCTTCGATGGCGCGGGACTCGGCCTTGCTGGTCTCTCCCCACAGGTAGGATGTGAGCGCGGTGTAAAAGGTCTCACAGGCTGGAGGATGCTGTAGGTTGGAGATGTTGTCCGACGTGCTCACGCGGTAACTCCCTCTCTGACATAACCAGCGGCCACCGCGTGGTGCCAGAGTGCATGTTGCAGCAGTCGTCGTCCGCGATGGAGCCGCGACATGACGGTGCCCACGGGGATCCCCATGATCTCGGCGATCTCTTTATAGGCAAAGCCTTCCACATCAGCCAGCATGACCACCATGCGGATCTCCGGCCCAAGATGGTCGATGGCGTCCTGGATCTGCTCCTCGCCGAGCTGGCCCAGCACTCGCGACTCAACGTCGTCCGCGCTCATCCCCGTGTCGCGGGCCTGGCGGAACATCCCGCCTGGAGTGGGTTCATCGAGCGACTCTGTCCGGGGTGCACTCATCTGACGCCGGTATTGGCTAATTGAGAGATAGGTCATGATTTTAAACATCCAGGCACGGATGTTTGTGCCAGGCTCATACCGGTGGAAATTGCTATAGGCCCGAATCAGCGTCTCCTGGACCAAATCCTCGGCCGACTGCTGGTTGCGAGTCATGCGGAGCGCCGTCCGCAAGAGCGCATCCACATGTGGCAGCGCCTCTCGCTCAAACTGCTCCGAGGATACGTCAACTGAGTCAAGGCTCATTTCAGCATCTCCCGTCACGATGTTAGTTGGCTCCTTCGGTCACGATCGAGTCAGATCGCACGCGAATCTTCGCTTTAAAGATCATCTACGCGACGTTCTTGTATGAGTGTAGTGATCCGGATTGGCCAGACTCTTACAGAACTGCACGCATCATACTGCTGGGCGTTGATCTCGTCCATTGCCGGTGTGGACGAGGCACACTCTTTGAGGGGCCAACTTCCGCGGGACCGTATAACACCGCGGACTGTGCCAGGATCTCTCGGACCCGTAATCGCGAGCCGCGGCTCACGCGTCGCACACGCCGGGCCTCATCTTACGCTGAGGACTTGTCCGGGAACGGCACTGAAGTGTAGTGAGTGGATACGAGATCCAGCGGATGGCGCTTACAGGGATGAACCGTTTTGCTGCACCATGACGGCCGTCTGAGTGCCGGTTGTCAGGGCGACCGAGGAGCACGTGCTAAGGGCTCACGACCCAATAACTTGGCCCATAGCCGATCGAATTCAAACTGGGAAGTCCTGCTAAATGGCCCAAGTGTCTCGTCACGAGCCCTAAGGTCGCCGAGCGCCGATCATTCCATCCCGATCGCGGTTCTGTATAATTCAAGCTGCTGAGGAGCGCTGCGTCCGAGGGTTCGCCCTGGTCAGGCTCAGTGAAATGAACCGCGCTCGCATCTTCAATTGGTGCGGGCGCTTTTGTATGTCTGGCGTCCGCGCTCAGGAAAAGGAGCTCAGCTCATGAACGTATCCGATTCGTACCACGTGGCCGATCTTGACCTCGCCGGCTGGGGCCGCAAAGAGATTGCCATTGCGGAGTCCGAGATGCCGGCACTCATGGCCATTCGCGATGAGTACGCCGCTGCTCAGACGCTCAAGGGTGCGCGTATTGCCGGTTCTCTGCATATGACCATCCAGACCGCCGTGCTCATTGAGACGCTGAATGCGCTCGGCGCAGATGTGCGCTGGGCCTCCTGCAATGTCTTCTCCACGCAGGATCACGCGGCCGCGGCGATTGCAGCGGGTGGCACCCCGGTCTTCGCGTACAAGGGCGAAAATCTGGATGAGTACTGGGAGTTCACCCACCGCATCTTCGAGTTTGGTGATCAGGGACCCACAATGATCCTGGATGATGGTGGCGACGCGACACTGCTGGTTCATCTGGGACTCCGCGCGGCTGAAAACCCGGCGCTGTTGGAGAACCCCACCAGTGAGGAAGAGCGCGCACTCTTTAAGGCAATCAAGAAGCGAGACGTTTCCTGGTACCAGCGTGCCGCGAAGGACATCGTCGGCGTCTCTGAGGAAACAACCACCGGCGTGCATCGGCTCTATCAGATGCACGATGACGACCGCTTGCTCTTCCCCGGCATTAACGTGAACGACTCCATTACGAAGTCCAAGTTCGACAATATCTACGGTTGCCGTGAGTCGCTCGTTGACGGGATCAAGCGGGCAACAGATGTCATGATTGCGGGAAAGATCGCCGTTGTCGCCGGATACGGCCAGGTGGGCAAGGGCTCTGCTCAGGCCCTGCGCGGTCTACAGGCCCAGGTGTGGGTCACCGAGATCGACCCCATCTGTGCACTTCAGGCCGCCATGGAGGGCTACCGCGTGGTGACCATGGATTATGCGGCGGACAAGGCAGATATTTTCGTGACCGCAACGGGCAACCGCGATGTCATTACCCATGATCACTTGCGGGCGATGAAGTCCAATGCAATTGTCTGTAACATTGGTCACTTTGATAATGAGATTGACGTTGCGAGCCTGCGCGAGTATCAGTGGGAGAACATCAAGCCGGAAGTGGACCACATCATCTTTCCGGATGGGAAGCGAATCATCCTGCTGGCGGAGGGGCGCTTGGTCAACCTGGGCTGCGGCACCGGCCATCCCAGCTACGTTATGAGCTCATCATTTGCCAACCAGACGCTAGCCCAGATTGAGCTCTTCACCAATCAGGAGGCGTATCCTGTCGGCGTCTATCGGCTGCCCAAGGCACTGGATGAGAAGGTGGCTCGGCTGCAGCTCAGCAAGCTGGATGCGCAGCTCACGGTGCTCACCGATGACCAGGCCGGTTACCTGGGGCTCAGCGCTCAAGGGCCGTACAAGAGCGAGCACTACACCTACTAATCCAGGCCTGTATCGCAAAGCGGCAAAAATCTGTTGAGAGCACGAAAAAGGGAGCGCTTTGGCGCTCTTTTTTTCGTGCTCTCAAGCTGGAATTCAGTGGTGGCCGTTACCGTTGGGGATCCACTGGCCAATACCCACACCGCAACCGGTGCCGGCCGGTGAGCGGTACGACGGCTCATAGGTGATGGTTTCCATCGGCGTGTCGCCCATGGCTCCGGATGCGGCAACCCAATTCAGGATCTCCGTGGTTGCCGATTGCAGCTTGTAACGCGGCAGTGTGGTCAGGATATCTGGGTTGGCCTCATTCAGGCCCTTGAGCGCGAGTCGATCGATCTCCTCATCCACGGTGAAGTGGCTGAGGCCGCCCGAGGTGATGATAGCCACGCGGGCATCGCTCTTCCAGTTGAGAATAATCTCGCGAACGGCTCGGCCAAGCTGGTACGCACGGCGGGGGCTGATCCAGTTGGGGGGATAACATGTGTTGATGGTGATGGGCACCATGGGCGGACGCTTTCCGCCAAACCAACGACAGACTGGGAAGGAGTACGCGTGCGGCATGCCAAACTGCCGCTCCTTCGTCGTCCGTGGAAAATCAAGGTACCAGGTTGATGGGCCGATGGTCCCACCGTACTGCTCGCGGGGATACTTCGTGTGGGCCACATCGAAATCCCGCTCCATGAGCTGCTCAATGACGTGCAAGCCCAATTCGGAGTGCACGGGATACTCGATAATCTCCGTCCCATAGACCGACGCGGCAATACTCGTTGCGGCAGTCAGATTCTCGCGATTGTTCACGCGTGGATAGTGGGTGATCGTGTCGCCCCAGTAGACGTTAATGGACGGGTAGTTATCAAAATAGAAAAGCTCGTTTTGATCGTCACCGAACATTACAACGACGTCTGGATCCACCTGCGGAAATGTTTCCTCGAGCTGATTGAGCCCGCGCTGGATCGATTCGTACTTGCGGATGAACACCTCCTCATGGATGTGCTCTTTCCGAATGTTCGGGTCCGCCGTGGCGAGGAGCTCGTCATACGTCACATGGGCGCCATCACTCGGACGGATGAGCTCACGGTTTCGGGTGTCGTCATCCGCCCGCTTAGCCCAATCTTCGCCTGGGAGACTCATGAGGGGAGTGTGGGAGGAGGCAAAGCCACCAACAATTGTTGCCATAAAGAGGGACCTCCGTTCAATCGCACGTTCCGCGAGCGGCCCGTCGCGTACCTCATAGCACGCTTCCAACATTGTGTCTAGCATGCAAGGATGACTCTAGTATATGCGTTCTACGACTCCGCGCCTCCAGATCTCGGTACGCAGGCTAGATTCATCGCAAATCAGTTTCGCAGTCTAGAGGCCGGTGCCACTCAGCGGTGCGTTCCAATCCCAGATTCGAGACTCGCTCATGGACCGACAACGAAGTAAATGGTGGCTCCGCGACTAGCGAGATAGATCTCGTCCCAACGTGTGGGCTGCCCCGAGAATGCGCCAGTCTTATCAACAAGCTCTACGATCATGGCAACGTCAGTGGGAAGGTCCGTGAATACAACAGGTTGCCCAGGGTCAGGGGTAAAGGAGTACGACCAATCTCCGCGCGCCTCTCGGAGGTTTATTGATGGTAAGGCGACACCTTCACCGCGCCAACAGTAGCACTGAACAATGAGCCAGCCTGGGGCGAGCGGTGCTTCAAGTCCAGTCACGAGACCGAGTGGTGGGGAGCTTGCGTCTGATCGTGGATCGCCAGGGCGGGTGGGTTGCACGCTCTCCGATGGTTGGGACGTGTTACCAGGAGGTTGCGTGGGGGTGACAACGGCGCGTCCACGGACCCGGATACGGGCATCAAGCAACCCGTAGACGCCTGTGGCGGCATCGTCTCGAATTCTTAAGACTAGGGGCACCGCATCCGTCTGACTGCTGTCAAATTCGAGCTCGTCGATAGGCGTGGGTGATTCTGGACTGAGTTTCGTCAGCACCCAGGGGCCGCTACCTGCAAGCGTCACAGTCGCTGCCAGTGGAATGTTTCCTAGTGAAACCTGTGTTGGTCCAAAGTCCGCTT
>JBJXFJ010000187.1:0-11144 GCA_046154735.1 Chloroflexota bacterium | reverse complement strand
CAAACTCAAACGTGCGCGCACTTGGGGCACCTGTAGTGGGCAGAGCAGTCCAGGTGTTGGACTGAGCCGCCGAGGTCACAGCAAACGGTGTGCTCGGGATGGCGGTTACGCCTGGAGCGCTGGCGGTCAGGACATAGCCCGTTCCGGCCTTATCAATTGACAGCCCGCTAAAGGTGGCGACGCCATTGATCGCGTTCGTGGTCGCGGTGCCGTTCAAAGTGGCCCCTGGGGTTCCCGTCCCGGTCTTGAGAGATAGTGTGATCGGGCCTGTGAAGGCGGTAACCGTGTTGTTGTTCGCGTCTTTGACCGTGACTACTGGCTGGACGGAGAATGCTGCTCCTGCCTGTCCTCCAGAGGGTTGGCTAGAAAAAGTCAGGGCAGGCTGCGAAATCGCGTTTTGCGGACCTATATAGGTGGCGATTGTGCGCAGGGCAGCCGGTCCTTCTGGCCCAATCGACTTATTCAGCGCTGCCCCATGCGTACCCCGGAAGCAGTCTACTCTCGCTTCAAGACAAGGCTTCGGGATGTCGAGGACCGCTAGCTTAGCGTCCGAAGGAGTGTTATTCGTGCCGAAGATCCACTGTGTGAGGGCATCGTTATCAGCAAAGAGAAGCAATCTCTGCAACAGCTTCGAGACCGAACTGTCGCCCTGCGAGCAATGCGCCGGCACCCAGACGCAGTCAAACTTGTTGCCGACGTTTACAACGGTCACTTCCCGTTGCTTCGCCAACGCGACCGCCCGCCGCAGTATGGCGCCGGTGCCAGGTTGATTATGGAGCCGGACCAGTTGGTCAGCCGCCTGTCCGTCCACGACGCATTGCAGTTCCGGCTCCGCTAGGCGCATCACGGCTTCAAGAGCACTCTTATTTCGCGCGGGGATGCCATGGAGCGGACCATCGATCGTAACGATTGTCGAGATGAACCCGCGTTCGTAGTTAGTTGAAGACACCTTGCCCAGTAGTTCGGCGATTGCAACCATGCTACCGAGGCTATGGCCGACTAATACAAACGACGTATTAGGGTGCTTCGCCCGATAGGGAACTAGCAACTCGTCGTGCAGCGCAGCCAGTCCCTCTCTTGGAACACTGGTGCGGATGGGATCTAATAGGCCGTAAGGCTGCGGCGTCCAATCTCCGGTCGTTGCGTCAACCGCCCCACCGTTGTAGCTATAGGCAAGAAAGTCACCGGCCCCGTAGCCGAATTCGGGCCCGCGCAACACCTCCTTCAGGTCTTTGAAGGTATCGGTCGCCTGGGGACCACCAACTCGGGTACAGACACCCTCCAAGAAGACGATCACCTTCTTTTGTGAGGTCGCTGGTTGGGCATGTGCAGGTGAACTGAGGGCTGCCACCAACATCCCTACGAGAATGACGACCGCCGGCGCGGTGAATGCCCGAGCCTTGTTAGCCATGCCGCTGCCTCCGATAACGCAACTTGTCGTTCCATCGACCACAAACCGAGACCGGCCAATCTGAGTGGCGACCACATAGGTTAGGTGTCAACTTTGAAATGCGAACTGACCCGATCCGTCAAGGTGCTCGAGTCTTAGAGCGTGCCCAGCATACCAGAAGTCACTCTGCTGTGAAGGACCTCAAGCGAGTTCTCACTTAGACCTAAAGCATCTGTCCGCAAACGGACGGAGCCATCCGACAATGACCGATCTACAACGGACGGGTTATTGAACCACTTGATTGCCAAACCAACTACGCCGTGCTATGTTGGTAACATTGAAAGAAAGATTACCTAGTTACATAGTTCCATTTTTATCAATAGGATTATCACTTTCTATTTCGAGTGTAATTTATCAAATAGGCTTTCGTGCATGGATATCCCATGATACTATTGGCAAATCTCCAAACATCGGCTACGTCGTTTATGCCATCTATTATTTCGGTGCGGCAATAATTTCGATCCCTATTCTAACTACGGTGATTACCTGGCCAATTCACAGGATCTTGATGCGTGGTGGTAGGCTGGCGATGATCGTCGGCTCCATTGGTGCCATTTGCTTTGTTCTGTCGGCGCAGCGAGTGTTGTCGGCCATTTTTTCGTTTATCTGACGAAGGACCCGAACCGATTTCATACGAATGGAGCTGATACGAGTCGAATAAAGTCGGCACCAGGTTGAGAGGTAGGGGGGCGTTCTCCGCTTGAAAATAAGCTCCCCGAGCCAGGTGCTGCCTTATTGGTTCTGTCGGCCCGGACTGGCACCCAGGAGATGCAGAAGTTCCGTGCGCTTACGGTGTGTACGTTAACGATGCCGGCGGGTTCACGCGCTGAGAAACATTGGCTTCCGTCCATAGTTTCGTGCTTGGTGCGTCGGACAACCTAGAGTCTGCGACATCGAAAAGGGGACCATCTACCTACGCCCTACGCCGACTCTCGGGAGCCGAAGTCAATACTGGCAATAGCGGAGGCTCAGCGCGATCGTCGGGGTGCTTCTGGGACCAGGACGAGTCGCTCGGTCGGCAACGCGATCAGCTTGTCGAGGAGTGGCGGGAGGTTCTGAAACGTCGGATCATCCTCGCTCCACCATGTGCAGCTCGCTTCGCTATAGCCGTTCAGTCGATGGATTACGCAATCAACGATGAGATCCCACTCGTCGGTCGATAACACGGGTTCGGGCCCTCGCGCTGAGCGACGCGATCGTGTTTGAGTTTCCGGAGATCGTCGCGAGCGGCCACGTTGTGACGAATGCTCAGGCGATGGATGTTCCGGGGATGCCATCGACCCAGTGTAGCATCCGACTTGACAGAATGTAAGGCGTCATTTTCGCTGTTCAGAAGGCTGCTTGCCGGGGAAGCAAGCCATTCGAAGGTCGAATGACACGACTCGTATAAGAGCAGGGGCATTCTCGCACTGCTGTGACGGCGTTTTGCTCCACCATCATGAAAAAGGCAGGGTTTTGGGCCAAAAACCGGATAGTCGAGCAACAAACAGGGAGAGGCTGTCACCCGTAGGGCCGCAACGGAGTGGAGGAGCCGTCAGGCTTGACTGCCTCTGGGGCGGAGCCCCACGCCCATGCTCCGCGCATGAGCGACTGGAGCGAATCGGGCGAAGCACCGCGGAGTGGAGCTGATGCGCCCATCTCCAGGGCCCCGCACGATGGCGGAGCGCAGTGGAGCCTTGGTGTGGGACTTCCTCCGAGCCCCGGAGAATGGGCATGCTACGTCCGGAAGAGTCGCTGGTAGGCGCGCGTCCTAGACTCGTCTTCGTCTTCGGATGGGACATCAAGTCTCTGGGGCACCCGCTGGTACATCTGACGGTAGGTATCAAGCACCTCCTGCAGCTCAGCGGGGTCAGGAGTGTCCTCAGGGGCATTCAGCACGCGGGTCCGAATAGGCGGCTGGTTGTGAACCTTGACGAAGCAGATCCCTTTCGGCAAATGCTGGATTGCGTTCGTCCATCCCTCCAACTGCTCCTGAATGGAGAAGTACAGACTGTGGGAGCCAGCGGCATAAGTCGGCTCCTTGACCACGTACGGATCGAATGTCGCCAATTGACGCGCCTGGATCTCGGCCGACTCCCGACCAAGCCCAAAACTTATGACCGTCTTGCAGTTCTCCAGCGCCGCCGTTAGGCGATCTGAGTTGACGGCACCGATGCTTTGCCCAGCCAGCCACAAGCGCAAGCCATACTTGCGTAGCTGGTCCAAGAGATTCCCGAGAGTCTGAGCCTGACCGGCAACCGAGATCCACTCATCAATGAGCAGCACGCACTCTCGACGCAAGCTTGGATCCAAATCAACCCGAGACAAGAAGGCTTGTTCAATCTGCACCATGCTCAGCGCAGTGATAAGGCGTCGGGTGTGTTGCTCGGTTACGCCGCCCAGGTTCAGGATGTAACTCACGCCTGCATCGGCGAATGCGCGAAAGCGAAGGACGTTGTCGGGCTGCTCCAGCATCTGCCGCAGAAGCGGCGAGAATGACAGTTGAAATGCGCGTCGCAGCGTGGAGCCCGCGGTCTGGGCCTGGTCGCGTCCGAGCTTGTCGTACATCGCGAAGGTCGCCTGGACGTTCGGGTCCAGGACTACTCCTGAGGTCAAGCATTCTTTGCGAAATCCATCATCGGTGAGCAGACGTGAGAGTGCGGTCAGGGGTAGAGCGTTGGCCATCAACACCATCACGCTCGAGACAAATAGCTCGGTGAACGCGGGCGCGTCGTGCAATTCCGGCCAGACGCGCGTCATCGCATCCAGCAGATGTAGTGCCGTGGAATGGGGTGCCGTGGTCCCCGAGAGAACGTTGAGCGGCGTGATCGCCCCGTTAGCGAAATCAATGTACACGAGCTGCTTGTAAGCATCGGGGGTGCGGAAGTAGCCCTTGGCCACCAGGGTGTGCAGAACCGACTGGCTCAAATCGCCCGCTGGGTCGATCAGACCCACTGTCTTCCCCTGGCGAAGGAGCATGAGGAAGACGATTCGCAGCAGGACGCTTTTCCCGAGGCCGCTCATGCCCCACACGGCGGTGTGGTAGCCCTGTTGCTCAGGTGTCAGTCGCACCGGGATCGACCGATCCCGGGGATCGTTGGTATCCACTGTACCGAGCACGAGATCTTCCGAAGTGGCAGGCGGGATCATCATGATGCGACTCCGTCGGGCACAAGAGATTGGGGTTCCGCGACGCCCACCACCTGCCAGCACGGTGTCAGGATGCAGTGCTCGTCGATGTCATCCCGGCAACTGATCCAGATCACGCTGGGATCAACATCCAGGACTCCAGCTTCTTCGATGGTCCATTTCGACAACAAGTCGGCGCGCGGGCGATCGGGCACGATATAGAGGACTGGCTTGGGATCGTCACGCCCATGCAGCAAGGCCGCTCGAAGCTTGCTCCGCATACGCTTTGGGGCCATGGTGCCCATGTCCATTTCCAGAGCGTAGTCTTGACTCAACCCGCCCGCGAGCGTCAGGCGGAAAACACCGTCATGAATGAGCGCCACCAGGGCATGGGTTTGGGGATCTTCGATCCGCACCGTTGGTGGATTCCTCAGCTCCCGCTCGTTCGTCCATTCACAATGCACTGCGGCGGATTCGCAGGCCAGCTCAAGGCTTACCCGGAATGCGTTGATCGCCCCATGATGCGCCCCAAGCAGCGGCGCGGTGAGCTCACGCAGGCGCTTCAGCTCCGTGCGCGGCAGCTCAAGATGTTCGGCCAGCATCTGGCGTCCCTTGGGGCCGAGCGTCAGAAAGGTTCGGCCCGAGCCGCGACCGTACAGCGCGGGTAACTGATGGCGTGCCAGATACCCAGCTTCCGCTAAACGTTGAAGACGCGTATAGACGGCCGCGCGAGCCCCTGAGGAGGGGTAGAACCGCCGCCAGATGTCTTGAACCAAGCAGCCGTCGTAGGTGTGGATCATCACCATGCTCGCGACGTCTCGTCTGGTAATCACAATCGATGTACGAGCAGCCATGCGGAGCATCCTTCCTGCGCTATCAGCGCGCAATAGGAAACAGGCGCCACGGCCTGAGCCGGGCGCCTGCCAAGCACTTCGAAATCGATGCACTACGCGGCCCAGGGTCTGA
The DNA here is from genome assembly GCA_046154735.1 of Chloroflexota bacterium. Taxonomy (GTDB): domain Bacteria; phylum Chloroflexota; class UBA6077; order UBA6077; family JACCZL01; genus CAVXYC01. The sequence goes on along the minus strand of JBJXFJ010000187.1, from coordinate 5,620 downwards.
GGACATCGCTCAGATTCGACACCACAGGCTCGGGCTGGGGCTTCGGAGCGCGAGCTTCGATCACCACCAGGGCAATCACGAAGGCGAGAAAGCTAAACGAGGCCAGGTAGATACCCACAACGGGCACCTGCGCGAGCACCAGCAAGCCGGCGATGACAAGTGTCGCGATGAACACCACCAGCACGCCCCACAGGTCGCGCGACGTGGAGGTGTCCTGCCCCACGGCATAGGTGTCGTACACCGTGTAGGTCTCCCGACTCGCCCACCAGATGACGAGCATGGCGATCACGACAATCACCACGATGAGCACAATGAGTGCCGCTAACGCGCCCCCATCAGCGGCAGCGGCCATACCGTAAATAAACGCTTCACCGCTCCGATCATTGCGTCGATATGGTTCCATCGATTCCTCCTCTCATAGTGTTCTTGGCATGCACCACTGGGTCATCTGCTACCGGCGCCGGCCAGCCCGCGCGATTCGGACCGAGTCGATTGGTTAGCGATAGCGCCGATTCACCGCGCTTCAGCCCGTAATTGATGTTGACCGCTTCCGAGGAGGCGAGCATGACCAATCCCTCATCTGTATGTGCGCGATCGCCGCGTTGAACCAACCAGTTCCCGTAGTTGTGGAGCAGCGCGTAGTAACTGGAGATCATCGTGGTGTCCTGAGAGCGCACATCACCACGCTCCCAGGCCACCAGGAACGCGAAGCGCGCGACCTCCCACAAACTCCGATCGATCGCCTCGCGGTAGGTGGTGAGCGGGGCAACACGCCGCGTGGCTGAAAGCCCGTGCTCATCAGCCTTGGCTTCTACTTCCAAGAGCTTGTCGATCGTTTGCCGCCCAGATTGAACGTCGTCAGCTCGTGCCTGACGCAACGCCAGCGTCTGCGCGGCGTAATACCGCAGACTGGCCAGATTCTCACGCGCCTCCAGCGTCGGTACGCGCTGCTGCTGGCTGAGATGGGTATCAGCCAGATCAACCACGGCTTGGAGCTTGTCTTGACGCTGCAGCTCCACGAGCTGCTCACGCTCTACTTTGAAGTCATCACGAGCGGGAGTCATGAGGCGCGAAGCACCCCACAACCCCACGGTGGCCAGCATCATTCCGACACCAAGCACCCCCATAAGCACCCGTGGCAAGCCGCTGCTAGTGGGTGGTGGAGTTTGCGCTGACTCCGACCGCTGCCAGTTGATCCTTCGTGGCGATGTGTCCGTATTCACGCTCATTGGTGGTCTCCTTGTGATTCATGTCGTCTGTGTCATCGCGATCGAGATCGTTCCGCTCAATCGCTTCCAGATCGTCCACACTGATGGTGTTCTGAGCCCAGGCGTCGATCTGAGCCCCGGTGTCAGCGAGCGGCTGGAGGAGAGTGATCGTCATGTCCACATTGGTGGTGTGTGGCTCCAACATGTCGCCCAAACTGGTGAAATAGATCAACAGCTCTGGCTCCGTGGCCTCACGCCAGGATTCCAGGCCGCGCAGGATCCGCCCGCCGCTCTGGCGCATATCCGGGTCAGGCCGAATGGGTGCCGCGACAATCACCACCCGGGTGCGATCTGAGCTGGCCGCGGGCAATGGCACCGATTGCAGAGCGCGTTGCTCCACCAAGCGCTGGATCCCCAAGATGCAGCGGCGCTCAAAGTCCACCGCCCGAGTCACCCAAATTGCGGGCTCCAGATCCTCGAAGGGCTCACCGTAGGCCACGGGCAGTGATTCAACCACCGTGCTAAAGGTGCTGTAGTCACACTGCCCAGGCGTCGCGTGGACATACTTGTAGGCGTTGAACCCTGAGAGCGGCGTATCGCCCAACGGGGTGGCGCCCATGGCGGCTGCCGTGAACCGTTGGTGAGCCCGATCAGACCGGGATGGGAAGCGCCGATTGTCGAGCACCGTGAAGCTCGTCAGACGATCACGGGCCGTGAGCAGCTGCCGTGTCTTGGGGAACCGTTGGCGCACAACGTGCTTCTGATCGATCAGGGTGGTGAGAAAGATTGGAACATCGGGGAAGTGGTGCTCACAGGCCGCCAGCGCGGGATCCGCCAGTGCCACGCAGCCGCCGCTGGAGATCGTGGGCATAATGCCGATCGGCATCGGTCCGGCGTCAACGAGCTTGATGAAGGCATTAATCGCGGCTGAGTTGTGCTCTCCCCAGAGCGTATGCATCGCCTGCACCCGCTCAATCGGTTCACCGCCCAGGCCCGCCTCCACCATGGGATAGTGAGCCCAGATAATGCGCTTGAGAAACTCGGGGGCGGTGTCGGTAATTGCCAGGCGTGCCCGATCGCGCACCCGGACATCCGGTTCGAGCACCAAAACCGCGCTGATCATCTTCCCGGCGTTCACGTTCTTGACCGAGCGCAGGTATTCCGGAAGCTGCTCCGTAGCCCAGGAGCCCACCACAATCAGCGCGATCTTCCCAAACTCGGTGGTGTCCGTCCACACCTCGGTGTCCGGACGCAAGACCAGACCAGACTTCAGCAACGCCTCGCGTCGCTCCAGCCAGCGCTGATAATCGTCGCTTCGACGGCGCCGCATCTCGCGGTTCCATCCTTTGAATGCCAACATCGTGACTCCTAACGCCGCCGGAATGGCGGCCAATTCGGGCCCCATGAGATATCCACTTCCGATGCCACCATCCATGCGAGTGGCATCTTGATTGCTCGCCCAGGTGGGTCTGGTAATCAGATGGAGGAAGGAGCCACAATGTCAGTTGGACCTGCGTTGGTGGACTCGTTTCCTCCGCGCACCTCCTGGGCGGGGGATCCGCCTACTACTCGGATCGCCCCGCCTTTTCTTTGTCTTATCCGCTGCTTCGCTCCCCCTCCTTCTCCACCACCCGAGTCGGGTTCAGTGGGAACGGGCAACAAAAAACCGCTTGCCTGTCGCAGGCAGCGGTTCAGGCCTTTGTTTTTCCGGTTGCCCGGCCCGTCCCTAATCAGGTGCCACCGTAGGGAGCCATCCCTCGGTTGGCGGGTCTAGGGCAACAGCCCCACACCACTCATGACGGATCTATTCAGTTGGCCAGAATATAAACCGCTGGCGCACCGATGTCAATTGTCTGGGTCGCCAGGAGATCTTTATGCAAGGCTCGTCACAAAGCCTGAAGAGCAAGTGCAGCCCCAAACCAAATCAGCATCGAAGTTAAAGTATATATATTGTGCTTTATAGTGATATATTGCAATATTTTATCCAGATTTACTCGAGGCTCTGAGTGAGGGTGGCACGAGAATCATCAACATTTGCTCATAAGTGTCGATATACACATAGAATGTGCTATAAGGACGCTTATGCCAATTCAAGTTAACGAAATCTACTATCTCACCGTCCGCGAGGCTGCCGCTATGGCCAGTGTTGGGCATGCAACGATCCATCGCTGGTGCGCAGCCAAGAAATTCCCTGTCACCAGGAGTGGCACCAATCGTTGGCTTATTGTCAAGTCATCCTTTGAGGAGTGGTTAACCAATTCGGGGAAGAATTCGTAGATGTGGGGCTGGGAACAGACTTCCGCCGCAACACCTGAGTACATCCACGAGGTCCCGGACCAAGAATTGCGAACTCGCGTAAAACATTTGTTCGGTTTCTATCGTCCCATTACTGCCATGCGTGTAGGCGCAGCGGACAAAGCGGCGAGGAGCACATTGTGACGAACCCATACAGCTCTCACGATCCGCTCGATGCCATTCGTGACGTAAATCTCATGTCAAGGCTTCGCGAACTCGAAGCCGATCTGCCATCGGCGGTGCGCGCCTATCGCGATGCAACCACCGAACTGCCGCCCGAAGAGCGAAGTGTGCGTGACGACGAATTGTCCGCATTGGCTGAGCCAAAGGCACCCCTAGGGCGCTCACTTGCTCGGCTGCTCGTCCTTTTCGCCCTTCGAAATCGCTACTATGGACCGCTCCGCGAAGCGGGAATCCCTATTCCTGCTTACAACCATCAGCTGACGTTCGAAGAGAACGCCGAGTTAGGACCTCCCGAAGGGGCGTTCGACTCAGTCACTGAGGCACTCCCAATTCTTCCCACAAAATTAGCTGGCTTCAAGCTGAACTTTCCCTTCGGGGTCTCTGCTTGCGCGCCTGCAACGTCCTACGGCCCTCACAACAGATTCCTCACAGGATTTGCCAGTGTTGGGTTCGACATCATCACTTACAAATCAGTGCGGGACGCGCACCGCCCACCCAATAAGGCCCCACATTGGGGCTTCGCGGTTGGCCTGACACACCAGGTTTTACCTGGTGTTGGCGAACCTATAGAAGTCACGAGCTTGCCTCGATTCGACGACCCATCTCAAGTATCGATGGTCAATTCATTTGGCGTCCCGTCGGTTGGTCCGGATACGTGGATACCGGACGTCAAGGCGACAAAGCACCATATCGGGCGGGGCCAGGTATTCATAGTGAGCGTACTTGGACACCCCGAGATTACGGAATCCGACTCCAAGTTAGCGCATCAGTTCGCGAACGCTGCAGAGATGGCGGTTGACGCGGGTGCGGACATCATCGAGTTAAATCTGTCCTGCCCAAATACCGGTCATCGCCAAGCCAATGCGGATCAGATCTGCAAGGATCCAGCTATGTCCGCCATGGTGGTACGCGCCGTTCAAGAGCGCATCGGCGGCCGAGCCCCAGTCTTCATCAAGATATCGTTCCTCGACCACGGCACTCTGGGACAGTTGCTGGCCGCATGCACCGATCGAGGCATTCCGGAGCGAGGCATCCAAGGCGTTGTGGCCATCAACACTTTTCCAGTCCGAGCTATTCGGGTTGGGGCGGCTGGCCTCCCGCCGAGCCCAGATACTCAGTTCTTTCCGGACTCAGAATATCAGGGAGCCTCTACTCGACGTGCGTTCGCCGGCCTCTCAGGGGCTGCAATCCGCACCTTAGGTCTTGACATGGCTCGACGCCTGGCGCAGCTTCGCACTGAGCGTGGATATGAGATTGCTATACTAGCAAGTGGTGGAGTTTCGACTCCGCCAGACTTTCAAGCATACCGTGAGGCTGGCGCAGACGCCGTCCTGAGTTGCACCGGAGCCTGGAATAACACCAGACTCGCAATCGAGACGCGCCGCCAGTATGGCACAGAACCATCGTCTTTCCCGACGCCGGTAGCAGAGTCGGAAAGGACGGTGAGTAATATCCCATCACCAGAATCACAATCACTTCGAACAAACCTCCAGCCGGTCGAATCCCTGCGGGCTGTTAGATTTTCTGCTGAATCGAACATCAAGGCGGGAATTTTAGTGATCCGAGAGCTGGAGCAAGAAGGTTCCCTAGATGTCAAAAGGCTGCCGACTCGCTTCCATCCAAATGCTGTACTGTCGTCAGATTCCTATGAACGTCTCATTCAAAGGCTCAAACAGAGGAATATAGAATTCGAGGATATCCCCGTTGTGGCGTTCAGTAACCTGTCACTCTCAGAGCAGCGACGACTACGTCGCAGAAATTAAGATTAACAGGGCCTGAGAATAGTCGATCATGGCTGTTAGACTAACATTCTTCCTACCTGTCGAGGTTGAGGAAGGCCGTCTTGCGGCCCAGACCGTGACGGACGCGATCGGAGCTCTTTACGGTGGCGCAACGTACAGCGTCATTAGGCCAGCTGTTTTTCATGGATATTG
>JBJXFJ010000548.1:0-2993 GCA_046154735.1 Chloroflexota bacterium | reverse complement strand
GGTGATCTAGCTGTGCTCGGCTCGCCCACGATGGCAATTCCGCTGGTGCGGAGGTTAGAGGAGGGTGCTCATGCCTGTCGCCCTGTTGAGTCTCAATGCAGGATCCGAAGGAGCGGGGGGCTGACTGTCCGTGTGTCTCGGGCGTCAAGGTCGAGTGCCATAGCCAGGGGAACGCATGCCATACCGCCCTGAGGCGAGCACCAACGGACCGAGTCAGGGGATGGCCACCACGGAGCTGCATCAGATGCGGCGGTGGTCGTGTTCAGGGAGCGGCTGGTGGCAGCCCGTGCACTGGGTGGAATTGGCCCGCACAATAGGATCCAGAGTCTCGCGCAGATGGTTCAGGCCCGGATGCCCTGACCTGGGGCCCCGCGTGGCTGCCCGGCGCTGCTTCGCGTGAGTGACTGTGAAACCTTGGAGGGCAGGATTGAAGATGTGTCCGATGTCATGGGTGGGCGGTTCACTCTGGCGTGCGGCGCTTCGAGCCCCGCGATGCGGGCCTGGGCGACGATCACGATGGCAGGCTATTCAGGAATGATCGCGAGTAACTCATCGCGCGAGGCGTGACCCCGATCAGCCAGATATCCAGCGTACCGTGCCACGCCGGTGGCATCACGATCACCTACCGGGGGCCGTCGAGCTGAGTAAGGCCTCGTGACGAGATAACTGAGTCCAGATTCGACCTGGTCCGTACTCGGATTTGATTCGTTCCGGCCCAAGCTATTCGAACACGGCGCCTAAGTACCGCGCGGCAGGGAGATGTGGCACGAGCGCGGGAATCTGGGAGAGGCTCTGCACTGTGGACCAGCGCTCCACGCCGCGTCGGTCCATTTCTGCCTCGGCCGGTCGGAAGGCAATGAATGGCGCGCCTGCGCGGTTGGCGGCTAATCCGTCGATGGATGCATCGCCTACCATGGCCAGGCGTGGCGTTTGTGCCAGGGATGCGCGCGCCTGAAGGAGCCCCGCGGGTGATGGCTTCAGTGCCGGCACGTCATCCCGAGCGAGAACGAGGTCCAGGTGTTCCAGAATGTGAAACTGCTCCAGGGCCGCGAGCGCCGCGGCGCGCGCATTGTTGGTGAGCACGGCTAGCGTGACTCCAGCCGCCTTCAAGGTCTGTAGCACGGCGGCAGCGTCATCTTCAACGCTCGCGCGAAGCATGCCTCGAGTTTCCTCGTCTGTCACCGCGGCCCAGATACGGGCGATCAGCACATCGGATGCCCCATGTGTCAGGGCCAGATCAATGATCTCAGCAGTTGCCAATTGGGCGACACCACGCTCAGTTGGAATTTGCAGGCTTTCCTCATTGATGAGCTCAAGTACCCGCCGGCGCATCGACGGAAAATTGATTGAGGAATGGACAAGCGTGTTGTCGAGATCGAATACGATCGCGGCATCAGAGTGTCGATGCATCCGAAAGCCAGACGCTAGTCCACCGGGGGGCGGTCGGTTGAGCCGTCACGGTAGTCGTAGAACCCCTGGCCGCTTTTCCGTCCGTGGCGTCCCGCGGCCACCATGCGCAGGAGCAACGGTGGCGAGGCATACCGAGGATCGCGGTACTCGACGTAGAGAATCTCAGCGATGGAGCACAGGGTATCTAGCCCCACGAAGTCCGCGAGGGTCAGCGGCCCCATGGGCACACCGCACCCCAGCACGAGACCGCGATCAATATCCTGCTTGGTAGCCGCGCCCGAGGCGTAGAGTCGAGCAGCGTCCAGTAGATACGGCACCAACAGTAGGTTGACAATGAATCCCGCCTGGTCCTGAGCAACGATCACCTTCTTGCCCAGCGCATCACAGAAGGCTCGAGCGGTATCAAGCGTTTCCTCACTCGTGGTCAACGCCTGCACCAGTTCCACCAGTGGCATCACCGGTGCCGGGTTCATGAAGTGCATGCCAAGCACCTGAGCAGGACGTCGGGTGCTATTGGCGAGCTCAACAATGGGGATGGAGGAGGTATTGCTGGCAAGCATAGTATGCGGCGGACAAACCGCGTCGAGCGCACGGTAGACCTGGCGCTTTTCATCAAGCTGCTCAATCACAGCTTCAATGACCAGGTCACAGTGATTGAATGCACCCAGGTCACTCGTTGCGGTGATGCGTGCTCGGGCCGCGTCGCGGTCGCTCTCGGTCAGCTTGCCTCGCTTGACGGCGGTGCTGAGCGACTGGTCAATGCGCTGCACGCCTCGTTCAAGCGCCTGTGTATCTATCTCGCGTACGATTGTGCTGAAGCCCGCTCGGGCGCACACCTCGGCAATACCTGAGCCCATGAGCCCGCAGCCGACAACACCTACCGTGCGAATCTCCACCGAAGCCTCCATAGGATGTAAGCCAATAGCGTGGATCGAGTCCCGCTGAGCCCATGGTAGCACGCGACTCGTCACCGGAGTTTCTCAGGGCGCCTCGCCTCGGCGATGACGGTGGCCGCACGGCATTGCTCGTGGATGGCGTGGTGCAATCCGTGGCAGTGACATCGTTCAATAACCGGGACGGCTACTGGTGGGAGATGCTTCCGGATGTCCGACCTACCCGAGCATTGTTGCTTGGGCTTGGAGGCGGCACCGTGGCCCAGCTTCTCCTGATGCGGTTTGGCTTGGTGCCCATGGTAGGCGTGGAGTGCAATGAGCACGTACTGGAGCTGGCCCGCTCGAGCTTTCTAGCCGCGGTGCCAATGGAGTACCGCCTGGCCGATGCGCATGAGTATCTCGCCGCCGCGGAGCCTGGATTCGATTATGTCTGTGTCGATCTCTTTCACGGAGAAGAGGCTGACCGGCGCATCTCCGGCCGTCCATTCCTGCGTCACCTTCAGCGCGTTGTCACGCGCGGAGGCACGATATGCTTCAATCTGTTTCGCGATAAGCGCACGGCCTTGTCGGTTGCGCGCATCAGTCGAGGACTCCGAATCATTCGCCAGATCGAGTGCGGAAAAAACATCATCGTCCACGCGAAGGTCAGTTGACTGCCTGAGGGGGCTGACGTGAACCGCGGAGACGCGG
>JBJXFJ010000176.1:0-9491 GCA_046154735.1 Chloroflexota bacterium | reverse complement strand
CGCGCCTCCAGCAGCCAGCGAATAGACACGACCAACACGAACACCGCCACCAGCGCGATGACCAGGCCGAGCGCGATCAGCAGCCATGGATCCTGCCCCTGAAGCCACAGCATCAGCGGGGTGAGTGTCACAGCGAGCCCTGCTTCCGTGGCCGCGAACGCCATTCCGGCGCCGGTGCCCCAGGTGCCAGTGTGGCTGGCAATGCCGGGCTTGGCCATGAACTTCATAAAGGTGAGGCCTCCGGCAATGGCCGCGCCCCCGCCCAGCACGAGAAGATCCGCCGAGCGGTACTCGTTGAAGCTCAACCAGGCAGCATCCCGACGGAGCAGGTAGAGCGAGCCCGCCAGCTCGGGTCGGACGCCCTCGAGCATGCCGGCGCTTGCCAGGGCAACAACAGCACCAGACACCAAGGACACCGGACCGCTCATGAAGTTCACGATGGCATTGGTCACGGGCTCGTGGGGAAACACGGCTGGGATCACCGTGACCAGCCAGCCTACCACGGCCACGCCAATGAACCATGGGTGGCCAATGAACGCGACGGGCCCTGCTGGAACCACCAAGCCCAGGTGAACTGCCAACCCAACCAATGCCAAGACCAAGTACTGGTCACTGATGCCCACCACGCCCGAGGACGCGAGCACGGCCAGGAGGGTTTGAATGGATGAGATCATGTTGCCTCCACGTGTGATGTCATCGCTAGACCGCGGACACGGCCCGTGGCCAAAAGGGTCCAGCACGTCGTTCTGGATTGATGCCAAGCGCGGCGAGCTCAAAGCGTGCCCGTTCCGCGGCTTCAAACCCAGCAAATTGCTCGTACTCCTTGCTGGCCGCGAAGGCGTACATTGCCTGGAGCCGCGGTTGCATGAATGGATGGGAAGCGAACGCCTCGGCAAGATAGCCCCAAAGACCGTGTGGGCGGACTGGAAGGCTTCGGATCGCCTCGCCGAGCTGCGCATCGTCCACAACTGTCCCTGAATGCATTGCGACCAATGCCCGGGTCGCGGCGAGTGGCGATCCACTGAGCACGAGTCCCACGCGATCACTGGTGCGCTCGGCGGCTCGCTCCCAGAACAGCCACGCCAGGCGGGTGACCGAGCCAAACAGCCCAAGCGAGCGGACCAGGAGTGACACGATGGTGCTCCACGGTTGATGGAAGAGCACATGACCGCATTCATGCCCCAGGAGATAGCGCTGGGCGGCGTCATCTTCCGCCAGGAGCTGAGCAGCGCCGCTGGTGACGGCGATCAGGCGGCCGTTCACCGCCCAGGCGGCGAATGCATTTGCCTGCGGATCCATGAGCACCAGGATGGGGAGCGAGCGGCGATCAAGCTGAAGCTGGTGGGTGACCCACTCCGAATTCTGGTCCCAGCGCGGCTGGATGGCTGGCCCTAGAGGCGCGCCGAGGCTGCGCACGCTGGCCAACCAGAGACCACCCCCGAAAATAGTGACAATGGCGAGCGCGGACATGAGGAACAGGGCCCCGGGAACCAGGGCGCAGATGAGCGTCAATCCCGCCAGAAGCGCCATGATGCCGCGGCGATCGGTGGCACAGCGCAAGCGCTGAAGTTGCGAGGCGCTCAGTGGTGATGAGTGGGAGGAATGGTCTACGACCATGAACGATCCTTTCTCGAGCGATGTGGTGGAGCGGGAGCGACGCTGCGTGCGCGTCTGGGCCGCGGCCAGATCCGGACGCGGCCGCCGAGCCCAAGGCCCCAGACGCTCCAGACAACGTACGCAACCCCAGCAGACCAGGAGAGTCCCAACGACAACGGGCCGATGCGCCACCGAAGTGAGCAGCCCGTGAAACTACGCCGGCGCCGAAGTCCAAGCTTCCGGGCAAGGTGGCTCCACAGGCTCTGCGTCGACAAGCTGCTCGCGGCGAGCATGGGGGTGATCCCGCGCTTCTCGGCAGCTACTACCGGGGGATTCGGCGCGAGAGCAGTGCCAGGATCATCGCGACGACACTGGCCACGCAGACGCGAAGCAGCAGCAAGCGAGTGCTGGCCATCCAGCGCACCATCGCACTGACCGCCCCGACCACCATCCCAGAGACCGCTGTGTACCAGGAGCTCAGAACAACCATGACTGTCCTCCGTTCAAGGATTGTGATGGCCGTTCTGGTTCTCCCTCGTGCAGAAGACGAGAGATTGCCGTCGGCCCATCACCTGGGAGGACGGAAGTCAGTCCCGTTTGAGACAGACGTCGACGCGAATGACCGCTTCTGCGCAGAATCCTTGATCACCTGCCACATCGGCATGCGCGCATCCCTGATGCGCGCTCAGATCCTGCTGGAGATCTCGATCCCGCGAAGGTAGGCTCGGCGACACAGGTGGCTCACTCCGCCATCAGTCGATCAATGAACTGGTCCAGTGAAATGAAGCAGGAGGAAGTCTTGGGAACCAGGAAGAACGCGGTACCCGAGCATCCACGGTGCGGAACTTGTCTCACTATCACCCCGGGCCACTCTCACTTCATCCGTTCTAAGTCCGCTGTGCGTGGTACCCGAATCTCACCCGGTTTGGGTAGCTCGTCACACCAGCAGGCATAGATCTGGTTTGTTGCCAGGTCCACGAACGCATAGATGACTCGGCGCTCGCTCTGATTTCAGTGGAGCCCCGCTGCGTACGAGTCCGCTTCCACGGCGAAGTTGGAATAGCCCCCAGCTTCGCTCTTCACCTCGCACACTAAGGCTCCGGTACCGGGAAGAACTACCGCGCGCTCGGGGCGGAAGCGAAGCATCAGGGACGTACTGTCGTGCTGCTGACGGAGCGCATCCCAGAACGATTGATCATCGACTTCCACGCCGAACGTAAACACCCTGGCGCCACGGGCCTCAAAGGCTGATTCAACCAGAACCGCGGCTTTCAGATCGTGCTGATCCCGTCGCCCACTAAACGAGGTCATGACAACTCCGTCCATATTGAACTTGGCCCGTTCACTCGCAGGTTCGACCGGTCCAACCCTCCGAGCCATAAGTGATCCGATTTCAAGACATCAGCACACGGTGAGGATGGGATGTGCAGCATCAAATACATCGACGCGCCGGTCTTACAGTCACTCCACCTCGAACCCGGCCGAGTCAAATCTCAGGGTCCGGCTGTTCTCGGTCACAATGCGCACGATGTTCTCGGGAGCTCCATCGGGCAGGTCGGCTTCAATCTCGAGCGTCACGCGGACGCCGGCTTCTCGGAGGGTCGCCAGATGGGCAATGACTTCTTCGGCTACGCGGCTTGCGTCTCGACCCACGCGCGCTGAATCCAGGACAACGGAGCCGTGGAACCGGCGGGGGAGTGCGGGGGCAGGTGGAGGTACTGGCCCGGGATCACCGATCGGTGGTCCGGGCGGTGGTGGATCTCCATCAACCCCGGGACCTGGCGGAGGGCTTTGCAGTTCGATCACCGGCGCGCGCTCACGGTCCATCTGCAACAGTGCAACCGCCGACTTGACAACAACGCCACCGGCCTCGTCCGAACGCAACGTCAGCGGGGCACCGCCGCGCAGAGCAAGGTAGCGCTTACCGGATTCGTCGTAGCGGTCTGCGTAGGAGAACGTGTCGGGATTCCACGTCAACAGCTTCACACCATCTTCAATCGACTGCGTGATCACGGAAGGATCCCTTAGCCGTGGAAGGTAGATGTACTTGGCAAAGTCTTCCATGAGCTGGGAGACGGGCACATGATCTCCGCGCCAGAGCGGGATTTTGTCTAGATCCAGGCGCAAGCGCGTCCCCGCGAGGAATGTCACCAGCAGCTCATCGCCCTTGAGCTTCTTACTTGCTCGCACGGCCAGGGGCTCGGTTCCTGTGAGCCGAGTACTCTGCCACTCCACTGGTGATTGCGGCGATGACTGGGTAGGCGTGATGAGCCACTGGTATGCCTCGGGAATCCGCGCTGAGATGGCCCCTTCGGCGCCTTGAGACTGCTGCTCAGCCTGGCGGATCTGATGCAGCGTCAGGTTGAGCGTCTCCTTATCCTCCAGAATCGACTTCCAGGCGAGATAGCGACGCACGGCCTCATCCAGATCCTGGAGGCGCGCCCGGTCCACGGCCAGAAACACGAGCGTATTCCGGTAGATCCGTGGCGAGTTCCCGCGCGACTCGAGTATCGTCTTCGCCGCTGTAAGCGCCGCGCTGGAGGCATCGCGGCTGTGCGGATGCTCCGGATTCAGCACGATGAGGCGTGCCTCCAGCCCATCCGGGACATCTTGACTGGTAGCAGGAAACGGGTGCACGAGCTTGAAATCGCCGCTCTCGCGCAGGTTCGCTCGCAGCCGCTTGTCCAGCTCCGCGTGCACCTTGTCCGGCTCCCGCGTGAGCTGCTCCGCTCGATCGTCGGCCAATCGTGTGACGGTTGGTTGGGTGGAATACCAGTAACGCGCCCCGTCCTGATAGAGGTAGGTCGCTGTGGCGCTCATGCGTCGAAGCGCATCACCAAAGATGGCCGGCGTCTCCCCGGGCAGCACGCAACCGAGCTTGATCCGCCGATCTTCCACCCCGCGATTCGCGGCATCCGGCACTGGCGCAGAACCCAAATACACGGTCCGCGCTACCCGGCGACATGCGGAATACTTCCCCAGATTCGGAATCTCGCCATCCAGTCTCCGCGGCAGGCTATTTGGCCCTTCCACATCGGTATCCAGCACCGGCACCCAGCCGTCAGCCAGATAGCGAGTGAGCTCGAACTGCACCCGTGGATCGTCAATCGGGATGCTCGAGGGGAGAATGAGCGGCCCCTTATCTCCATGCTCCCAGAGACTGTGAATGACCGCGGCCATCAGTCGGAGCACGCCGCGCGTTCGCTGGAACTTCACCAGCGTGGACCACTCCTGATAAAGCCGGTCAAACACTTCCGGATGAATTGGATACGCGCTCTGGAGCCGCCGCTCGTAATCCGCGTCACCGCAGCCAGGCGGGAACTCCTGTGGCTGTGTCCGATAGAGATCCCCAAAGGCCCGCGCCACCGTGTCTCGAGCCACAAATTGAGCTTTGTCAATCATCGGCTCGAAAAGGCGACGGCGGACGATCTCAAATCCCTCCTCGGCACTGGCCGGCCGCCAGGAAGCCTCCACCCGGCCAATGGCATTGCGCAAACGCTCCAGCGACTCCTGGCCGCGCGCCCCACCCACCTCAACGTTGGTAATTCCATCGTTTGGTGACCCGCTCGGCGATTCGGACGCAGGCAAACTCACTACCAGCAGGCAATGGTCCGCCGTCTTCGCAGATTCAGTCAAGACCTGAGCAAATGAGAAGTGCGTCTCGAAGTCGCCACCCGGCAAATCGCGGTGGTCATGAAGCTGACGGGCGTAGGCTACCCACTCGTCAATGAGGATGAGCGCGGGCCCGTACTGATTGAACAGCTCTCGCAGCGCATCACCAGGACTGGTTCCCAGCTCGTCATCGGCACGGATCCGCTCGAATGCTTCGCGCCCGCCAAGCTGCCAGGCCATCTCCCCCCAGAGTGTGCGCACCACCGTTCCATCGACCTTGGTCACGGGATTCCCGGGGGAGATCTTGTTGCCCACCAGCACCACGCGCCTGACGGGCGGAAGCTGGGTTTTGCCCGTCTCCTGCAACACCGCTTCCAGGCCAGGCAGTCGCGTTGCATCAACACCGCTGAAAAGGTGGTACAAGGCCAGCATGGAGTGCGTTTTCCCACCACCAAAGTTGGTCTGGAGCTGCACCACCGGATCCCCGCCCGAACCTGTCAGACGATCGATGGCGCCACTGAGCAAGCGCTGTAAGCTCACTGTCAGGAACGTCCGCCGAAAAAACTCCACCGGATTCAGGTACTCATCTGGTCCATCACCTAGGTGCACCTGCCAGAGATCCGCGGCAAACTCGGCCTGTTGATACCGCCCACTTGCCACATCCGGATGCGGACTCGTCACCTCTCGCCACGGCTTGAGCCCGGGTGAGGCCTGGCTCTCGAGTGTGGTGCTGGTGGTGCGCCGCCGCTCATTCCGCGCCTGCTCATCAAAGCGCAGACGAAGCAGCTCGGTCTTCATTTTGGCGATTTCAGCCGCCTGGGGCGCGGAAATCGCGGTCAGAAGCCGCTCGGTGCTGTCGAGTGCTCGGTAAGTGTCATCGGAGCTAAACGAGTTCTGGTGCGCCCAGCGGTTCCGCGTCTCACGCAGCTCGCTCACTAGTGAGCGTTCAGCATGGCCCAGTGTCTGCCGGAATACAGCGTTCCAGGCCTCCCACATCAGGCGCAGGAGCACCGCCACATCCCACTCGGAGAATGATCGATTGGGGTCCAGGCGCTGATCGTCAACGAACTGCGCAGCCCGTAGCAGTGCACCATCCCCATACTCATTCCGGAGCTCACGTTCCACAAAGGGGTGCAATCCGTCGCGCAGCAGCTCCAGTGACTTCCCAACGCGCTCATGATTTGTGATTGCCATGCATAACTCCGATTCAGATAAGCTGTGGCTGCTGCGGTGTCTCCGACTGAGATGCCTGGGCCAGTCGTACGATCTCGGGCCAGCTCATGATGACCGCGTTGTACGTCAGCGCTTCCGCGGAGCGCTGTTGTCGATCGCAGACGCTGTAGAGGCGATAGGCTAAGTCCCGAAGCGTGTCTGCCATGTCACCGTGCGCAGCCACCAGTTTTGCCGCGCCGGCTTCGCCATCACGCTGCAAAACGCCGATCAGGCGATGCAGGCTCACCCAGAGCGGCTCGCCAGAGCGCGTCCCACGGTGCTCATCTCGGGCACGTTCATCCACATTGATGAGCCGCACATTGCCCGCACGTGCCACGGTTACATCATGATCCTCGAGCACGTTCATGGCTGTGGCATGGGCAACACACAGGGTATTTGCCTGGCCAAACGGCCCATCACCGAACCCATACAGATCAAACCACGCCAGCGCCCAGTTGGTACTTGAATCAAACTCATCCGCTCCACCGCTGAGTAGCTCACTGAGCGTTTGATTGATGAGCTGCAGCGCCGTGCGCACGTTGACCGGGGCACCCTGACTATCAATGATGGCTGCATAACGTGAATAGATCGCCATGCCTGGGCCAATGGCCGCCTGAATCAGGTCAATAGGCGCAATGTTGCCACTCTGCAGGAGACGTATAGCGGACGGAAGCTCACGACGCATCGCCTGGATAAACTCCCCGCGCGATGCGACGACGGCATCCACAGGGCGGGGCCGGCACACCAGCACGATCGACGTTGCCAGCGCGTTACTGCCAATATCGCGGAGCCGCCCAGCCATCTCGGTAGCCAATGGCCAGGTGCCCACAATCTGGAAGCCCGCCCGGATCAAGCCGCTCAGCGCCGTCTCCCAGCCGGTAGAGGCGGAGACCACGTCACCATCGCTCCCGCGCCCCTGCTCGGTCTGTTTGTACGCGTAGAAGATGGTGGTGGGGTAGGCCGGGTCAGCGTACTGGCGCGCCGCGGAGAAGACCCGGAAGAAGCCTTCTTCAAAGAATGCCGCGGCCCGCTCCCAGTCATCATCGAATCGGGCCGGCTCCGCCACCAGCTCGGCTGACTTGGGCGTCTCCAGTGTGCCAAACAGCTCCGGCATGAGCTGCCGCAGCATGGGACGGAGCCAGGCATAGAAGTAGTCTGAAAGGTGCGCATACCCGATATTTGCGTAGTACGGCGGGTCCGTGCAGACCATCACCGGCACGTCCCATCCCGCGCTTGAGGCCGCGTCGCGCTGTTCCACCTGCCCTGGGGCGGCCGCAGCGGGAACAGCTTGAATGCTATTGGTCACCAGGTCCACCAGTCGCAACCAGCTACCCGTCGATTCACCAAATGGGTTGGGCTCACAGTAGTCCCAGACCATGGACAGCGTGGGCCGACCAAAGGTCCCGGCCATGCCTTCTGAGGCGGGGAGCCAGCGGGTCAGCGTGGACCATCGATCCGCGGCGCGACTCACGGCGAAGGCAAGATAGATGCACACCGCTCGCGCATACGCGGCCGCGTCCGGCACGGATCCGGCCGCATCCACCTCGATCCGCGCACGCACCTCGCCAACAAGATCACTCAGCGTGGTGAGCACTGTAAGCTGACGCGGCGTGAACAGGTCCTGGAACTTTGTGGCGCCGTAGCCGCGCACACGGAAACCAAGGGCTTTCCGCGGGATCTCGAGCTCAGGCAGGTCATCCGGGGCGGAGACCCGCGCAGCGGCGCGGTCAGCATCAGTGGCGGCACGGTAGCTGAGCCCGTCATTGCCCCGCGTGGCCACTGCCAGCAATGTGTGGCCAATACGCCCCGCCTGCCCCTCCGCCCGCACATAGCTCAGCTTCACGGGGTGGTCTGGTCCACATGCCAGGCACCACGCCCCGCTGGCCGTGACGGTCCCACGTCCAGGCTCGCCGCGCCCGGTCCGTACATCAAATCGCACAGTAGAAGCGGCGTCCCGCCGCTTTTCCTCTCCATCTACTGCGTCGATTGAGGCAGGCCCGGATAAGCGGCGAGACGCCGCTTCTACTCTGGGCTCCAGCCAGGCCGCCCGCTTGGGCTTGGAGCAGAGCCAGAGGGAGCGAATCAGCGGCATCTGAGCGCCGCATGCTGGGTTCGGGCACGTGACCGTCCTGGCCCACAGCCAGGCTACGGTTTCGACGCCATCCGTCTCAGACGGATAAAGCCCTGAGAGTTGGCGCTCGGCCTCTGCACCAATCCACTCGGCGTAGTACCTAATATCAGCGATCAAGCCGCTGGGTCGGCGCCAACCGGCATCTGAGAGTGCCCGAGCGCGATCACGTGGATTCACCGGCACGTGATCGCCGTACTGAGCTGGTAGCTCAATCACCGCCCGCGTCATCAAGACCGCAACGGGGTTCAGGTCACTCGCCCGGGAGCGCAGCCCCAGCCGTTGCGCCTCAATGGGGATGCTGCCACTTCCGGAAAACGGGTCATAGACCGGAGGCGCCACCGTCGCAAGCAGGCGGGCGACATCAGCGTCCGTTTGGGGCCGAGTAAGCCCAGCTCCACGGGCAGCGCTCCGAGCAATCTCCCAGCGAGCTTCGCCCAGCACATGCGAATCCGTCCCTCCACGCCACTCCGCAAGCCGCTCGATCAGACGGAAGAGCCGCTCACGCTCCCTCTCCGCGGCATCCTCGGGCAAGTAGTTCCCGGGGTCGTCCACCAGGCTGGCAAATATGACTGCCCGGCACGATGCCAGAGGGCGGCGAGCCCACCACTGGTGCAGGGTATTCGGATGCCCCTTTGCGCCCTTCTCACTCCCGGCGGCACGATTGATCGCCTCGATCGGTAGGGCGACTTCGATGAGCTTCCTTGTGAGAGCGCCCTCCACGTTAGTGGAAGTCGGCACGCCAGACGCGCGTTGCCCGTATGGCAAGTTGCCGCTGGCGTTCTTCGAGTAGCGGCTGCGTCCACTCCTCAGGGGCGATGTCCGGAACGGCCCGCGTCAGAGCATAGCCACTCGTTCCGTACTTTGACAGCTTGGACGCGTAGACATCATTTCCTACCTGCCGATTCAAGCTGGGCTCCAGGAGCGTGAGGTTGCCAACTCG
>JBJXFJ010000174.1:0-9304 GCA_046154735.1 Chloroflexota bacterium | reverse complement strand
TCAGTCTTGCTCATGCGCCAGTGTACATCGTGTGGAAAGTGGCGCTCTATGCTCAGGCGCTGGTCAGCACTCGAACAATGAGCTGGATCAGGACTGCCCGTATTGATGGGGCATCGTCACCGGTGAGGGATCTGCAGGGCGCGGCAGCGCAACGTGACGTAGCGTGATGGATCATCTGGCTCGGCGAGGATGGGGTTTGTGACTGTAACCGTTCGTCCGTATGGTATGGCGGATTTCTATCTCACGAGTCTGACGGCAGGGGTTCGCTCTCTGGTGGGCCCGTACCTTCGTGATGCCGCGGCGCGCATCGTCAATCCGCTTTCGTATCCACGACTCATGGAATATCAGCTTGTCATCGATATGCTAGGTGAGCTGAACGGACTTCGCGTGCTCGACGTTGGAAGTCCAAAGCTGCCCATCTTGCTCATTGCCCAGCATGCCTCGTGTGTCCTGTATGCGACGGACATCCGAGATTACTTTATCGGCTCCACGCGCCACTTCCTGCAGCGCATGGGATTCGGTGATCGGCTTGGTCGCACGCTGCACCTGGAGGCTCAGGACGCGCGGCAGCTCACGTATGACGATGCGTCATTTGATCGCCTCTATTCCATTTCGGTCATCGAGCATATCCCAGATGATGGGGATGCCGAGGCCATGCGCGAGCTCGCGCGCGTACTCCGGCCGGGGGGCCGGGCTGTTCTCACGGTCCCCTTTGATGCCAGCGGCTACCGAGAGGAGTTCGTTACGGAAGACGTCTACGAACGTGAGAGCCATGGCGCGCCAACTTTTTATCAACGCCATTACGACACCTCAGCGGTGATGGAGCGGCTGGTCGAGCCCAGCGGGCTCAAACTGGAACAGATCGTCTGGTTTGGCGAGCCACATGTCCGCTTTGAACGATGCTGGAATGCAATTCCAATCAAGTGGAAGGTTCCGCTTCTCTGGGCGCAACCGTTCCTGGCCAGGCTTTTTCTGCAACGCCTGGACAAGGATCAGCTCAGCTCAGCCTGCGGTGTGGCCATAGCGCTCGTCAAGGCCTGACGAAGGGCGCGATTCCGAGCGCTCCAGTTGCGATGAGCGTTTCACTTGATATTGATGCCGAAGTGAGAACCGAACCCGCGCACAACATGGTCTCAACCATGGCCTCGTAGGATTACTTCGGTGCCCATTGCGGGCAGGTGCCGATCGCACGCGATTTCTAGATGCATGAGGAGTTGGCGCTCGGTATGTTCAGTGATAGCGAATTGAAGTCCTTTATGGCGGCGGTGCTGCGGGGAGATGAAACGGGCGGCTCCGAGCATGAAGTCGATGAGCGAGTCCAATATGCCGTGGACTGGGGTGGCAGGATCCGAGTTCAAGCCCTGCTACTGGATCTGATCTTATCTGGGTCGGTGGTCATCTCAGTGACACCGGGCGGTGAGATCCGATTCATCAAGCCACCGTTGGAATCGAGCCCATCGAGCTCGGGCTCCAGATAAGAACGCTACTCCGGGAGGTCAATGAGTCCGTGTTTGATGGCAAGCATGACGGCCTCGAGCTTGGAGCGGCTATTCAGCTTTGCCATGGCGTTCTTGAGGTGCGTGCGCACGGTATGAATGCTGATACTGAGCAGGTCGGCCACTTGCTCAGGTGAGAGGCCCGTGGCGATGGCCTGGAGCACCTCGCGCTCACGCGGCGCGAGTGAGACGGGCGCCCTAGAGACCGCCGTGTTCATACCGCGTGAGTGGGCTCCCTGGATGAGATCAAGCAGCACTTCCGGGGTGAAGAGCACTTCCCCGGCGTGGACCCGCTTGATCGCATCGGCCAGTGCTTGCGGGGCAAAGTCCTCGGTGACGCAGCCCATTGCACCGGCCTGGGCGCAGGCGAACATCGTATCGTGATCCAGGGTGCTGGCAAGCACAATAATCTTCACATCCGGTACGGCCGCGCGAAGCGCCTGCGCGACCTTGGTGCCATCAAGTTGCGCGAGTTGGAGATAGACCAGGACGACATCCGGTCTGGTCTCACGGACAAAGGCCACAGCGGCGCAGGGATCCGTGGAGGCGGCGCTCACCCTGATCATGGGATCATCCGCCAACGCAATGGCTAGCGCCTGTCCAAGCAGCGGGCGCTTGGTTAGCACGAAGACGCAGATTTGCTTCACTGACAGGGCTGTCGGTGGCGTTATGGTTCTCCCATTGCGCGGGGCAGTACGCATCATCTTCACTGGGAATAACGTGCCTGGTGGGGTGGAAGGGCTGGTCTCGAGGCAGACTCGCACGACGGGGATCGACTGGGGCTCATGAATCGCCGTTGTTGTCCGTCAGGCAATGCGCGGCCTACACTCGTCCTGATGATGGCATTTAATCTACGAGTGTATGCGCTGGTGCGCCGCGTTCCGCGTGGCCGGGTGATCACGTATGGCGCCATCGCGCGAGCTCTCGGTGAGCCACGGAAATCACGCGAGGTAGGCTGGGCAATGTCGATCTGCCCTGATGACGTGCCGGCTCATCGCGTGATCAACCGCCTGGGTGCTGTGAGTGGTGAAGGGGACCTTCCGGATGGTGATCACCGCCGCGCCATGCTCGAGGCCGAAGGCGTGATCTTCGATTCGCGAGGGCGCTGTGATCTCTCGGTGTATGAGTGGCTGCCAGCGGAGCGGAAACTTGCCTGAGCTGCCGGATGTAACCGTGTATGTGGAGCGTCTCCGGGCACTAGCCGTCGGACATCGGCTCGAGCGAGTGCGAGTTGCCAGTCCATTTCTTGTTCGTACCGTGAACCCGCCAATTGACGCAATTGACGGCCAGCCTCTCACATCTGTGCGGCGTTTGGGAAAGCAGATCGTTCTGGGCTTTGAGAACGACGTTTTTCTGGTTATTCACCTCATGATTGCAGGGCGACTTCACTGGCGAGACCACGGCGTCAAGATTCCGGCGAAAGTTGGCCTGGCAGCGTTCGACTTTCCCGATGGGACGGTCACATTGACTGAGGCCAGCACCAAGAAGCGAGCGTCAATCAACGTTGTGCGCGGCCTCGAGGGATTATCGACACTGCATCGGCCAGGGCTGGAGGTGATCGAAGCCAGCCCTGCAGAGTTTCGAGCAAGGATACGCACCGAGAATCACACATTGAAGCGATCGCTCACTGACCCTGATTTGTTCAGCGGCATTGGCAACGCGTACTCAGATGAGATTCTCCATCGCGCCAGACTCTCCCCAGTTCGGCTAACCCGCCAACTGACGGATTCCGAGATTGAGCGGCTTAGAGAAGCCACACGAGCGACGCTACTGGAATGGATTGAGCGTTTACGGTCCGAGACAGGCAATGGCTTCCCGAAAAAGGTGACGGCTTTTCGTGCCGAAATGGCCGTTCACGGAAAGTACGGGAAGCCGTGTCCCGTCTGTTCCGCACCGGTCCAACGAATCGTCTATGCTGAGAACGAGTGCAACTACTGCGCCCAGTGCCAGACGGATGGCAGACTGCTGGCGGATCGCAGCCTCTCACGTCTGCTCAAGAGTGATTGGCCGAAGACGCTCGAGGAGCTCGAGCGCCGAAGAGGGCGGAGCCACGCAGAGTAGAGGCGCGTTCTGAACCTCAGATAAATGGTCCCAAGAGCAGCGGGGACGCTGACGTGTAAAAGCGTCCCTGCTGCCCCTGCAGATCCATCCTGAATCGTTAGACCGTTACCGGGAACTCAGACATCTTCACCTCAACGCCGTTTTTGGCACATTCCTCAATGAATGTGCGGTGGACGTAGGTGTTCTGGTCTTCGTACTCATACTGGTCGCCGCCAAGCTTTACGCTGGTCTGACTCAGTGGGAACTCTTCCTTACCGTAGTTATAGAACTCTTGATTGCCACTGAAGCGTAACGCCAAGTACCGGGCCGGCGTGGCGCCAGTGTTGAAGTGCTGGTGGAAGGTGCGATCGGGCGGGATGATCAGGCTGCCCACGTGCCAGTCGTACTTTCCAATGTTGTCTTCGTCTTTCCACATCAGGCTGTAACCAGTGCCGCCAATGACCACCACGTGTGCGCCCGGGCCGTGCCGATGGCCCTTCTTATAGGTGCCCACGGGGAACTCTGAAACGTGCGCGCCCATCTGGTTCCGGCAGAGCGTGAACTTGATGTTTCGCCCACCGGCGCCGCGGCGCTTGTAGTCCATAAGCTCAAAGGCTGGGACATTGGGTACGAAGTTCGTTTCCCAGACCATGCCGGTAAGCGTGCCCTTGCCACTAAAGTAATCGTCCTCGCCGGTGAAGCGATTCTCAAACTTGTAGTTGCAGTTGAAGACGAACTCAGGGTCCGCCCAGGTGTTGATGGACACTGGGGCACTGGTGACGCCCAGATACCGCGCCGGCTGATCTCCGGTGCCATTGAAGTGCTGGTGCCAGGCATTGAGCGGAATGCCAAAAAGGCTACCGGGGCCCCACTCAAAGTGGTGCTTCTTGCCGCCATCGGTCCAGACGGTGGTGGCGCCGCGACCTTCAAGGACATAAATCATTTCTTCAAAGAGCTGTCGCTGTGGGGCGCACTCTCCGCCCGGGGGGATCTCCATCACATAGCAATCATTGGAGATATCCGTGCCGTCGTGATTGAGGTACAACCCCTTCACATTGCCCCGGCGGGCCCAGGGCTGGACCTCTACGGTCTTGAGGTCAGGTACATAGGTGCCCTCGGCTAAACCAATGCCTTCGCTTGCAATGAACTTCGCGTAGCTGCTTGTCCGACCCAACATTGGGGTTTGTGTCATCGGTGACGCTCCTCCTCGGTGGTGGTGGGTTTGCAGGAGGGACGGAACGTGCTCGTCCCTCCTGTATCTGGTCTCAGGCTTTGCCGGCCGGCAGGAATTCCTTCATCTTCACTTCAACCCCGTGCTTCGCGCACTCAGTGACAAAGGTCTCGTGGATGTATGCATCCTGCTCGTCATACTCGAACTGATCGCCGCCAATGCTCACACTGCGCTGGCCCATGGGAAGGTTATTGGGATCATAGGTGAGCATCTCCGTGTTGCCGCTGAAGCGGAGGGCCAGGTATCGGGCCGGGGAGGCGCCCACATTGAAGTGCTGGTGAAAGGTTCGATCCGGTGGAATCACCAGGCTGCCCACGTGCCAGTCATACTTCTTGATTTCTTCGCCTTGCTTCCACATGAGCGAGTAGCCCTCACCGCCGATGACGACGACGTGAGCGCCCGGTCCGTGCCGGTGGCCCTTCTTATACGTGCCAACAGGGAATTCGGAGACGTGCGCGCCCATCTGGTTGCGGCACAGCGTGAACTTGATGTTGCGTCCACCTGCCCCACGGGCTTTGTAGTCAAGGAGTGCGTAGTCCGGCACATTTGCCACAAAGTTGGTCTCCCAGACCATGCCGGTCTGTGTGCCCTTGCCGCTGAAGTAGTCATCCTCACCGGTAAATCGGTTGAGGAATTTGTAATCGCAGTTGAATACGAAGTCCCAGTCTGCAAACGTGTTGATGGACACGGGTGCGCTCGTCACACCCAGATATCGCACGGGCTCGCTACCGGATGCGTTGAAGTGCTGGTGCCAGGCGTTGAGTGGAATGCCGAAGAGCGCTCCCGGGCCCCACTCAAAGTGGTGCTTCTTGCCGTCATCCATCCAGACGGTGGTGGCGCCTCGTCCGCTCAGCACATAGATCATTTCTTCAAAGAGCTGATGCTGCGGCGCGCACTCCTTCCCGGGCGGGATTTCCATCACGTAGCAGTCGTTTGAGATGTCGCTGGCATCGTGATTGATGTACACGCCTTTGGCATCGCGACGCGCCCACGGCTGCACTTCGACGGTCTTGAGATCCGGAATGTAGGAGCCCTCTATGAGAGGGATGCCTTCGCTGGCAACAAATTGAGCGTAGGTGCTCTTACGCCCGAGCATGGGAGTGGCGGTCACGATCTTCTCCTCCAGAGCAGCAATTGGTTCATGGTGCCGAGTCCAACTCTAGCAGGGATGGCGACGAAAGGGAAACTGAAACGCTTCAACGGGCAGAAGCTTCTCGAAGCCCGACACATGGCCGGCCTGCGTAGCACAGGGCACAGGAGCCCGTCATACGCCGTGGTATGGTCCCTGAAGGACGATGAAATGACTTTGCATGAACGGGGGTGATACCGAAATTGGTAGCGGCCCGGAATTTGGAGCGCGGTGTGCGGGAGCGCCGCTTTGGATTCTCCCCCACCCAGGACGAGGGAATCGGGCGAGACATCAACCGGTTTGTTCGTCGCTGACCGGGAGATCGCAGCGGGCGACCGGCCAGTCGCCCCTACGGATGTCTGAATCCTCGAGGGTGGAGGTTGGCAGGGCACCCCGATGGAGACGGCTGGGGGGATTGCGGATGCCGTAGGGGCGACTGGCCGGTCGCCCGCGCCCCCACCCAGGACGCTATGCGTTACCCACATCATTTGTGATGTGGGTGAGACGGTGTTCCGTTGGAAACATCTATCTGGCCACAGGGGAGGCCGGCGGGCTGGCTGGGACGGCGAGAATGGGTGACGTCGGCGGTCGAGAGGTGGGCGTGGTGGTCGCCACGGGGGCATTCTGGCAGGCTGTCAGCGCAAGCGCGGCAGCGATGAGTCTCATAGTCCGACGCAACGAAATCAATCGACGAGATGAATCCACGAGCGACTCTCCTGGGATACTGACGCATGGACGATGGTCCCGCATGCGGATGCGGGCAATGGAAGCGCGGATATACGAAGGAGCGGAGCAACGCGGCCAGCCCTGGCTATGCGGCTCCGCCCCGTCACACGAGAGTGGCGAGGAAGATCTCGATAGATTTCCTAACCAGCCGTATGGCGGACCCGCCATGCGGCACATTCTTCGTCGAAGAGCGCGCGAATGCGCGGATCCTCATCCTCATACTCGATCTGGCTCCTACCGGAGCCCAGTCGCTTATCAGGCTGGAATAGCCGGGGCATGCTGAATTTGCGGCTTCCCCATCGGAATGCCAGATAGCGCGCTTGGCCTTCGCCAGCATTGAAATGCTGATGCCACCAGATATCCGGTGGTGAGAAGAATGCACCCGGCTTCCAGTCCACCTTGATCCATGGCTCATCGTCTGGCCACATGAGACTGAATCCCTCGCCATGAAGAATTAGAATGTGTGCCCCGCCGCCATGGCGATGGCCCTTTTTGTAGTTGCCGGGTTGGAACTCGGACACGTGCGAGCCAAAGGTGTTGCTTGACAACTCGAAGCCCATGGAGGTCCCGCCGCCGCCGCGCTCAACCCACGTCTCCAACTGGAGTGAGCGAACGTCCGCGAGGAAGTTGACCTCCAGACTACGCACCTCGAGACTGCGCCCATCGCCGCTGAAGAAATCACCCTGGCCATCAAATCGGTCAGTGAACTTGAATGGGTTGGCAAAGATGAAGTCGGAGTTGTGAAAGTAATTCATGAGCAGTGGCGCCGTGTGGACCGCCACAAACCGCACTGGCTCGCCGGCTTGGCCGTTGTGCATCTGATAGGCCGCATTGAGGGGGATGGCAAAGAGACTACCTGGTCCCCACTCGAATGAATGCTTGGGGCCGTTCTCGTCCTGCCAGATCGTCGTAGCCCCGCGACCGCTCAGAATGTGAATGATCTCCTCGTACAGGTGTCGCTGTGGCCGCAGGCTCTGTCCCGCGGGTATCTCCGCGACATAGGCGCCTGAGGTTTGCTCGGACCCGGTGAGATTGATGATGGCTCCACGCCCCTCAATGAGGTTCCATGGAGCAAGCTCGACTGTGTTCAGATCATCAACGTGATGTCCGGTAAGGATGGGCACTCCCTGTTGGGCAGCCCACTCGCCATAGGCATCAACGCGCAGGCGAACCTCGGGTTCAGCCATGAGTGAATCCTTTCATTGCGGACGGAAGACGGGGCGGACGGAAGACGGGGCGGACGGACGGAGGAGGCTGCATCCTCATTGCCGGCCCCCGTTTCCCGTCCCTCCGTCGGTCTGTCCTCCGTCCTACATCTGTCCGTCCGCCTCTAATTCTTCGTGCCTGAGTAAGCCTCGGCCACCTCGGAGTCGGAGATGGTGATTTCGGGGAACACTAGCGATTTCACGACCACCGGGACCACAAAGGCTGGGCGGATGACCTCGCCAATGTCAATGTAGTCGAACTCCTGCAGCACAATGCTATCGATGGAGATAATGGTGCCTTGAACGCCAAATTCCTCACGCATGATGTCGCCAATGAGTTTCCCGAAGTCGTTGGCGAATACCAGCACCAGTGGCTGTTTCGAGGCGATCGTGTTTGCGAGACCGCGGGATATCCCTTCGGCGAGATTGCGGAGGAGTGGGTAGCGAGGCGTGCCGGCCCAGTCAATCGCCAGTCCAACAGGAGTCTCGCCTTCCACAAGGTCAAAGCGTTGGAACGCGCGCTTGATAGCGTCCACAATCTGGTCCGGCTCAATCTCCTCACCCTGCGGCAAATGCGGGTAGATGACCTGCAGGTTGTGGAAAGGAAGAGCACTCTCATCGCTAATTGAAATCGTGTTGCCACTCACCTGCACGGTGAACTGCGATGCCCCGATCACGGTAGCGCGAATCCGCTCATCGGTGGACTTCATTGGCCCTGGTAGTCGTCCGGCGCCAATTCGTTCCCGCATTCCCGCTGCCAGTGCCAATGCAAGGTCACCGTAATCGGTGTTCTCACGCTCGTAGATGTACTCAGAAACGCCGCCGGAGAACGTGACAACGTCCACTGGGCTGTCAATCGTAAGTAGCGGTGTCAGCATAAGGTCCTGAGCGAGCGGGCTGAGCGTTTGCCGATTGGCCAGCTCGAAGATGCACTCAGCCAGGCGGTCGGCGATCTTGATCTCGTCTTCTTTGGGCAGGATCTCATCAATTTTGAGCGTGACTCCGATGGAATCGGCCACCATGTGCGCGGCATGTTCCACGCGGGTGACCTTGCGGTTCGCATCCACGGCAACCAGGCGTCCGCCCACGTTGATCGCTGCCGTCTCGAGCACTTTTCCGTTTGAGATGAGTGCAAACTTGCTTGTGCCGCCACCGATGTCAATATTGAGCACGGTCTGCGCAGGATCGCGCGAGAGAGCCACGCCACCCGACCCATTGGCCGCGAGGATCGCTTCCAGATTGTGCCCAGCAGACGCGCACACAAACTTCCCTGCCTGCGTGGCGAAGAGATCCGCAATGGCACGCGCATTGCTGCGCTTGATCGCCTCGCCGGTAAGGATGATGGCACCCGAATCAATATCATCATGTCCGAGGCCGGCTTCCTCGTAGGACTTGGCGATGAACGCTCCCAGACTGTCAGAGTCGATCGTGTTGTCGGACCGGTATGGCGTCAGGAGAATTTCGGAGCGGTACAGAG
>JBJXFJ010000172.1:0-4363 GCA_046154735.1 Chloroflexota bacterium | reverse complement strand
AGAACAATGCCGCAACGAATCACCTTCTGGAGTGACGGCTTGGAGCTGGTTGGCTATCTCCATATGCCAAACGAGATCGCCGCGGGTCAGCGTCGGCCGGCGGTACACGTCTGCCACGGTTTTGGGGCAAGTCAGGATCGGGTATTGCCGGAAGTTGCGCAGCATCTGGCGGAGCAGGGCTACATCGCCTTGACCATTGACTACCGCAGCTTTGGCGAAAGCCCGGGACCACGATGGCGCATGATTCCCCAGGAGCAAGTGCAGGACATTCGCAACGCCATGACCTACCTTGAAACGCTGGAGCAGGTAGATCGGCACGCCATAGGGCTCTGGGGCACCAGCTTTGGCGGGGCCAATGTGGCCTATGTGGCAGGCGTGGATGCGCGCGTGGCGTGCACCGTAAGCGTGGTGGCGGTGGGAAACGGCGAGCGCTGGATTCGCAGTCTCCGGCGCGCCTGGGAATGGCGGGACCTTAAGCGCGAGCTGGAGGAAGACCGGCGCGCCCAGGTGATAACGGGCTCGTCACGGATGGTGGATCGCACGTACCTGATGCTGCCCGACCCGGCCAGTGAGCGCGCGATCAAAGCAACTCTGGAGCTGTTTCCTGACATGTGCCGACAGATCCCGTTGGAAACGGCCCGGGCGGTGATCGATTTTCGCCCCGACGAGGTGGTGCACCGCATCAGTCCTCGTCCAATCCTGTTCATCGTGGCCGGCAATGACGGACTGGTGCTCAACGAGTTGACTCGGGAACTGTACGATCTGGCGGGCGAGCCCAAGAAGTGGCTGGTTCTGCCCGGACTGGAGCACTACGAGACGTATGCGCCGGAGCACTTGCCCAAGACGCTCGCCGCAAGCGCAGAGTGGTTCCAGCAGTGGCTGCCGGTACCGTAGGTTTCAGGGTGCGCGGCGGCGCTGTGGAGTGCTGGGAGACACCCCTGGAACGCACCGCCGGGCGGCGTCCCGGACTCGGCCCCTCAAGTCTGGAATTTTACCACGTTCCAGCCACCGCCAAATTTGCGGCCGAGCGTGCTAGCATGAAACTCTGAGCCACGCTGAATCATGACAGTTCGTCAAGCCTGGAGCCATCGACGAGGCAGTGGCTACGGATCGTGCACTGTGAGGAGCTATGAGCACAGAAGTGAACTCCATACCGGAAGCCGCGCAAGAGCGGCGGGACGCGCTCATTGGCCGATTGTTCCAGTCAACCCTGGGCACAATGGACCTCTTGAATGTGTATCTGGGTGATCGTCTAGGACTGTTCCGCGCTCTTGCACAACGAGGAGCGCTCACATCCACTGAACTGGCAAGCGCGGCCGGAATTCACGAGCGCTATGCCCGAGAATGGCTGGAGCAACAAGCCGTTTCAGCGCTCATTGACGTTGACAACGCATTGCTGCCGCACACGGAACGACGCTATCGCCTACCAACCGGCCATGACGAAGTCCTGATCGACCGCGATAGCCTCAATTACCTCGCCTATCTGGGACGATTTGTAGCCGCCCTCGGTCAAGTTACGCCGCATCTTCTGGAAGCGTTCCGCACGGGCGGCGGAGTGAGCTGGGGGACCTATGGCGAGGACGCTCGGGTGGCTCAGGCGGAGCAGAATCGACCCATTCTCATGCATCTCCTGGGCAAGGAGTGGCTTCCTGCGATCGCCGATGTTCACCAGCGCCTCCAGCATGAGCCCCCCGCACGCGTCGCGGACATCGGTTGTGGCGCGGGCTGGGCCTCTATCGCCATTGCCGGAGCTTATCCCCAGGTTCAGGTGGACGGCTACGATCTGGACTCAGACTCCATTGAGCTTGCCCGCGAGAATGCGCGCCAGTTTGGCGTATCGGACCGAGTCACCTTCCACCTCCAGGATGTGGCCGACCCGAGCCTGACCGGACAATACGATCTCGTCATGGGCTTTGAAATGCTGCACGACTTGCCGCAGCCGGTTGAGACGCTCAAGGTGATGCGCAATCTGCTCACTCCTGATGGCTCAATCTTCATTATGGATGAACGGGTGGCCGAAGCATTTGTCGCTCCCGGAGATGAGACCGAGCGGCTCTACTATGGCTTCAGCACACTGTGCTGTCTGGCAACCGGCATGGCTGACCAGCCATCTGCCGCAACGGGTACGGTGATGCGGCCCGAGACTATGAAGCGCTACGCTCTCGAGGCCGGGTTTCGTGATGTGGAGATCCTACCCATTGAGCATGACCTGTTCAGGTTCTACCGACCAGTTCTATAGCTGAGGTGTCTGGCAAGGTTCCTGGGGGCAGACGGGTGTTCCATGTTTGGGACCGTCCACAGTTCACGGTTATTCTCAACAGGTGACCGCCAGTCCCCACGGATGGAGACCAGCCAGTCTTCACCTCGCAGCCTTCCGCTGCGCGAGCAAGGTCTCGGCAATTGCATGTGCGGCCGTCGCGTGGCCATGAGCTGTCCAGTGAATATCATGCGAGTAGTACAGGCGCGGCCCTGAAGCCGCGTGCTGGAGCCTGGGGCGGAGATCCAGGTATTCAATGCCCCCTCGCTCCGCGATCTCCGCCAGGCGACGCCCTGGGGTATTCAGATTCCAACCGCTCATCGGCAGTCCATTTCGCTGGCGAATCTCGTCCCAGTCCGCTGGGTAGATCTCCCACTTCGTTGGAGCGTTGACCAGGAGCAGGGGGGTGTCGTGAGCGTCGGCGATTCTGCGCATGGCGATCAGGAGCGCCTCCGTGACTTTCCAGGCCTCGTTCCACCGAGCATTGGACTGCTCCGCAAATATTGGCAGCTCATGGCGCACAAGCTGCCCCTCGGGAGA
This sequence comes from Chloroflexota bacterium, assembly GCA_046154735.1. Taxonomy (GTDB): domain Bacteria; phylum Chloroflexota; class UBA6077; order UBA6077; family JACCZL01; genus CAVXYC01. The sequence goes on along the minus strand of JBJXFJ010000172.1, from coordinate 1,566 downwards.
TTCATCTCCCCGGACATCGCTCTGGGACGGAGGCTGCAGTGCCTTCATGCCCTGTATTGCGGGACCGTGCAGAAGCGCGTACACCAGAGACGACCGCCGTAGCTGCTCATCAACATCGTCCTCTCGCGGCGCCCGCGGGACAAAGGCCTGGGGGCGAAGCTCGCCGGTGGCGGTGAGCTCAAAGTACGGTTTCCGAGGCTGCCCAGCGGTTCGTTTGATCTTGTTGCTGTTATTGGTCACATCATTGCCGCTGTAGAAGAGGACCACCAGCAGATCCGGCTGATAGCGGAGTGCTTCCCTTTGGAGAAATAGGTACTCTTGATCCGTTCCCCAGGCAGCGACCCCCGCATTGATAACTTCGTGCGGGAGGCCAGTACGCTCAGTGAGCAGAGCTTCCAGGCGCCGGGTCAGGAGATGCTCTGTCACTACCTGAGCGCCTTCTACGAAGGAATCACCGAGGACAAGGACGCGCCGAACGTTGGCAGGTTTGTCATATGCAAGCTCGCGCTCACGGAGTCCGCGTGAGTTGATCTCCACGCGCACGGTGTACTCATCCGTCTTCAGCCAGCCGATGCTATTGGGCACATGGAAGAATCCGTAGACGGGATGAGGCTCGAGGTAGAGGGCAGCGGGGTAATTCCCTGGAAGAAACGGACCGAAGGTCCGAAAGGCTACCTCCAATCCCACCAGTGGGATCGCAACACTCAAGAGTAATAACAGCGATCGCGAGAGCCATACTCCCGCCCGCGAGTGGATTGGCGCCTGAGACGTCTCAGGAACGGCGAACGTTGTCATCGTACACACAGACCGCACAAGCGGTCCGCGCGCATCTTGCCCGCTGGCGCACCCGGAAAGCAAGGAGTGAAACGACGATCAGGTTAAACGACAAACGAGGCTGGGACTCCTATCAGTCCCGGCCTCCTTCAGAGACAGCGACGCACTCTATGGATACGCTTCTTTACAGGCCTCGGTGACCGCTTTGACCACTCTGGTGCCGGTGTCCGTGCCCCAGATTGCGTACTGGTCCAGCTTGCTGTGGTCTGGATAGGCGCCGGGATTGCGCACCGGAACGTCCGACCGGCGAGAATTCCGATCGATCGGCCGACTCCATGCTTCGGACCACGCAATCTGCCCTTCCCGACTGAGGAACCAATTCACAAAGACCTTGGCTGCATTGGGATTGGGCGCGTTTTTGAAGGCAGCGATGCCGTTCGAGGTTATGTTCCCTCCATCGTAAGAGAACAGTTCCACATTGGAGCCCACGCCTTCCTGCTTCAGCTTCGCCAGCTCCTGGTCGTCTACTCCGATGCCAATTGGGTAGCGGCCGGTGGCTACCCACTCAGCAGTGATGCGCTTGGTCTCGGAGAAGGCCGGCGCCTGGTCTTTCAGGATTGTCCGGACGAAGGGTTCTCCGCCGGCCTGCCAGAGGCCAACGAGCGTTGAGGTACCACCGGCCGCCACGCGGCAGTCATCAATCACAAGCTTGCCCTTGTATTTTGGATCGGCGAGCTGCGCAATGCTACTCAGCTCGCTGGTTGGAATCCTCTCGCGGTTCACGTACAACGC
>JBJXFJ010000168.1:0-2782 GCA_046154735.1 Chloroflexota bacterium | reverse complement strand
CCATCCGTCTGGGCAAGCGGACCGAGCAGCGCACGCCGCTGATCAAGCAGTTTGTGGATCTGGCTGGGCTGGATGACCTGGTCTTTGGGGCGTGGGATCCGTTCCGCGACAACGCCTATGAAGCGGCGCTGAAGTGCGGCGTGCTGAATAAGCATGAGCACATCTTCCCCATCCGCGAGTTCCTCGAGAGTATCGAGCCGATGCCGGCGGCGTTTGACCAGTTCTACGTGAAGCGGCTGGATGGGCCGAACACCAAGACCAAGAAGAATAAGCTGGAGCTGGCCGAGGCGATCCGCCAGGATATTCGCAATTTCAAAGAGAAGAACAACTGCGATCGATTGGTGATGATCTGGGCGGCCTCCACCGAGATCTTCATGGATGAGCATGAGGTGCACGCCACACCGGCCACCTTGCGCGCGGCCATGGAAGCCAATGATCCCAATATCCCATCCTCCATGCTGTACGCCTACGCGGCCTTGATGGAAGGCGTGCCGTTTGCCAATGGCGCGCCAAATTTGACCGTGGATGTGCCGGCCATGATGGAGCTGGCCAATGAGCATGGCGTGCCGATCTGCGGCAAGGACTTCAAGACGGGCCAGACGCTGATCAAGACGGCCGTGGCACCCATGCTCAAGGCGCGCATGCTGGGCGTGCGCGGCTGGTATTCCACCAACATTCTGGGCAATCGAGACGGCGAGGTTCTGGATGATCCGGAATCTTTCAAAACCAAGGAAGAGTCCAAGCTGGGCGCGCTGGAGTACATCCTGCAGCCAGAGCTGTACGCGGAGCTGTACGCGGATCTCTATCACAAGGTGCGGATCAACTATTACCCGCCCCGTGGTGATGAGAAGGAGGGCTGGGACAACATCGATATCTTTGGCTGGCTGGGCTACCCAATGCAGATCAAGATCGATTTCCTCTGTCGGGACTCCATTCTGGCCGCGCCGCTGGCCCTGGACTTAGTGCTCTTCCAGGACCTGGCGCAGCGCGCCGGGCTGAAGGGCATTCAGGAGTGGCTGAGCTTCTACTTCAAAGCCCCGCAACACGCGCCGAAGGTCTATCCCGAGCATGACCTCTTTATCCAGCAGACCAAGCTGAAGAACACCCTCCGCTGGCTGATGGGCGAGGAGCAGATCACGCATCTTGGCATGGAGTATTACCAGGACGAGTGAGGGCCCCGACGGGCTGAGTGCAAAATGAAAAATGCAGAGTGCAAAAAAGGCGGTTGAGGACGAGTCATGTCCCTTAATTTTGCCTTTTGCCCTTTGCATTTTGCCCTCGCCGCTGTAGAACACCCTGCTTTCGCTGATGGGCGAAGAGCAGATCACGCACCTGGGCATGGAGTATTACTAGGACGAGTGAAGTGTGGGAGGTGAGAGTCAGTTGAGCTTAGGGATGAGATCCGCGGCCAGCTCACTCTCATCCGTCACTTTTCATGGATCGCCTCGCCCGGTCCGTCCGTTAGCAATCTTTTAGCCGCGTGTTAACGAACGCGGCTTCACCGGGCTATACAGTTGAGCTTGTCGTCGCGCGGAACGGGCTCAGCAGCACAGGGCCGGACCGGGCGAGGCTCACACTCACGTGGAGGTCCCGTGCTGATGAGGTTCCTGGGTCGCTGGTTTCTTGCACTCTCTCTGACTACTCTCTGGATGCCTGGCACCGTTATGGCTGAACCCGCGGGCCAGCGCCGCGGTATGGCTGATGGGCCACCAGCGGTCGGTTCGGAGCATGAACTGGGCGTATTTCGCACGGTCTGCCGATACAGTCACAGTCGACGTGATGATCCGATCGTCAGCCCGCTCCGATTTGGTGCATCGCACCTGCACGACTTTTTCGGCAATGTGACAACGGCGGCGGATTCTACCGCAGAATCCTTGCTCGCCAGCGATACGAGCTGCGTGACCGCGGAGGACCGCTCCGCGTACTGGGTGCCGGCGCTTTCGCGCGACGGAGAGCCGGTGACGCCAACCTCGATCACTGTCTACTATCGCGGGACGCTCCAGGATGGTGATCGGATCGCGTCGTTTCCCGCGGGGTTCCGGATGATTGCCGGAGATGCCTCGGCGACTGGAGCACCGTCTCGCGAGGTTGTGGCGTGGAGCTGTCGACAGGCTAATGGCCCCTCGTCATTCGGTGGAAGTCCACCCACTTGCCCCTCAGATTCTGCGTTGAACCTGCACATCCGATTCCCGAGCTGTTGGGACGGGACGAACATTGACAGCGCCGATCACAAGAGCCATATGGCGTACGACGAGCGCGGTCGCTGCCCGGCCAGCCACGCCACGCACGTCCCGCGTGTGGCGATGATCGTGCACTATCCGATCACCGGCGAGCCGGGTCAGATCAGCCTCTCGTCAGGGGCTGTTCATACTGCCCATGCGGACTTCTTCAACGCCTGGCAGCCCGACTTCCTCGCGAGCAAGGTTGACGCCTGTCTGAATCAGGAGACGTTCTGTGGAACGCTGCTGACCGCGGGGCGGAGGGGCGCGGCCCGGGCGAGGTGAGGCAACTGCGCCTCCGCGTTCTGGATGCGACACTAGATCTCTCAGGCTCTTCCCGGTCTAGGGCTCGGTCAATCATGGATTGTTGGGTGAAGGCAGTCGGTGGTGTCGGGTATTGTGCCCGACCGTCTGGGGCGTTCCAGCTCGTGGCCGCGCGGTCGGTTCGTCACTGTCGGGCAAGATGCCCGACACCACCGGTGGCAGGAGAGCCCCACAGACCACGTTGAACGGGGCGCTTGGGACTCGCGGGGGAGTCCCTCGTACATTTCTGGCAGCGGTCG
>JBJXFJ010000157.1:0-7130 GCA_046154735.1 Chloroflexota bacterium | reverse complement strand
ACATCCTGGCGGAGAAACTCGAGGTGCCGCTGCCTATGGCCATCATGGGGCATTATGGCAACGGCGTCCTGCTGGCCATCGTTTTCGCGGCCATCGCCCCCTCGCTCTGGGGACCGGCCTGGGCCCGCGGTCTGACCTTTTTTACCCTAGAGACAATCTTTGGCATCTGGCTCTTCATGCTCCCACTGCTGGGCGCCGGGCCGCTGGGACTCAAGCTCAGCCCGCTTCTGCCTGTCATCGTGCTGGTCCGTCATTGGATTCTTGGCCTGGTGATCTCATACGTCAACCCGATCGGCTCTGAGTCTGTCGAGCGCGACGCTGCATCCATGATGAGCATGCCGTTGGCCGGTCGTAGTTGACGCTTGAGTGGCATCCGAGCCGCGACCGTAAGCGAGCGGATCCCTCGCGATATCCTCCCGCCCGTTGACGGAGGAGCTAGCCTCGGGGTCCGCCGGCTCACGATCACGGCTCGGACTTGGTTCACGCTGCAACTCACGTAATGAGAGGTACCGTCATGACCAGCACTGCACCGTCGCTCACATCCGCGACCCCGCGGCACTTTCATTGGCCCGAGTACCTCATTGAAGCCGGTGGTCTGGGACTCTTCATGCTCTCAGCCTGCACATTCGCTGTGTTGCTGGATCTCTCAGACTCGTGGGGCCAGCGCACTTTTCCCGACCCAACTGTGCGCCGGCTGATCTTTGGTTTGGCCATGGGGTTGACGGCGGTGGGCATCATCTATTCGCCCTGGGGGCAGAGATCCGGTGCCCATCTCAATCCGGCCACCACGCTCACGTTCCTTCGCCTTGGGAAAGCGCCAGCACGAGACGCGGTGGGCTACATGGCGGCGCAATTCATCGGTGGTATTGCCGGGGTGGGCATCGCCGCGGTGCTATTGTCGCCTGGAATCGCGGACCCAACGGTCCATTACGTGGTCACCCGTCCGGGTGAAGCGGGGCCAGTTTTGGCATTCATCGCCGAGCTGTTCATCTCGTTCGGGCTCATGATGGCCGTGCTGATAGTCTCCAACTCCGCGCGACACGCTCGATTCACGGGGATCTGCGCCGGCGTCCTCGTAGCCACCTATATCACGCTGGAGGCGCCGCTCTCTGGTATGAGCATGAATCCCGCGCGCACCATCGGCTCCGCTGTCCTGGCCCAGGATTGGACGGCCATCTGGGTCTACCTCACCGCCCCCGTACTTGGAATGCTCCTCGCCGCGGAAGTGTACCTGCGCGTGCGCGGCCCAGCGAGCGTACGCTGTGCCAAACTGCAGCATCCCCGCACCGGCCCCTGCATTTTTCACTGCAGCATCCCCGGTCAACACTGAGCCGCATCCAGCGAGGGTGCGGCTCCTCTACCGTAATCCCCGGTCACCGCGTGCGGCCATCACCGCCGCCTCCGAGCCGCGACTGACAGTGAGCGGTTCCTGATGCAGATTCCTTCGTCACTGGGCGGGAGGATTTCGCGAGGGAACCGCTCGCTGACGGTCGCGGCTCGGAGGCGGCGGTGATGGCCGCTGCCGGCGATGAGGAGCTCGCGGGAGGAACCGCACCCTTACGGGATGCGGCTCGGATTGTCATGGGAGCGTGCGTTCCTTTTTGAATGCGGCTGATGCATTGGGCGATGTGATTCGTGAACGCCCCGTCTGACCGGGACCACTCTAGTCCACGGTTTGCGGGGGACAGTAAAGGAGAGCCCCATGCAAGCAAGTTCGCATTACGATGTGATCATTATTGGCACCGGGGCCGGCGGCGGAACGCTGGCCTACGCGTTGGCACCCACAGGCAAACGCATCCTGGTTATCGAGCGTGGCGGCTACGTGCCCCGTGAGAAGGACAACTGGGACACCAAGGCCGTCACGCTCGAGGCGAAGTATCACAATGCCGAGGCTTGGCTGGATCAGAGCGGCAAAGAGTTTCACCCTGGCGCACACTACTTCGTGGGTGGCAACACCAAGTTTTACGGCGCCGCGCTGCTGCGCCTACGCCGCGAGGACTTTGGTGAGATCCAGCACGCCGGTGGCGTCTCCCCAGCGTGGCCCATTGGCTATGACGATCTTGAGCCGTACTACACGCGGGCCGAGCATCTCTATCACGTCCACGGCGAGCGTGGTAGCGACCCCACGGAGCCAGAGGCAAGTGCGCCGTACCGGTTTCCAGCAATTACCCATGAGCCTCGGATTCAACAGCTTGCGGACGATCTCAAGCGTCAAGGCCTCCAGCCGTTTTCTCTGCCCATGGGTGTGATGCTGGACGAAGCGAATCCCCAGACGAGCGCGTGCATCCGCTGCGACACCTGTGATGGGCATCCCTGCCTCGTCAATGCCAAGGCGGATAGCCAGGTGATCTGCGTGGATCCGGCGCTCCAGTACCCCAATGTCACGCTCATCACCCATGCTGTGGTGGAGCGCCTCGAGACCAGCCCCAGCGGCCGTCAGGTTTCCGGGGTGCGAGTGCGCCGCGGTGACGCGGAGGAGACGTTTTCCGCGGATATCGTGGTGTCGTCCTGCGGAGCGATCAACTCCGCGGCGCTTATGCTGCGCTCGGCTAATGAGAAGCATCCGAATGGCGTCGGCAATAGCTCCGATCAGGTTGGCCGCAACTACATGTGCCACACCAACGCGGTGATGCTTGCCATCTCCAAGCAGGCCAATCCGACTATCTTCCAGAAAACCCTGGGGATCAATGACTACTATTTCCATGGTCCCGACTGGGACTTCCCCATGGGTCACATCTCATTTGTAGGGAAGACCGATGCCAACGTACTCCGGGCAGGTGCGCCGCCGCTCACGCCAGGATTCACGCTGGAGCAGATGGCGCGGCACTCGCTGGACTTCTGGCTCACTTCTGAGGATCTGCCGCTATCAGACAACCGCGTCACCATTGACCGTGATGCTCGGATCCGTTTGGCCTACCAGCCCAACAATCTCGAGGGGCATCAGCGGCTGACGGCCAAGCTCAAGGACCTGCTAGGCCACCTGGACTGTCATGAGCATCTGATTCCACAACATGCCTATATCGGCAAGCGCATTCCACTCGCCGGCGTTGCTCACCAGAATGGCACCATGCGCTTTGGAATCGACCCAACAGCTTCTGCCTTGGACGTGAACTGCCAAGCGCATGACCTGGACAACCTGTATGTGGTGGACGGCAGTTTCTTCGTCTCCAGTGGGGCGGTCAACCCCGCGCTCACCATCATGGCCAATGCCTTGCGCGTGGGCGATCACCTGATGGACCGTCTGGGTGTACCCAGCACCATGCGTACCGTGACTCCGTCATTCGCCTGACACCTTCATACCACTCCCCGAGAGTGACGATGCTCCCCAGGGAGCGAGAGCCTCGCCACATCTCGATACTTCCCGAAGGGACATCACAATGAACACTCTCACGAACGGGCTCTTCTCACTCTGCCTTTTCATCACCTTGCTGCTTGCCGCGCCGGTTCAGGCGAAGCAAGTGGCCAGCCCAGCCCAAGTGGAAGCCGTGGCCGCGGTGGGCATGACGGTGTCCGACATGGACCGAGCGGTCGACTTTTACTCCCGAGTACTGACGTTTGAGAAGGTTTCGGACAACGAGGTGTGGGGAGCGGACTACGAGCAGCTCCTGGGAGTGTTTGGGCTCCGCGCTCGTATTGTCCGAATGAAGCTCGGCTCGGAAATGATCGAGCTGACTGAGTTTCTCACGCCACAGGGCCGGCCAATTCCGGTGGACTCACGCAGTAATGATGCCTGGTTCCAGCACATCGCGATTATCGTGAGCGATATGGACCAGGCTTACGCTCGGCTCCGTGAGCATAAAGTTCGTCATGCGTCCACCGGGCCGCAGCTTCTGCCAGACTGGAATCCGAATGCTGGTGGTATCTCCGCGTTCTACTTCAAGGACCCAGACAACCACGTGCTAGAGATTCTGGCGTTTCCACCGGAGAAGGGTGATCCCCGTTGGCATCAGCCCACGGATCGTCTGTTCCTGGGTATCGATCACACGGCGATCGTCGTCAGCAATACGGAAGCCAGTCTGCGCTTTTATCAGGACCTGTTGGGCCTGCGCGTTGCGGGCCACAGCGAGAACTACGGTGAGGAGCAGGCCCACCTGAACAATGTTGAGGGCGCCCGTCTGCGGATCACCGGCCTCAAGCCACCCCTTGGGCCAGCGATTGAGTTCCTCGAATACCTCAACCCGCGTGACGGACGTCCCTACCCGAGCGATGCGCGCGCCACCGATCTGTTTCATTGGCAGACAACGCTCATCGTGGGAGATGTAAGCGCGGCTTTCCAACAATTCAGCGGTGCTTATGCGCTGATCTCTCCTGGGGTCGTCACGGCCACGAACCAGTCCAGTCTATTCCGACGGGGATTCCTCGTACGTGATCCGGACGGTCATGCGATGCAAGTCCTGGAACCTTAGGCGGATGTTGAAGGACGAATGAAGGAATCGGTGAATTAGAGCACGAGTTTTCGCCTTTTCTTCATCGTGACCGGGAGGTGCTCGTCCGGACGTCTAGTGCGGAAGGGCGGATGTGACGCTGTGGATCGCTGGGTGGAGACGGGCTTCTAGCTCGAGAGTCTGGGCCATCGAGCCGGACACTCTCGGGCTGGAAGCCCGTCTCCACCGGGAGCTCTCGAGCCTCATGCGTCTCGCTGTACTAGGGGCGCCAGACACAGGCTTTAGGCTTGGTCAAGAGCCTACAGCGTGACGCAGCCGCTGCTGCTAAATAGTTTGCTCTCAAAACAGTCCATTCGCATGGTGCCGCAGGCAACTGCGGACGGCAATTCACCGTGACGGCAACGTCAGCATTGAATGCTGGTCAAGCATTGCAGGATCGCGGCGCTGGGGAGCACCGTAGGCTAGGAGAAGGATTCCGCGAATCGCTCGCGAGCATCGGGCGAGGGAACCGGCGTAGATGTGACATTCGCGGAGGTCGATGATGTCTGTGGAAATGGTGGCGCGCACAATCCAACTCATTCTTGCGCCTGTGGTGATGGTCTCAGGCTGTGCACTGATTGCGAATGGGCTACTTACGCGGTATGGCGCGATCAATGAGCGGTTGCGATTGCTGGCGCGCGAGAACGTGACACTATTGGGGCAGATTGAGTCGCTTGGACCGGTGGAGCGGGAGAGGCTCTTGGAGCTCACCACGCTTCGGCCCGAGATTTCAAGCCGACATGCTATTGCTCATCTGGCAGTGGTTGCCATCTACGGAGCCATGCTGCTCTTTATCGCCTGTATGTTCGTGATCGCGGGTGCATCCGTTGTGATGGACAACTGGCTGGCCGGTTTGGCTCTGGGAGTTTTTCTTGCGGCCACAGCGGTTCTCTTCGCGGGAGTGAGCCTGGCTGCGCTCGAGGTGCATCGGGCGCATTGGTCAACGCAATTCGAGGCTGACCGTGTTGAATCCTTCAGCATCGATCTTCGGCTCGAATAGAGACATCCTTCGAGTCATTCCCGCGATCTCTGACTGAGCTGCTCACCTTACGCGCATGCGCTTAGGTTTTTGACACAAAACGGCGCCCGATTCGCGCAAGACGACCGGGTTGGGTGTCGTTGTGTTTTTCTTCGGTTGTGAGTCGCTTTTCCAATGCAGATCAGCGTAACTCAACCGGATATCGAATAGAGCCCTGCACATTTCCGATACAGGATCGTGAAAGACGCGCTTTCAGGGTTGTGGCGCCGCAACCAGTCCCCTGGGCTCACAGGCCTGGGGCTCACAATAAGATCGGAGATTCGATATGCCTCGGCAATCACGGACTGTAGCGAGCTTGCTCGCACTTTCACTTCTATTGGTACTCGTTCCCTTTGGATCACCAGCGCGGGCTGAGCAGGCCGGCGCCCGCGTGTATCAGGTAATGCTCACCAACCTCTCACCCAATCAGCCCCTCTCGCCGCCCATCCTAGTGACACACGACGATGGCATCCAGATCTTTGCTATTGGTGAGAAGGCTTCGGATGGCATTCAGGCAATTGCCGAATACGGCAACAACAAGATTCTCGCCGAGGCACTGTCAGCCAGTAGCGGCGTGGACGATGTGGTGGCCACGGACATGCCGCTGCATCGTGTGGGCGGCCTTGGGAGCAGCACCATGAGTGTCACCGTCATGAGTCGGGCAGGTGCTGATCGACTGTCAATTGCTTCCATGCTGGCCTGCACAAACGATGGCTTTGTTGGATTTGACAGTATTCGCCTGTCGCCCACGTTCACGCCGGTGACGCTGTATGCCACCTCGTATGACGCGGGCACAGAGGAGAATACCCAGCTTTGGACACACCTGCCAGGTGGATGCAATGTGATTGGGCCGATGCCGATCCCAGCGGACGACATGAACCTGCATGACCCGATGGCGGACGTCATCAGTGTTCATGGGGGCATCATTACCGGCCGGGGTGACCTGGGCGCGGCATTTGCTTGGAGCGATCCGACTCTCATGATTACCGTGCAGCGTGTCGAGTAGTCACCATAATCTGCCCCGTGCGCGGCGGGCCAGGGTGCCCGCCGCGTACAGGGCAAGCACCGATGGAATAAACCCCCACTATTGAACGATACAAATTGCAGTGACGGTCAGGGAGGACCACGACGATGTTTGAAGTCATCATTGTTCCAATCTTGTGCCTGTTGACCCTACTTATTCTCAGTACCGATCGTCCACGTCGAATCACAGCGGTGATTCGCCCTGAGGAGCCACGCGTGTATCGCGTGCCCCGACGTCAGAAGGGCGGCGCATGACCAAATTTCAGTTCCGGACGGTTCGCTGGTCGATCCTCGGCGCTGCCGTGATCGTGGCGCCAATCGCCTGGTACCTTGGTTCACCGCTCTTGGTCAACACGGTGGTCAGCGAGCCGAACAGGGCGGAGTCAACCGGAGTTACCGTTCGACGTGGAACTTTCACCGAGATTGATACCGTTCATAAGGGCGAGGGCGTTGCCCAGCTGATGACCCTACCGGATGGACAGCACGTGTTACGGTTCGATGACTTTCAAGTGACAAACGGGCCGGATCTCTACGTGTATCTCTCCGGTAACCCGGCACCACGTGATAGCCGCCAGCTCCATGACACGTTCGGCCAGGAGCTGGGACGGCTCAAAGGCAACGTTGGCGGCCAGAGTTATGAACTGCCGGCTCATGTCGATCTGGAT
>JBJXFJ010000150.1:0-3930 GCA_046154735.1 Chloroflexota bacterium | reverse complement strand
ACCTTGTGGTCGCGGGCTTCGTGTTTGCATTGGCCATGCAGTCACACATCTCGGTGATTGCGTTTGCGCCGGGGCTGGGCCTGGCACTTTTGCTCAGCCGTCCGCGGCTACTCCAGAGTCCCTGGCTACTGCTCTCATTTGGTGCGGCGCTTATCGGCTATAGCAACATGATCCTCTACAATGTTCAAAACGAGTTCTATTCGTTCGTTCACGCGCAGCACCTGCAAGAAGGCTATACGGCCGGGCGGGGCAGAGACCTGAGCACCTACTGGGCAAATCTGCAAGCCCTGGTTCAATCACTTTCACGTCTGCTGAGTGGCACGATTGACGTTGCGACCAGCCCCTCGCGTTTTGTCTATACAGCTCTTGCCGTGGGCGGGCTCATACTTCTGGGCTGGCGGCGTCAGTTGCTCCCACTCTGCTTCTGCCTCTCGGCAGTGCTGGTACTGCCGTACTTCAACCCGCGTTATGGACCAATTCTCAGCGGCCGCTACCTCATCCCCCTCCTGCCATTCTGTTTCATTGGCATCGCCGTTGCCATCGAGTGGATAGCGAGTCGTCTTCCACGCGCTGAGACTGCCCGGACCGCGTTGAGCCTTCTCGCTGTATGCTTCCCGATCATCCACCTTGTCTGGTACTACGAAGAAGTGCTGGCGGATGATCGGACGAACGCCCCGCTTTACGCCCTGGCCAATAGTGCTCGAGCCCTGTACCAGCCCAGTGACCTTGTCTTTCTGGATGAGGTGCTCGAGCAGGAGCCGCTCACCGGCGGTGGAAACGATCTGAAGGCATTGCGCATGCTTCTGGAAACCCGCGGTCTGAGCTATGAGGTGGTGAAGCTCAATCCGGAGAGCCTAAGCGTCATAGACGAGCTGGGGAGGGAAGTGGTGGTCATCATGGACATTCGAAAGCGTCCGCAGGTGGAACGGCAGGCCCGCGTCTTGACCGCTGGAGCCGTTGAGGAGTCTGCTTCCGGCAGCGGCCGCCTCTACGGAGCGTTCCGGCTCGGCCCACGCGTTCGTACCTTGGAACCACGTTCATGACTGCACCGTCCACGGAGCTGCCGGTCATCAAGAGACATGCGCCGCGGCGTGGGGCAGAAGTTCAACCCCGCGAACTGGGCCTGACGGCGATGCTGGCCGCGGCGCTCGTACTCCTGCTCTGCATCGGCATCATTCTATGGACGGTATCCGGCATACCCAATGGCAACTCGGTTATCGTAACGATCCGGAATCCCTAACGCCTATTTATTCCGTGAGTCATTCGCGATGTGGGCACTTGAGTCCGCACAGCCCACATTAAGGTTTCAGGTGGAGCATCCATGAGGATTGCTGTATCAGAGCGGGGGCGAGTCTTTGGAATCATTGCCCTGGCCAGCATGCCCTTGCTTCTGCTGGCCGCCGTGAATCTCTGGCTAAGCGTTGGTGAAGCCCAGGAGCGGGTCAGTACGGAGCGGGTGACCCTGGCGCGGGCCGCGGCGCTGACCGCCGGGCAATCAATCAATGCTGATCTGCGCAGCTTGCGCCTCGCGGGGCAGACACTGGCGGCCCGGTATTCAGAAGTCTCGGACGTGGAGGGGACCGATATTGGTGACCTGCTAGATCGAGAGTCCAATCTCGCGCAATTTGTGCTCTTCGACGCGGAAGGCTGGGTCGTTGCAAGCAGCGATCCAGTCTTACCGCCGCGGGCCTTCCGGGCTGATGATCGGGTCTATTTTAGCGATGCGCTTAAATTCGGGCATGGCCTGAGTCCGGCGGCGCTGCAGGGACGGATTAGTGCACAACCGACGATTGTGCTGGCCACGCGGATAGATTTCCCGGACGGTTCGGGAGGCGTACTCGTTGGCTCCCTGGCTATGCAGCGGTTGCGTGACGATATGCAAGCGCACCTTGCGGAGCGTGGTGTTGCCATCGTCATCGTGGATGCTGAAGGCCAGATGGTGCTGCACCCTGATGCCGCGGTGGAGCAACGCCTACAATCGCTCCGAGGTCGTCCGGACGTGGATGCCGCACTGCGTGGTGAGGCTGGGAGCTCCGTGACCCGAGGAACTGATGGACAGGAGCTCCTCATTGCCTATGCGCCGGTGCCCGGAACACCCTGGGCACTCCTGGTTCAGCAGCCCACGGTGCTCGCGCTGGAGGCGGTCAGGCGCGACCTGATTATCGGCGGCGGCCTCCTGGCGCTGGCCGCCGGACTGGCCGTTGTCATTGGTACCAACCTCGGTGGACGCCTGTCCGAAGCATATGAGCGTGAGCGAGTCGCGCGTACCGCGAGTGAGCACTACGCCGAGCAGCTTGAGCATGTCACTGCCGAGAACGAGCAGCGCCGCCGATTCCTTGAGCGCCTGATTGTGTCGGCGCCCATACCCATAGCAATTACCAAGGGACCCGATCACCGGTTTCTCTCCGTGAATCCGCGTTATCAGCTTCTCAAGCCTGGCACTGTGATGGTGGGCCTGTCTATGGCGGAGGTCTTTCCAGAGGTTGTGTCTCAGGGCGTGCTGGATCGGCTGGATCAAGTCTACCGCACGGGTCGCGAATACACCGCCGTAGATCAATCGCGCTTGTTCAGTCCGTCCGAGTCAACAAGCGAAGAACGCTATTTCACCATTGTTTACGCTCCCTATGACGATGCAAACGGCCAGACGGACGGTGTGCTGGTGATTGCTCTGGAAACATCGGATGCGGTGCGTGCGCGACTCCAGGTCGAGCGTGAGAAGGACGAATTTCTCTCTACTGCCAGTCATGAGCTCAAGACCCCCCTCACCGGGCTGGCACTGGCGGCACAAATGATCGAGCGGGTTGTCAACCGCCCGGAGGGTCGAGGTGATGACGAGCGTCTGCAACGCAGCGTTCGAGGCATGATTCGCCAGGTGCATCGCGCGGGCGACTTGATCAATGATCTTCTGGAAGTCTCTCGGCTTCAGCGCGGCGGGCCCAGTCTTCGCCGTGAGCCGGTTGACTTCCGTGATCTGGTAACGGTGGCGATTGAACGCACTGCCGATGCTCTGCCCGAGGATTCCGGGCACCATATCGCCTTCCACGCGGTCGATGCCGCGCTGACGCTCATGGCTGATGAGTCTCGCCTGGATCAGGTGGTGACGAACCTTCTCTCGAACGCGGTCAAGTACAGCCCTTCCGCGGGACCAATTGACGTGTTTCTGGTTCAGCAGGGTGGTTGGGCCGAGCTACGTGTCGTGGATCACGGTATGGGCGTGAGTGACGAAGAGCGAGGGCTGCTGTTCTTGCCGTTCAGCCGAACTTCCGAAGCGCGCGAAAGCAGTATTGAAGGCACCGGTCTGGGGCTGTATATCACCCGTCAAATCGTGGAGGCGCACGGCGGGTCCATTACCTATTCGCCCACCAGCGGTGGCGGAGCCACATTCGTCGTGCGCTTGCCATTTGGCGCCGTGAACATGACGTCCAGTGACACCGAGGCACAGAGCGAAGGTAAGAGCATTCCCGCCCCAAACAGCATAGTTTGAAGTCCACGGCAGCTCGCTACAATCGCACCATGCGAGATGCTCAACTTTCCTGCACCGCCTGTAGCGCCACGTTCTCGATCACCAGCTTGGTCCAGCGGTGCGCATACTGCGGTGAGCCGGTCGAGGTCCGGGGCGACGTCGGCGGCGCGCGCGTGGACCACGCAGGGAGTACTCTACTTGAGCGTTACCATGATTTTCTTCCCTTCACGGATATCGATGTTGATTTGAGCCTTGGAGAGGGGGCCACGCCGCTCCTCCGAGCGCGGCAGCTTGAGCCACTGCTCAAGCTCGGGACGCTGTCCCTCAAGGTTGAGGGACAGAACCCAACTGGCTCATTCAAGGATCGCGGAACGGTGGCCGGAGTGACCTGGTGCGTGGCTAACGGGGTCCGAAGAGTTGGCACAGTGTCAACGGGCAACATGGGCGGATCTGTGGCCGCCTACGCG
>JBJXFJ010000143.1:0-6888 GCA_046154735.1 Chloroflexota bacterium | reverse complement strand
TCAACTGCTCGGGCACTGGCGGGTACGGAGACCCGCCGCCACCGCGGTGCGCGCTGCCTCCCTTACAAGGCCAGCTTCTCGGACAACGAAAACACCCTGCGCGATGCAACTGTTCAGAAATCGAGTAGCCCAGATTCTTTTGGTTCTTCGGGTGCAGTCTGGCCAGGCGGAGCACGGGGCCTCGTGCTCCGAGTTTAGAGTGCGCGCTCGATGGTTGCGAGGATCTTGCGCGTTCAAACCGGGCACCGGGTCCTATGCTACTCATTCTCGACCCCGTGCTCAGTTGAGGGTACTCGCTCGCCATTGGCCGAGCTGAACCAACCGTCTGGCGACGCTTTCGCACTATCTGGCGATCATACGGCGCCACTTGAGTAATTCAGAGTGTAGGATGATGCTGTTCCAAGATGGTTGAGTAACCCTCCTCGCAAGACCCCCACCCCCTCCAAGAGCGCGGGCCGAGTCCACTAGGGCTCGGCCCTTGCGCTTTTTTCGCGTTTGCACCAGTTTCAGGTTTTAATCGCCCGTACCTCTGTCTGCGCGCTTCGACCTCGCTATACTGGGCTCGCGCAATGAACCAGCGGGGGTACATCATGCCGCAGACGATCCGAGTGGCCAGTTTCAACGCTGAGAACCTCTTCAGCCGAGCTCGAGTACTGAATCTGCCTGATGACGCGGAGATTTCCGCGGAGCTTGAGAAGATTCGGCAGCTTGATAAGCTGTTGCGCCAATCGGCGTATGCCCCGGATGACAAGCAGGAGATTATTCGCCTGTACGGTCAGCTCCTTGAGTTCATTGAGATCCGAGAGAATCGGGGTCGACTCTTCAGCAACCGTCAGTTCAATCCCCAGACAACCCGCGTGGTAGCTGACGGGGCGGCTGAGTGGGATGGAGAAATTGAGTTCAAGCGGGCTGACTTCAGCGAGGTTACGCGCGAGAATACTGCCCGGGTACTCCGCGAAATTAAGCCAAACATTGTCTGCATGGTTGAAGTGGAGAATCGAACGTCGCTCCTGGCATTCAATCGAGCATTGCTGGGCAACCGGAAGCTTAAATTCGGCATCTCGATCGACGGGAATGACGATCGCGGGATTGATGTGGGCATGCTCACCAACTTCCCCGTTGTCAATCTCAAGACGCATGTCTACGATGGCACCGCGGTCTCCCCAACGTTTAGTCGCGACTGTTTGGAGGTGGCCATGAAGCTTCCTGATGGCCGGCTCATTCACTTGCTCTGCAATCATTTCAAGAGTAAGTCCGGGGGTGACGCGGCCACCGATCCCAAGCGTAAGAAGCAGGCGGAGCGGGTGAAGGAGATCCTGAGCGGCTACGATCTCGCCAATGATCTGGTGATCGTGGCAGGTGACCTCAACGATTTCCCGCATCGTCCGCCGCTTCAGCCGCTGCTGGGTCTCCCGCATCTGCATGACGTCCTGGCGCTGCAGTTCCCGAACGATCCAGCCGCAAGGTGGACGCACAAATTCGGGAATGAGGTATCCCAGTTAGATTATGTGCTCATCTCCGAGCCCCTGAAAGAGGCGTTTGTAAAGGCCAACGTAGAGCGCCGCGGCATTTTTGGCTTGAGCCGTGTGACCGCAGGTGCCATGACCGAGTTCCCCACCGTCACCTCCGAGGCCAATAGCGCCTCAGATCACGGGGCCGTCTGGGCGGAGCTCAGCGTGTGAGCGACGAGTGAAAGAGGCAAGACGAGTGCAAAATGCAAAATGTAAAGTGCAAAAAACATCTAGAGGTAGAATTTTGCATTTTGCACTCTTCACTCCGGTCCTAGCCCCATGGCCCCAGGAACGGCTCACCCATAAAGGTGTCTGAGCGCGCTTCGAGGGCTGCCGGCCAATGCCCCATGCTGGACTCAGCGCGGAGCTGCCGCGGTCGCGGTTGGCCGTTCCAACCGATCTGGTCCATGCCGTAGTACAGCTCCACGGCGTGGCCTTCTGGATCGATTGCGAACGCGGAATAGTCAATGCCCAGCGAGAGCTCGGGCGGTAGCTCCACAATGCGCACTCCCTGACTACGCAGGAAGCGGATGCTTTCACAGAGCTGGCGATAATTGGCCACCTGAATCCCAAAGGACATGCACGAGGAGTGCTCGCTCAGGCCCAGTGTGGAGCGGAGCGACTTTGGATAGAGCGCCAGTGAGTGGTGCTCCGTATTGCTTCGGAGAAAGGTGCAGCGCTGACCGTCATAGTCGATCCCCTCGGTGAGCGTGAA
This sequence comes from Chloroflexota bacterium, assembly GCA_046154735.1. GTDB lineage: Bacteria > Chloroflexota > UBA6077 > UBA6077 > JACCZL01 > CAVXYC01. Next base: position 4,662 of record JBJXFJ010000143.1, on the reverse strand, counting down.
GCCAAGGACGCGCCGATAGAACTCCGTGGAGACGTCAACGTCATTGACAAAGAGGCGCACCGGGCCTATGCGCACAATCTTGAACGGCCTTGGCAGGAGTGTGCCGTCAACGTCAAAGGTCGCGGGCAACGCCTCCACATAGCGGTACCCAGACATGGGGTCCACACCATCCGCCAGCGCCTGCTGGACCTCCTCAAATTCAGCCATCTGCGGAAGAGAAGGCTTCTCTCGGAAGCCGCGGCCATACATCTCCCGAGGCTTGCTCACGCCGTCCCAGCCCACTTGCTCCATGCCGTAGAACAGCTCATTGGTGTGGCCGTCAGGATCGTAGATGTAAGTGTGCCAATTAGATCCGGGCATATCGCGGCCGGTACGCTGAAGCTCCACCTGCCGATCATTGAAGAACTGGACGGAGTCGCCCACCTCGCGCAGGCTGCCCACCTGCCAGGTGATCTGATTGACGGTCACATCCTCGCTATACTTGCGCGGACCGCCGCGCGCTTCGGTCACGTGTCGATTGAAGAGCACAAAGGCGTGATGATCGCCGCCGTAGCGCATGAAGTAACCGGTTGTTGGGCTGCCCAGCGCCGCGAAAACCTCCGGGGGCAGCGTGCGTCGGCCGAATTCAGCCACATCCGAGATGCGAAACCCTAACAAGTCGCGATAGAACCGGGCGCATTCCTCAAGCTTGTAAACATTGAAGCCGAAATGTCCGAGTCGACGGATCTTGAACGGCTGATCCAGAAGGATCCCGCCAACGTCAAACTTCGTCTGACTGGATGTGTCAATGGCCATGTCATCCCTCCGCGAGCCGGGGCGTTCATGAGGAACTGTAGCGGGCTGAGTACGGATGCGCCAAGGCCGAATGCAAAGTGCAAAGTGCAAAGTGCACTTCGCACTTTGCACGTTAGCCTCTGGCTCCGGCCCCCGCCAGCCGCCGCTCCGGTGCTGCTGCTGACTTCCCGCGTGTATAGAACGATGGCCCTGAAGCTGTGATGCCGAGCTGTTGTGCGGCTGAGATGATCTCTGTGCCGCCCACAAAGAGCACGCCGCCTGGGCGAAGCGCGCCTACCAGGCGGCCATAGAGCTCCGCCTTGGCATCATTGGTGAAGTAGATCACCACATTGCGACACAGGATCAGGTCAAACCCCTGGCCGGGGGCTGGTGAAAGCAGATTATGCTCACGGAACTCCACCATCTTGCGAACATCGGGGTTGACGGTGTAGTTCGTCCCATCTGTTGTCGTGAAATACCGTGAGATCATGGTCTTGTCAGTGCGCTGCAGCTCCAACTTACCGTAGCCCGCGCCAGCTCGAGCATGGGCCAGAATTGTGCGATCCACATCAGTTGCCAGAATGCGATGGCGGCCGCGGGGCGCTAGCTCCTTGAGCTGCATCGCCACGGAGTACGGCTCAGCGCCATTGGAGCACGCGGCGCTCCAGACACTCAAGTTGGGCGAAGCACGTAGAAGCTCTGGGAGGACCTTGGTCTGCAGATGGCGGAAGCGATCCGTATCGCGGAAAAACTCCGTCACGTTGATTGTGAAGTAGTCACGAAATTCCTGGAGTCGCGCGGGGTCGCGCTCAAGCAGCCGGCCATATTCGCCGAAGTCTTTCGCGCCCAGCCGCACCATGAGTGACTCGAGTCGACGTCGGAGCTGCTCCTGACGGTAGGAGGTCAGATCCACGCCGATAAGGCGTTTGACCGCGCGTATGAACGAGTCATACGCAACATCATCAGGCATGAACGGGTCTCCTTGCAGTGCGCTCATTCAGTCGCGCCAGGTGTCGGGTAATCGCCGCTGCCATCTTATCCAGCGGCACTATTTCATCAGCCAGGCCTGCTTCCACCACGGCGCGCGGCATGCCATACACCACGCAGGTTGATTCAGCCTCGGCCAACACAGTACCGCCGGCGGCCTTCACCGCGCGGCAGCCATCGCGTCCGTCTTCACCCATACCTGTGAGGATGACCGCGAGGGTGGCTGGACCAAAGATCGCTGCCGCGCTCTCCAACGTCACGTCAACCGAGGGGCGTACGCCGTGGCGCTTGGGCCCCTGATTCAGCGTCACTCGCTGGAGCGTGAGCTCCAGATGGAAATCGCCCGGTGCCAGCAGCACGCGGTTGCTCATAAGCGACTCACCGTTACAGGCTTCGGCGATCCCCAGGGAGCTGGCCTGGTCCAATCGTTCAGCTAGGGACCGGGTGAAACCTGCCGGGAGGTGCTGCACCAGGAGGGCCGCGGCCCCTAGCTGCCCCGGAAGGTCGGCCACAAGCTCCGCCAGGGCCCGTGGGCCGCCGGTGGAGCTCCCCACAACGAGCAGCTTGTTCGGGCGCTCGCCGGACACTGGGCTAGGACCTACTGATCGCACTGGAGGCGGTGCGGAGCGGGCGGCGGCGGCCGTGCGCACCCGGGTGCGCGCCGCGTGCCGCACCTTTTCCACAAGCTCCGCGGCAATCTCTGAAATCCCCGCGTGGCCCGCCGCGGTGGGTTTCCTCATGAAGTCCACGGCGCCGAGCGACAGCGCCTTGACCGTGGCCTCCGTTCCAGCGGCGGTGAGGCTGCTGAACATGACCACCGGAGAGGGCAGCCGTTCCATCAGCAGTTTCAACGTGGCCAGGCCATCCAGACGCGGCATCTCAACATCCATAGTCACCACATCCGGGCGCAACTGCTCCAGCTTGAGCAATCCCTCCAGTCCATCGCGGGCGATATCCACGACCTCAATATCGGGCTCGGCGTCCAGCACGCGGCGGACGGACTGGCGCATGAACGCCGAGTCATCCACCACGAGGACGCGAATGGGTGCGGGTGTTCCAATAGGCGACATCTGGCTCACAGCTCCTCTTCTGGTCCACTCACCTTACGTACAAGCAGTCGCCCGGTCTCGGCATGGAGGCGCACCGTGCGGCCCACGGTGCCACCGAGAGATTCGGCCTGCACACGGATTCGTGCCCGTTCCAGCTCCGCCTTTACCGCGGTGGCATTGCGCTGTCCAATAGTCGGCATGCTGCCGCTTCCGCCAATGGAGAGAACGGCCGCGCCCCCGGCAAGCTTGCATTGCAGGCGATGCTTCATCGCGCCGGACGCCAACATCTGCTTCAGCAGCTCCGGGAGCGCGGTGTCAGCATACTTCCCGAGCAGTCCAACTGAGCCGGTCTGGGGTGCGCTGGGCAGCACCACGTGCACCATTCCCGCCACTTTGACCAACGGATCAAAGAGAGCAATTGCCACGCAGGAACCCAGGCTATAGGCGACGATCTCGCCACTGTTGGCCACCTGCATCTCACCCAAACCCACGGGAATCGCCACTCCACCCGGCGCGGTCACCGTCATCATGCGCCGACTCCTGCCAGCGCGCCGGGCAGCGCCTCCAACATTGCCTCGTCTGGAAACATGTAAAACGCTACCTCCACGGCCTGTCCATCACAGAAAAAATTGGTATCAATGACCAGGGCGTCGTCCACGCCGGACATGGCCAACTCCGCGGCGAGTGTTCCAAGAATGGCACCGCTCATCTCGTAGAACACGACCGGAGGGGTGGGTGGCAGGGTGGCGCCCGTTGCGTCCGCGATCGCCGTGAGGAAATAAGTCCCGGCAACATTGCCAACCTCCGCCAGGGCGGAGGCTTCCATCTCCCCGAGCTCCTCAGTGGTTCCAACTGACTGACCCATGAGCATATCCACAAGCCCGCGGGCCATCGGCTCGCCCATGGCCAGCAGGAGGTGACTGCCAAAGCCTTCCACGCCAATGTGAATGGCAACAATGGCCCGTTCAGGATCGCCGCCCACCTCGGTGATCTGGCTGAGCGGCACCTGCCGCACGCTTACCTCACCCACGCTGATCTCGCGGCAGGCCATTTCCGAGAGCGCGCCCGCGGCGCGATGGGTGGCTTCAACTAAGGCCGAGGGCGCCGTGCTAACGCTCATGAGTGACGAGCTCGCGTCCATACTGTCCTCCAAAATCTCCGGCGGATTCGTTCCGCTGCGCCACGCGCTGAACCAGGCCGGGGACATCCATGATGAGCGCCACCGTCCCGTCGCCGAGGATCGCGGCGCTGGAGATGCCGGGTACATCGCCCACCACCTGACCAAGCGCTTTGATGACCACCTCTTGTTCGCCCAGCAGCTCATCCACTGCCAGGCCAATCTGCCGATCACCCACCTTGACCGCAACGACCAGCAGGTTCCGCCCATCCTGGGCTTCATCATCGGCGCAACCGAACAGACGCGTCAGCCTGGCAACAGGCAGCACGCGGCCTCGCAGCAGAATGGCTTCCTGGCCCTTCATGCGTTGCACTTCAGTGAGCGGGACCCGCAGGGTCTCAGTCACTGATGTCAAGGGGATGGCGTAGATCCCACTCGTGACGCGGACGAGCAGCGTTTGCACGATGGCCAATGTCAGCGGCAGCCGCAGAAGGAAGCGGGAACCCTGACCCAGCTTGGTCTGTACCTCAACCGTGCCACCCAGTTTCTCCACGTTGGTGCGGACAATGTCCATACCTACGCCTCGTCCGGAAATATCGCTGACCTCTTTTGCGGTGGAGAAGCCGGGCGCAAAAATGAGATCCAGTGCTTCTTGCTCGCTGAGCCTGTCAGCGGACTCCTGGGTCATCACCCCGCGCTCCACGGCGCGGGCTTTGACCTTCGCGGTGTCGATGC
>JBJXFJ010000141.1:0-3480 GCA_046154735.1 Chloroflexota bacterium | reverse complement strand
CTACGCCCCTCTCCCGCTCCCAGGACTTCGACCTTCCGGTTGGCCATGCTTTACGCGTACGCGAAGGATTGAACCCGGGCTATGCGGAACTTGGCCATTCATGGGCCTGCCTTGGTGGAGGGAGATCCCGCGTCGTGGTCCGGGACCAGACACGGCCCGCGCGGGGCCGAGTTTGGCCATGCTCCCATGAAGGCCCGACGGAACAAACCGCATTGGGCTTGAAAGCAGACCGCCTGCGGCGGTAGAAGCAGGGCTCCAAGAGGCCGGGATGAGACGGGCAGCGCCGCCGGGTTGCCGTTTCCGTCCCGAACTCTCTGGAATGATCCAGACGGGCCACAACGCCGCCATCGGACCCGGCACTCGCTGTTCAGGCGCGGTGACCACCGGATTCGGGATGGGGACAGGCTCAATGCGGATCAGACCTTTCCATTGCCATGCATAACTTGCCCTCGAAGGCGTCGGGAAAACATCGGAGACCGGGCCTTTTCACCGACCCAGGTCTGGCCACGCGCCGGATGTATTTCCAGCGCTCGTTGCTCAGGCTCCATGTGCGCTCGGCTGAAAAGTGGGGCGCTCTGGCGGAGAAAGCTCCGGCCATCAGCGATCTGGCGAACCTTTGCTATCAACGCATCCCCAGGGATGCCGTGGAGTACTTCCGAGGTGGCGCCGGTGATGAGATTTCCGCCGCGCGAAACCGACAGGCTTTCAAGGATGTCTACCTGAACCCGAGCTGCGCAGTGAATTTCCCGTCGGTGGATACCTCGACCACCGTCCTGGGAAGAAAAGTGGCGATGCCGGTGATCGCCGCTCCGGTCGGCAGTCAGCGATCGCTGTGGCCCGAAGGTGAGGCGGTGGCAGCCGAAGCGGCGGGTAATGCAGGCCTGGTTTATTGTCTGTCGACTCTGACCGGCACGCGGATGGAACGGGTCAAGGAGGTGGCCAGCGGTCCCTGTTGGTTTCAGCTTTATCTCGTGGGCGGGCGCGAGGTCACAGAGCGCGGGATCGCCCGCGCCAGGGCCGCCGGGTACGAGGCCCTGATCCTCACCATCGACACCGCCGTGGCCGGCAATCGGCTCGGGGACAAGCGAAACGGCTCCACCCAGCTCATCAAGGAAATTGACGCGTCGTCACACAGTGATGCGTGGATGGTCACCAAGTTCTTTCAAGGCCTTTACCAGGCCAGAATCCGTCAGGCACTCGACTACAAGACGTGGAAGCACGTTTCGTGGATGATCGGTTTCCTGGCCGATGGACAGCTGATGGATTTTCCCAACATCGAGCTCGTGCCCGGCACGCCCATGCGCTACGCGCCCATTGCCGCGCAGCTCCAGCAATCCGCGGTGACGTGGGCCGATCTGGAATGGATCAAGAGGGCGTGGGGCGACCGGCCGCTCATCATCAAGGGGGTGCACAACATCGAGGACGCCCGGCTGGCTGAGCAACATGGCGCCGCCGCGATCGTCATCTCCAACCACGGAGGGCGACAGGTGGACGGAACCCCCGCAACGCTCCACATGCTGCAAGAGATTGCTCCCCAACTGAAGGCGGCCGGCTCCCGCCTGGAGGTTTACCTCGACGGCGGCATTCGAACCGGCCAGGACGTCGTGAGCGCGAGGGCTTGCGGGGCCCGCGCTGTGCTGATCGGACATGCGCTGGCCTTTTCCCTCGGTGCCGGCGGGCCGCGCGGAGCCGCCCGCTGCTTATCGATTCTTAAGGAGGAACTGGAAAGCACGCTGCGCCTGCTGGGAAAGGGCCGCGGCTCGATCGAAGACATCGACGATCGGATCTTCTACAAGTTCAGTCACCGGATCACCTAACCCTCCGCGTCGTCCTCCCAAAGCGGCGCCAAATCCGGGTCGGCCATGGCTGTCGCTTTCCATCTCCGTGCACCGCCGAGCTGGTACGCCTGCGCCAGCCAATCCCGCGCCCCGATGTGGTCGCCCAGCTGGCACGAGTAACACGCGAGATTGTAGGGAATGGTTGCCTCCGCTGGAAATCGATCAGCCACGGAGGAGAGAACGTCGAAGGCCTCCCGCGTTCGCTTCAGCTCGTGCAGCGCGAAGGCGTGATGAATCCATGGTTGTGCCAGATCGGGGGCAGCTTCCGTCAGGGCTCTCGCGATATCCACGCACTCGGGCCAATCCTTTGCGCTCGCGAAAATGTGCCACCGGAGCTCAAGCACCTCAGGGTGAACCCGGGCGTTGGGGGAGATCTGCTCCAGCTCGGAGTTGGCGGATCGCCAGTCCCCAAGCTCCAGCCAGCCTTGAGCAGCCCGAAGGTGGTGACTATCTGGCATCCCTAGTGGAGGCATGGTTTTCTATGGCATTGCGGTCGGTCCGGGCCTTTCTCGACCCCCGACCGACCTCAACTGTAGATGATGAGCTGGATGTTCTCAGGCAAGCTCTTCGCGACTTCCGTGACCACGTTGCCCTTGAGCAAGCGCACCAGCGCGTGGCGATGCGGCGTGCCCAGCACCAGCAGATCAATCCCCAAAGTGGCGGACAAATCCAAAATGGTCGCCGCGGGATCGTCGCTGACCATGTACACCGGCACCACGGGGACGCTGTTCTCTTTCCCCAAAGCCAGCATGCCCAGCATGATCCCGCTGGCGGTCCTGTCGTCCTGCCAGCGCGGTTTTTCCGCCACGGTAACCGGCCCGGGGACGGTGACCGCGACTTCCTGGACGTAGAGAACGTAGAGCGTGCCTTGGCGCAGCCTCGCTTCCTCCAACGCAAAGCGCAGCACCGGATTCATGCCGCGCGCGGCAACCAGAATGCTTTGGCCGGGCGAGAGATTCAGCCGGAAGTCCCGCACCAATTCCGGCGCCATGGCCGCAGCCATTTCCGTGCTGACGGTCAAGGTGCGCAAGCCGGCCCGGCGCTGCGCATAGCCGCGCAGGCCCAGGCCCGCTCCCAGCACACAGACGGCGAAGAAGAGCGCGTTCTGTTTTGTCCAGGCGATGGTCAACTCGATCGCGGCCAGGACCAGAAACGTGGCGCCCATCAGCAACCGCTCGAACCAGCGAATGCCCATCTCCTTGTTCACCGAGCAAGCGCCCAGGTTGACGGCAATGGCGCCGACCACGCCGATGGCATACAGCCCCGCCAGCGCCTGCAGGTTGCGCGTGGCCAGGACCACCAGGATGGGCAGCACGATGGCAATGAGCAGCGGCAGGCGCGGCACGCCATGGGCATTGAGGCGTGTGAAGGAGCGCGGCATCTCGCCGTCGCGGGCCAGCATGTAGAGCAACCCGATGAGAGCGGCCACGGCGGTGTTCACCGCGCTCAACAGCAGCAGGCCCACGATGATGCCCACCACCCAGCCCAGAATGTTACCGAAGGTGATGCCGAAGTTCATCGCCCCGTATTCTTCCGCAAGAAACCGCAGCATATCCTCCCAGCGATGCTCCAGCTTCGGTTGGAGATGGGCGGGCAATGAGAGCATGGCCCAGCCGAGCAGCGCGGTGCCGAGCACGACCTC
>JBJXFJ010000138.1:0-4777 GCA_046154735.1 Chloroflexota bacterium | reverse complement strand
CGGGCATGTAGACGCCCGCGAGCCCCACCCCGGCAATCGCACGCCATGCTGATGCAGTGGCCACGTCATGGCTGAGGAGGGGAAACAGTAGATTGGCAAGCCCGGCGGCCAAGGCTGAGCCGACAATCATGAGGCGCGTGTCAACTCGGTCCGTCAGGGGAACCAGCACGATGGTGGCGACCACGTACCCGACCTGATGCGCGGAAAAAATGATCCCCGCCTCGGTGCTCGAGATTCCCCACTCCGCCACAATCAATGGCTGCGCCGCTGAAAAGCTTGATGATGGCAAGAGCACCAGGGTGAGAACTGAGCTAATGCCAAAGAGCCATAGAACGGGGCCCGGGAGCGGTCGTTGCATGGTGCACAGCGTACTCATGTCGATGAGCCATTGACAAACGGGGTGTGCCGAGAAGAAGTGCCGCCTACTCGGCGCTCCGGGGGAGTGGCTTCCGGGTGGGGTGGCGCTCGGGGGGGCATGCGGCCGATACAGCGAACTGTGCCCGTCGACGTTTGAGCTATGGCGCTCCAGCGGGGCGTGCGCTATCCGTCTGTATCGGCAATGTGAAGGTAAACGTACTGCCCTCACCAGGCACGCTCTGTGCCCAGATGCGGCCCCCGTGGGCATCAACGATGAGGCGCGCGATGTACAGTCCGAGGCCCAGACCCTCGGAGTTGACCGCTGTGTCTGAGCCAACCTGAGCAAATCGCTCGAAGATGCGCGAGAGCTGGTCCGGGGCGATGCCGACACCGCGGTCAGTCACCCGGACCTCGGCTTGATTCTCTAACCGGTTCACACTGACGACGACCGGCGTATCGGATGGAGAGAACTTCAACGCGTTGGTGATCAGGTTCGTCAGGACACGCTCGATCCTTGCTGAGTCGAGTGAAATCAGCAGGTGGTCAATCGGGCCGAGCTCGATCCGAACGCGATCCGAAAAGACCTCGAAATCCCTGACAGACTCGTCAATCAGGTGAATGAGGTCAACGGACGACCGGGCTAGACTGAATCCACCCGAGACGAGCCGGCTCGAGTCCAGCAGGTCCTCGATCATCTTGTTCATGCGTGAGGCGGCCTTCTCGATGCTACCGAGTTGATCCAACGTGCGGGGCTCGGCCTGGCCATCGCGAATGAGCGTCCGACGGATCATGCCGGCCTGGCCTTTGATGACGGTGAGTGGATTGCGTAAGTCGTGAGAAATGAGCGCTAGGTATTCGGCCCGGGCCAGCTCCAGCCGCCGGAGCTCGGTCACATCGCGATAGACCACAATGGCGAGCATCACTTGCCCGTGGGCATCGCGGATCGCGCTGCCGCTAACGGTCAGCCGGAGTGACGCGCTATCCGAGCGGACGAGGATCACCTCATCGTCAAACCGCTCACCCCGCACCGCCCGATTGACGGGCCACGCATCCGGTGCCAGCACACGCCCATCTAACTGACGCCAGTCGAGATGCTGGGACAAGCCGCTCTGACCGTCCACAGACTCTCCCACCATCGCGCGTGCTGTCAGGTTCCTCAGCACCACTCGGCCGGCGGAGTCAAAAATCGTGACCGCCTCACCCAAATTCTCGATCAGGGCGTTCAAGTGGCTGAGCTCACTGGCTGACCTTTCCGCATCCTCGGTAGCCCGAAGTCCCGCCAGAACGAGCTGCGCGTTCACTGCCAGCAGCTCTTCGCTCGCCGGCAGAGCATTCCCCTGATGACCAATCGCGGCGGTCGTACCATTGATCTGCAGCAGCACGCCGCGCGGCCGAGCATCGTCGCCCAGGATTGGCCAGGCAGTGTACGGGGGCAATTGCGCAGCCGGCTTCCCGGGTCGATCATAGAGATCGGCATTGGTCAAGGTCGCACTGGTGAAATAGACGCGCTCCACCAGTGCTCGCACTCCCTCGACATGCGCCTTCGGGATTGCAGTGCTCAGGGGTTGGCCCATCATGTCGTTCGCTTCCTTGCCCGCCATGCGGGAGAAGGCCGGACTTGCATACCAGATGATCTGGGAGGACCCTTCGATCGCGGCTATTGCCAGTGGCGAGGCTGCGACAATCGCTCGACACTGTGCTTCGATCTCGAGCGGGGCAGGCAGCGCCCCATCCGTGCGCGGCGCCACGTGACCGGCCTCGTTATGCATGTTGCACACGTTGCTGGGCTCTCGGTCCGTTCGCTAGCGCGTGATGACCTGGAGTGATGGTGCTTGGACCGCCAGTATCGGCCGACCGTCCAGGAGTTTCTCCAGCGTTATGGGTCAGCGAGCTCGGCGTCACGGAGCTTTTGTCCCGTCTGGATCCACCGCTCGCCGCTGGGCCACCCCGGTGATGATTCCCACGTAGTCTGTGAGGGGCTCGCCCACTTCCAGTCCATGTTCGGTGACCTCGTACAGGCGGAGCTCCTTACTGTGCTGGCTCCCACGCATCTTGACAACGGCCATCACTTTTCGGAGCTGCCCGTTCAGCTCCACATATCGTTGCAAGATGATGTCGTCAGTCAGAAAAGACACTAACGAAGGGCTGAACTGCAGGTCCACGAAAGACTGGGCGACCTCCGCGGTCATGAAGACCGTCACGCCCGATCCGGTGAGCGCTCCCACCATGCGGTACAGCGACTCGCGAAATTCCTCGCGAAACGTGGGTGCCAGGGCGAGCTCGAAGCCGGAAAGAGAGTCAATGACCAACCTCTGCGCACCAATGCGATTGATCGCCTCCTGGATTGCCAACAGCGCTTCGTCTACCGAGAGGTCCAACGGCCGCAGGTAGATCACCTGAAGAAGTCCCTCGTCGATCTTTGTTGCTAGATCGAGTCCGAATTCGTTTGCTCGCGCCACATACTCCTTGGGTCGTTCCTCGAACACGGCGATGACCCCGGGCTCACCTCGTTTGAGTCCCTCGGTTATGAACTGTGTTGCCAGGGCGCTCTTGCCCGAGCCGGCTGGTCCGGCTACAAGGACGGAGTCATAGATCCGAATGCCTCCACCAAGCATTCCGTCCACTTCGGGCACGCCCACCGAAAGGCGTTCCGTGGAGCGCGGAGCGGTGGGCTCCGCCAGGCGCTTGATGATTCGGGGAAACACTTGAATACCATCGCTGGTGATGCGCATGGTGTGGAGGCCGGGCAACGTTGCCTGGCCGCGCATCTTGAGTGCCTGAAGCTTGCGCACACTGGAGTTACGGTCAATTGACTGATACAGCCACAGGATGCCATCGGCTACCGTGAAGACTGGATTGTCCCGCATCTCTGATTCCAGGTATTCACCGATCAGAAAGGTCGTTGCCTGCCAGGTGGTGAGCTGAACCGAGAGGCGTTGGAGGAGGCCGTTCACCTCCATCCCGGGGGCCCTTTGGGCGCCGGCGGCGCCCAGCACCGAGCGAAAGGAATCAACCACAACGACGCCGGGGTTGAGCTGCTGCACGTCGTGCACAATGCGGTCCAGCACGGCGCCCAGATCCTGCTCCAGTGCCACGTCGCTCAGGTTGGTGTAGTGGACGCTTTTGCCAACCTTTTCATGATCGAAGAAGCTGAACTGCTGCTGATAGCGCAGCATTTTGAAGGACGGCTCTCCAAGTACGGTGAAATGCAGGACCGGTCGGTCCGGAGTGGCCAGGTGATACATGATCTGCTGTGCGAGCGTTGTCTTGCCCGTACCCGGTGCACCGGCTATCAAGTTGAACGAGTACTCAGGTAGGCCACCCCCGAGCACCTCATCAAGGCCGGGCACACCGGTGACGAGCCTGTTGATTGTGACTCCAGGTCGCGGAATCATGGCGTGGTCTCCCCAGAACTGAAGTCGGCTTCAATGGATGGAATGCCTGGCCAGACGTCGCGCATCAGGCGCATCGCAAGATCCTCACCGATGAACGTGAAAAGGAGGCCGATCAAGCGTGCAACGATGGTCAGAAGCCCGTGCGCCGCAACTCCGGGCTCCCTGGCTTGAATATGCTCGCTCAACCCATCCAGACAGGCGTCCTGCAGGTTTCCAACTCGCACGCCCACCAGAAACGGGGAGTCTGCTGTGGCCAGGTAGATCGCACGGCCAAGGAGTGCCTGGGAGCCCGCCACCGTGACCAATGCAGCGAGCCGCTGGCAGAGCTTCTGACACACTCGCTCGGCCGCCTCTGGCAGTGCCGCGGTGGATTCTGGACCATCCAATTCGTGCATCAGAAGCCAGCGCGCCAGATCCCACTCAGGCCCTGAAATCTGCACTCGTATTCTTAGCCTTTGATTTGGTGACTTGACTGGAGCACAGATAAGGTCGTGAGCCGGGACTAGCTGATTTGTCAGGTAGGATACCATGAATCGTCCCGCCGACTCCTCAATGTTTGAACTGCCCCTGGGGGGTAGTCCTCGTGGGGACTCACAGCCCAGTGAGCGGTATGATGGATGCAAGCGATTCAGAGGGGGCATGCGTGAGTGATCAGGGGCTGGGCCGGAGCGTTCGGCGTACGGAGGATGTGCGGCTGCTTAACGGGCGCGGCCGATTCATCGATGATTTCCAGCCAGACGGACTGACCCGCCACGCTGCAATTCTCCGCAGCCCCCATTCCCATGCGCGGATCATTCGCGTGGATGCCTCCCGGGCGTTGGAGTTGCCCGGGGTTATCACCGTCCTCACCCCGGATGACGTGCTCGCCTGGGCGAATCCGTTTCCCGTGGGTGTGGAGCGCCCGCCAGCGTACTATGCGCTGGCAACGGATCGGGCACGGTTTGTCGGCGAGCCCGTGGCCGTGGTCGTGGCGCGCACGCGGTACGAGGCCGAGGATGCGCTCGACTTGATCGAGGTGGAGTACG
>JBJXFJ010000136.1:0-3808 GCA_046154735.1 Chloroflexota bacterium | reverse complement strand
CGGTTCGCCAGGTCGTAGGTGAAGGTATCACTGCCCCGGCCGGTACGGTTGCCGTTGGCGTCGTTGGTGTAGCTGGTGCCGCTCACCTGGGTGAGGCGGTCTACCTTGTCGTAGGTGTACGCTGAGTTAGAGCCGCCGATCGCCGAGGAGAGGGGGTTGCCCTATGGATCGTACGGATATGTCGATGTCACGTGGCAAATGCCCGAGAGAGGCACCCTAACAGGGCTTATCTGACCTCTGCAGTGACGGCCATTCTCAGACGATGTCTCAATCACCGCTCCGCCTCTTGAGGTCCGAAACCGATTGTCCGGACGCGCATACGGGAAATCGTCTGACCATCCCCGTGCGGGCCGACGTGATTCCGCCGAGATCCGGGCAGCGATCTTGCCGAGAGCCATCCGGGCATGGTTACGCAGCTGTCAAGTCAAGGTGATGGGGAATCGTCGATCGATCTAACTGAAGATTCCATCCAATGCCAGGACACAATTGTCAGGACACCCTGCGATCCACCTGTCACATCGTGATCGGCGAGAGAATTTTTACCACCAGAAAATTGATCCCCAGGGCGCACCAAGTGGCCGCATTCAGTACCCAGATGGCATGAATCCGGCCTACCCGGAGATTCGAAACGAAGAGCCATGCAAGCATGAGCAACTCCCCTATGGGAATCGCAAACCAAAGGAACGTGTCCCAGTACCACGTCACCGGCAGTGCAAGGCTTCGGTTCACTCCCCATCCGAGGAAGAGGCCCCAGCTTATCACGAGAACGCTGATGGCCGGGACGATTGTGAGGACGACAAGCAGAATCTCTAGTACAGTACGAATCCTCGGCAGCATCTGGCGCCTTTCTTGCCTGCGGACCTTTCACGCATGGCCTCAACGTGCTTCAGGCGGAGTTGGTGGTCGGCATTGGGACTCCGGGAGGCGGTGGAGGTAGCGGAGGTTGGCCAAACGCCTTACGTAGATTGTTCGCCTGCTTCTGCCAGGTTTTCCACACATCGCTCAGGATGTATTCGTCGGCCATGTCACCGATCATGTTCACCTGAGCCTGAGCCTTCTGTTCTAGGAAGATCTGGCCGTCGCGCTCGAATACACGGAAGCGGATCCATGATCCGGGTTTGTCGAAGTGTCCGGGGAGGGCTACGAACGTGAAGCTCGTCGACGTCACACTGGTGATCTTCACCGGAGCCGGAAGCAGTCCCACCTTAAGATCACACTGAGCGCCGAGCTGAATCGTGGCACACTGTCCGGTGTCGAAGGGGAAGATGTCGCGGACATGCTGCTGGAAGTACGTCATGACCGCTTCCGCGCTTCCCACCTGGCTCTTCGATCCAATCGGCCACTCCCACTTGTAGCTGTAGAGTCCGGTTGGGTCAACCAACGTGGTCGGGACGTTCTGCACATAGCTGTAGCGATTCAGGCTTTGAGGTCGCGCTCGGAGCCCGGGCACGGGATCCCGTTGCAAGAACCGCCCAACCGCCGGATCGTACATCCGCGCCCGCAGGTACACAAAGCCCGTCTCATTGTCTCGCGGCTCGCCGGTGTACTGCATCCGTGCCGGGTTCGTTCCCTGAATGAGCTTGGACACGCCGAAATCGTCGGTGAGGTAGGTGGATTCCACCTGCCCTGCGGCGGTGGTCACCGCGCGCGTGGAGCCCAGCCCATCGCTGTGGTGGACCGCGATCGATGAGCCGCTGGCTGTATACGCCAATCCCACGCCCCACACGTACTGCTTGGTCCCATTCTGCAGGATCACGGGGAGGCCGCGGTTGACATCGTACACGTACTCCGGCGTCGTGCACGGGGTGCTGCTGCATCCCCGCCTGCGACCCGCAATCGAAGGCGTCGGCCACGGTCGCCACCGCATTCATGCGCTCGGCGCTGTCGTTAGTGTCGCGGTTGTTCGTGCCGCCGATCACGCTGCTCAGGCAGTTACCTCCCGTGGCAGTTGGAGGCCCACATGGCCCCGGAGTTGGCGGACTGCTCGTCCGGATCTTCCGGATTGCCCATGAAAGCGCTGCCTTAGGATCATGGCAACTCGTATCACATCAACCCTGCGCGGCCTACTTGAGTGTACGGAGGAAACGGTCGCCACTAGATCCCCTTATGGACCAATAAAAAGACACAGAAGTTCGCCAGGACCTGGCACCATACCGAGAAGACGAGGACTCGCAACGCGGACGTGAAACCGGATCGAACCGCGGCAGGAAGGAGTCCCAGGAGAATCCCCAACTCCAATCCTGGGATCGCATACCAGGCCATGATCTCCAAGCTCCAGCCCGCGGGCCAGCCAGTAGACCCCGCACTGCTCCGGTTCACGGCGAATCTATTAAAGACAACCCAGGTCGAGTACAACATATAGCTGCCCGCAACGAGCGCCAGGATCCTTCCTGTTCGCCCTGCAATGGTCCGGTAATGGGGCATGTCTTGCCTCTCCTCGTACTCTGCAGCATTGAATCGTCTCATCGCGCCGTTGGCATTGGCCAAGCTGGCTCATTCGGATCGCCTGTCAACACTTTGCGCAAGTTGGCCGCTTGCTGTGACCAGTCAATCCGAGCGAGGGCCATGAACAACCAATCCGTGCGCGGGTCATCGGTCAGAGTTTGAGCCTTTTGTTCGAGGAATATCTCCCCGTCCCGCTCGTAAATCCTGAATTGGATCCAGGAGCCTGTGGCGTCAAAGTGTCCGGCCTGAGCGACAAATCGGAAGGTCGTCGAGGTCACGCTCACGATCTTGACAGGTGCGATCCACCCCTTCACATTCAAGTGGCACGACTTGTCCTTCTCAATCGTGGAACACTCGCCGAGCCCGAACGGGAAAACGTTGCCCGGGTGCTGCTGAAAGTAGGTCATCACCGCCTCAGCGGAGCCGACCCTCCCCTTCGAACCTATGCGCCACTCCCACTTGTAGCCATAGTGCCCGCTCGGATCGACAAGCGTTGTGGGAGTATTCTCCACGTATGCGAAGCGATGGAGTGACTGTGGTCGAGCGCGAAGGCCCGCTACCCCATCCCGCTGCAGGAACCGCCCGACCGTCGGATCGTACATCCGCGCCCGCAGGTACACGAAACCCGTCTCACTATCCCGCGGTTCGCCTGTGTACTGCATCCGCGCCGGGTTCGTTCCCCGAATGAGCTTCGACACGCCGAAGTCATCCGTCAGATAGCTTGATTCGACTTGCCCCGCCGCCGTGGTGACGGCCCGCGTGGAGCCCAGACCATCGTTATGGTGTACGGCAATCGATGGGCCACTGACTGTATACGCAAGTCCTTGCCCCCATATATACTGCTTGGTCCCATCCTGCAGGATGACCGGCAGCCCACGGTTCACGTCGTACACGTACTCCGGCGTCGTGCACGGGGTACTGCTGCACATGCGCTTGCCATCGCCATCATACGCGTAGTTCGTGGTGCTGCCGCCGCTGATGGCGGCCTGGGTGAGGCGGTTGGCGAGATCATAGGTGAACGTGTCAGCACCACGGCCGGTGCGGTTGCCGTTGGCATCGTTGGTGTAGGTGGTGCCGCCGACTGCGGTGAGGCGGTCCACTTTGTCAGAGGTGTAGCTGCTGCTGGCGCCGGCGATGACCGAGGTGAGGCGGTTGCCCACCGGGTCGTACGAGTAGGTGGTGCCGGCCCAGGGGTTCGTGGCCTGGGTCAGGCGGTAGAGATTGTCGTAGCTGTAGGTGGCGGTGGCTTGCCGGGTGAGGGTGATGGTGACGATTTGGTCCGTCTGGCCGGCGGCGCTCAGGGTGGCGGTGTACGTTCCGGGCGGCTGGATGGCGCCGCCGGTGTCCTTGCCATCCCAGGTGA